>NZ_JBKFGI010000009.1:0-99762 GCF_056171995.1 Romboutsia sp. LXY-2 | reverse complement strand
TTCCGGTTTTGTTGGATCAACTGGCACTTCCGGTTTCGTTGGATCAACTGGTACTTCCGGCTTCGTTGGATCAACTGGCACTTCCGGTTTCGTTGGATCAACTGGCACTTCCGGTTTCGTTGGATCAACTGGCACTTCCGGTTTCGTTGGATCAACTGGTACTTCCGGCTTCGTTGGATCAACTGGTACTTCCGGTTTCGTCGGTTCCTCTGGCACTAAAGGTGTTTCCTCTTTTTCTGTTTTAACTGTGTTACTTACTCTATTACCGTCTTGATTGTAAAGAGTATTTGAAACAGTCGTCCCAGGTTTTACATTTGAAAAATCTGTTACTATTTTTATTTCTTGTCTAACATTTTCTTCTAATGCTTTTTTATTAGTTATATTAACAATGTGTGTTTTCTCATCATAATTTACATCAAAGTAATCTGTCTCTTCACTTGAAACATATTTAACATCTCCATGTAATTTATCAAATATATTTATTCCACCTTTATCAAATCTATTGCTATTTTCAAATACTATAGTATATGTAACGATTTGATTAGGATCATTATGCTCTATAAAGTTTCTATCTACTTTTTTATATCCAATAGTAGATCCAGAATAATCAAATGGAATTACTTCAAATTCTTCTTTTCCAGTTAATCTGACTCCATTTTCTGTATAATCTATTTTTGCTGTATTCAAAAGTTCCATTGTATCATCTAAAATTTTTACTGTATATTCTATTCTATACATATTAGTGTCAGATTTAGTTATTAAGTTATCATAATTTAAATTTCCTAAATCAACGAGAAAATTATCTTTTGACTTTTTTATATCCTTTACTTTATCTCTAGCATCTTTTATTTGCATGCCATAAGGACCGTTATAATACCTTTTAATTTTAAGTGAATCTTCTACTAATTCCATACCATAAGGTAATTGGTCACTTACAATTACCTTATCTAAACAACCATTTTTAGTATTTACTTCTATTACGAAATCAACCGTCTTGCAACCTGGTTTAATTTCTCCGCGTTGTGCAGCTACTTGTGTGTAGTAATTATTCTTAGGATTTGTCGGTGCATATTTAATTAAAACTCTATTTTCTGTACCTACTTCCCCATGTCTTTCAGGGCTTATTGTTATGGTGCTACTAGATTTTATATCTCCTTGGGATACAGTTACCGTAGCATCGATATCGTAGTTTGTATTATTCCTCGCCATGGCCCCTAATCCAAAGTATCCTTGAAAGCCTAACCTAACATTCTGTCCAAATACAAGTCTATACACCCTATCAGATACTTTCTGTATTTCTTTGAAATGCTTATTTCCTTCCCATCCAATTTGTACATTTTCAAGTCCTTTAGGAATTTGGACTTCCATATAGTCCCCTTCTTTTAATGCTCCATTGTTATTGATGTTGTAATCAACTTTAAATTTCACATATGAACCTGATTCTACCTTTTGAGAATCAGTAGTAATATTTACTGACATATGACTACTGGTCTCTGTAGCAAAAACTAGGCCAGGATTAAAGTTGTATACTAGGTATATAAATGCAAATATAAAACATAATAACCTTTTTACACCATTCCTTTTACTCATTTCTGTTCCCTCCATTGATTTTAATTTTTATAGTCTTTTTTTGCCTAGTGTTTATTTCATAGTTAAATGAATTATATTTAAAACAAAAAAAGACTATGATTAAAAATCATAGCCGGTTGCATCACTAACTCAACATACTCAAGGTGCCCATATTAAGAGTATGCTTCAACGTTTCTATGTGTAAAATTGTACTTAATGATGTAATTGATTATATCAGTCCTAAGGCACTTTGTAAATAATTGGTATGATTTCTTACTTATTTTTTTTCAAATTTTCTTATAAATTCTTCTTTCTCCAATTAACTAGTGTCTTTTATTCATCTATAGCGCTTTTACTTTAAACCCTCCACCTCTTACTTCATCTACATTATTAATAGATACAAATGCATTTTCATCAGTTTCATATATTAATTCTTTTACCTTAATAACTTGATTCGATGATACTATACAATAAATTAACTTCTTTTTATTATTCGTATACGCACCTTCAGCTTCTAAGAAAGTAACTCCTCTATGTATCTTAGTCATTATGGCTTCAGCTATTTCTTCATATTTATCTGATATAAGCAAAATAGATTTCTGTTTATTAAAGCAATTTTTTGCAGCTTCTAATGTTACAGACGTTATGTACATAGATACTATAGTGTACATAGCCAGCCTAACACCAAATATCATCCCACCAGCACACACTATTAATGTGTTTATTAATAAAAATGTTAATCCTATAGGTATATCATACTTTATTTTTAAAATAGCTGTAACAATATCCATTCCACCTAAAGATGCATTAGCTTTAAAAATTAATCCTAATCCTATACCTACAAAAACTCCTCCAAATATTGATTGCATCATAATATCATCGATATTTATAAATGCAAATAAATCTTGTGTAAATCCTAGTGCTATAGAATATATAATCATATTTATTAAGCTACTGTAGAAAAACTCCTTATCTACATATTTTCTAGAATATAAAAATATAGGTATATTTATTACGAATATAAAAATACCCATATTAATATTGTACATATAGTCTACAAGAACTGCTATTCCGGCAAAACCATTACTAAGTAAATTTGCCGGAGCCAAGAATCCATTGATTCCTATAATTGATAATATAATTCCTACAGTAATTAATAAGATTCTAATAAACTTATCTTTCCCCATTTAATTTCTCTCCTTTTTATATAATTAGCCCCCTAAGATAATTATATATCAATTACTCATACTAATAGTTGTATACATATATATCACCTAAAATTTATTTGTATGGTATTCTGTATCTGTAGGTAATCTATAATAACTAGTATCGAAATTTATTTTCCAATTTATTTCCATCATTCTATATCCTTGTTACTTATTATATCAAAAGTATAAAAACACACTTTATTAGAGTGTGCTTTCCATAATATATTCTATATATCCCGAGTCTTCATTATTTTGTTCTTTAATTATCTTAAATCCTCTATTAATATAAAACTTAACTGATTTATAATTATCCTTATATACTGCTAAATTTAATTTTTTATATCTTGCTAATGTGTAATTTATTAAACATTTACCTATGCCCTTCCCTTGTGATTCTATATCAACGAATAAAGCACCAATAAACTCATTATTTATAACACTTATAAATCCTTTTATAATATCATCCTCTTCATATACAAAAGTATTCGATATTGGTATGTACACATTTTTTACAGTATCATAGTTAATCTCCCAATATTGTTTTTTCATGAATTTATGAGCTTCTATAGTACTTTCTAGCCATATTTCCATTATTTTATCTATATCTTTATTTTCTAATTCTCTAATCATAATATTCACCCTTTCTATATATCTATATTTAAATATTAACATTATTAATTCTATGTTACTAGGTTCATAAATAAATCTATATTGATCTTGCACAATATTTAAAAGTTTCTAACCTATCATAAAAAATTGTTGACAATAAATCTAAAGATGGTTAATATAATAATAGTAATCATTACTACTATTACTCAGGAGGTATTAACTATGAATTTAAAAGGAACTAAAACAGAACAAAACTTAATGGCCGCTTTTGCAGGTGAATCTCAAGCTAGAAACAAGTATACTTACTATGCTTCTCAAGCTAAAAAAGAAGGTTACAACAAAATAGCTGCAGTATTCGAAGAAACTGCTCATAATGAAATGGCTCATGCAAAAATGTGGTTTAAGCTATTACATGAAGGTATTCCTACTACTGAAGAAAATTTAAAAGATGCTGCTAGTGGTGAAAACTACGAGTGGGTTGATATGTATGAGCAATTTGCTAAAGATGCAGAAGAAGAAGGATTCACTCAAATAGCATTCTTATTAAGAGCTGTTGGTAAAATCGAAAAGCAACACGAAGAAAGATACTTAGAACTATTAAAGAATGTTCAGGAAGAAAAAGTATTTGCTAAAGAAGAATCAGTTGAATGGAGATGTATGAACTGTGGCCATGTTCACGTAGGACCTAAAGCATTAGCAAAATGTCCAGTATGCGACCATCCTCAATCATACTTTGAAGTAAAATCTGAAAAATTCTAATTGTATTAATATGTATTCCTAAACTTACCATACAATAATAATTGACAATCAGGGTATATTTTTTTAGAATAATATTAATAATAATTACTATTATTATTCTAAAGGAGGAATGTTATGAAGTTCTCAAAACAACGAAAACTAATTCTGGATACAATACTTGAGAGTGATATACATCCTACAGCTGATTTTATTTATAATCATCTAAAAAAAGATAACCCTGAATTAAGTTTAGGAACTGTGTATAGAAATTTAGCTCAATTAGTTGACAATGGCTTTATAAGTAAGGTTAGCATGCCTAATCAACCTGATAGGTTTGATAAAAATGTAAGTTCACACGCTCATCTAATTTGTAATAGTTGCGGTGAGATTTATGACCTTGAGTCAGATACAATAGATAAGTTTATTAATTCTGTTTCAGAAGAAGAAAACATATCTATTACTTCCTACGACATCATTTTTAATGGTATCTGTAGAAAATGTAAAAAAAATTCTTAAAATATATAATTTAATTTATCGCAAAAAAACTTCTCTTACCTATATTATGGAAAGAGAAGTTTTTATTTTAAGATAGATTAGATTGCTGAAAGTATTATTTTTTCAGTTATTTTAATATAATGGTATGCTAAACTTACTTGTTAATAACTTTGTATAATCCACAGCTATTAAATCAAATTTTAATCATTAAGATGCATTTTCATATTAAAAATGGTGGATATCTTAACTTAATTATTGATAACGTTATCCTAATCAATAATGAACTATAATTCTGATAAAAAAAGACACTGTTACTCTTTTAAAGTAAAGCGTCTTTATAATTTATAAACATTTCTCTTCTTTTAAACTTACAGACTTATCCGTGTAAATATTTCTTGTTACAACCATGCTATTTCTTTTGGCAAATTCATTTTTCAAGTATTCATAGTAAGCTCCTGGTGTAATTATTCCACTAACCCCTAAAATATCCGTTCCACAACGTCCTATAACACTATCTGCTAACAGTACACAATTTGTATTTAATCCAAAATAAGTTTTAAATTTACCCGACTTAAATTTGAAAAACTGTGCACCTGTAGATTTATATAGCATACTTGCATAATCTGTATACTTACTCATATCTTCGTCCTTGTTTGCTAATACTACTGGAGGCTTCCATTCCACTAAATCTGATTTTATATCTTTAATTCGATTATCTATACTAAGCTTTTGAGCTTCATTTAATTTTAGCCCATAGCTAAATAGTGTCTTTTTGCCATAATTAATACAAAAATCAATATATTTTTCTTTATCACAACTAAATAGTACTCCTCTACCTACCATACCATATAGCTTATAAGATGATTCATCATAATTACCATAAGACATCATCTCTCCATTATAAAACAAATCTACATGGCCTACTACACCAACTCCACTAGGAGTTACATGTATAAATACTTCTAAATCAGGTTCTTCATTGTTTTCACTACTTATTCCTATATCGTTACTAACATCAAAATATTCATTTATTTTTTTTAATACTCTATGTGGCATTAGTGCTACAAAAAACACAGGTAATGTTATTCTAACTTTACGCTTTATCTTGTTTTTAGTTTTTTGTGGTATTATTTCACTAATAAAATCTTTCATAAAATCTAGTCCAAATAAAAATAAATATATTGATATAATAAATAAAATTCCATTTAAATGTATCAAAGGATCTAGTAATGATGTAACCCCAAATACAAAGTAAATTATACACTTCATTACTAAACCTAACTTTACATTTATATCGTTTTTTAAATATATAGCTATAGTAATTAGTTTAGCTATGCCATTTAGTATTAAATATAGTGCAAATATTATTGGTAATATTGATAGTGATACATTAGGTAATAACAATAAGCTAGTTCCTAATATTAAATTTAACATAGATTGACTTAAAGTCGCATTATTGGCTACATCATCTTTTTTATTTACAAATACACTTATAATTTGAGATACTCCATTTAATATAAATGCAAATGATATAGCTTTCATTACCATATTTAAAAAATCTGCTCTTCCATATAAGGTAACAATTCCTACTACAATTAATGATATTCCAGTAAAAAATAGATTTCCTCTATTTATATATGATTTATTTACTGCTATTCTCATGGGGACCCCCTTATGCAATATATATATTCTTCTAATTAGATTCTTTAAGATATTTCAATAAAATTATATCATCTTTTTCTTTCTATATATACATATTATTACATAATTAGAGTTATAAATTTATTGTACTAACTCAGGATTTACTCCGTTAATTCTATATTTATATTGCTCAATAAGATTGTCATTATCATCTTTCTTTGTATAAGATATCACATCATATCCAGCGTCTCTACTGTGAGATTGTTCATAAATATATCTAACACCATCGATTATTTCTTCTCTATTTCCAATCCAATATGGATAAGCAAACAAATCCTCATTTTCAATTAAAGTATTTGAAGCGTTAATATTAATATCTGCTAATTCTTTTTCTACTGGCTCAGCTTGAACCTTAGCATTTCTCCCTATACTATCTAAGTATATTTGAGCTTGCGCTTCTTGTTGCCTTTCTATTGCATCTTTGTATTTAGAAGCGTCATTTAAGACAGCTTTATGTAAATGTTTAGGGAACATCTTCTTTATTGAGCTTTCATTGTCAGCTCCATCCATAGGCAATTCAGTGTTAACATGAGTTAGATTTCCATTTTTATCTTTTGAAAAATCCATCACCATTGGAATCGATCCATACCCTGAAATTATCGTAAAAATACCATTTTCAAACCCAAAGCTACCTCCACTACTAATTAAGTATACTTTAAGAGAATTTTCACTTTCTTCTTTTTCTAATATTACATGTCCCTCTGTTGCTACTTCCCCATCTTTACTTATTTCCCTTGAATTAATTAATGCATTTGAAATTAAGTAATCTAAATCCCCTATATTATTTAAGCTCTTTTCTATAACAAATTTTCTAAAGGATTCTATATCATTTCCTACAGAATTTATATCTATATTAAGCCTTTGGCTAATCTCTTCTCTTGAATGTTTTAATACAATCTTATCATTTCCTATTTCAACCTCATATTGGACATATCCTAAATTGCTTATTAGTGAAAATAATACTGCACTATTTGAATATATATCATTTTCTAATTTTACAAGTTCATCACCATTCTTGCCTTTTATAGTATAAGACATATTCAAACCATAAGGTTCTGTTTCTGTCTGCAACTCAATTCCTTCATCCTTATACTTTGATAGTGGTAACTTATTTACTAAATTACTTATGTTGCTTGCATCTCCAATATATTGTGATTTATAACTATATAACTCATCTATATAATCTTTTTCTTCACTTTCTTTTTGACTTGTAAGTAATATTACACCTAATAAGATTATTGCTATCATACCAAATATAGTGAATACTAGCTTTTTATTCTTATTTAGTTTCATATTTTTAATCATCTCTATCCTATTTTTAACAGTCTTTTTATCTTCGATAATACCCAACACTCCAGGTGTGAATTTTGAAGATTTTATTTTTTCTAATACTGTTAATATTGCCTTTCCGTACTCCTTATGTTCTTTATCATCAAGATTTTTAAGTACTATTTCATCTGTGCCTAATTCCATGTCTTCTCTAATTCTTTTAAAGAGATACCATATTGCTGGATTAAACCAATGAATAGCTTGAAGAATTAATAAAATATAGTTAAATAATATATCTTTCCTTTTGTAATGAGCTAACTCATGTAAAAATATATACTCTAATTCTTTGTCTGATAGATTTATCATAGAACTAGGTATTAGGATTTTTGGTTTTATTACTCCAAATAGTGAAGGTGTATTTACAAAATCATTTACAACAACTTTAATATCTCTATTTATAGCCATTTTATTTTTACACCTATCTAAATTTTCTTCTATACTATTTTCATTGTCTCTATTGTTTAATCTAATCTTCTTACATAAGAAAATCTGTGAAAATAACATTACAGCTATTATATTTATTGTTCCTATTATCCATATAAAAGGTAAATAATCTTTGATGCTACTTTCAATATTTCCACTTATATCTATATTATTATTGTAACTTCCAGTTACAATATTATTTTCTGATTCTTGTATACCTGTGTTTTCTTTATTTCCTGCTTGTTCATAATATTCATTAGTATTTTCAGCATTATATTTATAAACATTATAAGCTGGTATTTTATTGAATATACTTATATTACTTTCTGGACCTACTGGTACTATAAGTTTTATTATAAGCAACATCCATATTAAATAATGAAATCTTCCATTAAGCTTCTTTCTTAAAACTTTTTTAGTTACAAGTATAAATACTCCAACTATAGTTCCGTAAAAAGAAGCCTGTAATACAATATCCCATAATTTTTCCACTTTACCCCTCCTTTAACCCCTTAGTTCTCTTCTTCAAGGAGCTTTTTTAAATCATCAATGTCTTCTTTTGATAGTTTTTTATCTTTTATAAAACTAGATAACATTAGATTTATTGAGCCATTATAAAGCTTTTTTAGAAAAGATTCATTTGCATAGTTTTTATATTGTTCTTCACTAATTTTTGGATAATATATGTATGATTTTTTATTACTTTTATCTACCTCTATAGCTTCTTTTGTTACTAGCCTTGTTATTAAGGTTTGTATAGTTTTTGGTTTCCAGTCACTATTATTTTCTAGGCTTTCGATGATCTGTGCACTTGTCGCACTATTTAACTTCCAAAGTACTTTCATTACTTCTAATTCTGATTCTGTTATTTGATTCAAAGTTATCCCTCCTCAGCTTACAGTTGTAATCTTAATTACATATTACATTTGTAATCCATCTATGTCAACTATTTAATTGTAAAAAACTCTTATAAGGCAATTCCAAACATAAAAAGACGATATAAAATCCTTATATCGTCTTCATTAGCAATTATTCTATATTACTATTTTTATTTTTATGGTCTTTTTCATGCCTATACTTTTCTTGATTTATTGACATCTTTTTAAAAATATACTCTAAGCATTTAATTTCTTCCGTATCTAGACATCCAATCAGCCTTTGTTCCCAATCTCTACCAATTCCCAGGATCTCTTTTTTCTTTTCTATAGCTTTATCTGTTAAGAAAATCTTATACTTTCTTTTGTCATTTTCGTCAAGTACACGCTTAACATAACCTTCTTCTTCTAACTTCATAATAGCTCTTGTTGTCGTGGCTTTATCTACAGACATTTTCTCTGTTAGCTTATCATGGCTTACTCCATCTTCTAGATAAAGTGAAAACAAAAACTGATATTGTCCTGATCCAATGCCGTAATCTTTATATTCTTTTGATAAAAAACTTGCGCCTAATCTATAGAAGCTACTAATATAACTTGCCATAGATTGATCTTTACTTATATTCAAGTCATCACCTCATATTTTATAGGTTATAATGACATATATTATACTACAGCTTCATCGCCATTAACAAGAGCTTCTCCATCTTCATTTTTTCCAAGACTTTTCATTTCTCTAAATATAACTATCCCTGATATACAAACTGCAATACAATCTGCAACTGGTCCTGCAAGCCATACACCTCGAAGCCCCAGAAATCTTGGTATTATTAAAAATGCTGGTATAAGAATTAAAACCTGTCTTGATAAACCTATAGCCATAGCTTTTTTAGGTTTGCCTATAGCTTGATAGTAGTTTGATGCTGTCATTTGTATACCTATAACTGGTAGAGCTATAAGATAGATTTTTATTCCTTCTACACCTATAGCTATTAGCTCTGGATCTTTCGTAAACATACCTATAGCCTTTTCTGGTAAGAATAATATTATAAAAGTGCTTAAAAGCAATATTACCGTACAAGAAATTAATCCATAAACGTAAGTTTTCTTAACACGGTCATATTTTTTAGCTCCATAGTTGTATCCTATTATAGGTTGTGCTCCTTGATTTAAACCAAATACAGGCATTATAAATATACTACACACTGATGTTATAACTGCCATAGCACCTATAGCTAAATCCCCTCCATATGTCATAAGAGCTCTATTTGCAACAACTTGAACAGCACTTCCTGCAACCTGCATTATAAATGGTGCCATACCTATCATAAATATTCTCTTAACTATTGTTGACTCTAATCTTAAGTCAGAATACTTAAGCTTCAAAGTCGATTTTTTAGATTTTGTAAAATATAATATTACCCAGCATCCTGCTATAAATTGAGATATAACTGTTGCATATGCTGCACCTTGTATTCCAAGGCCTAATCCAAATATAAATATTGGATCTAGTATTATATTTATAGTAGCACCTATTATCATGGTAAACATTGCTATTTTGGGATTGCCATCTGAGTTTATAGAGTGGTTAAGTCCAAATGCACATAAATTGCAAATTGTACCTATCATTAAAGGTCTTAAGTATGCAAGTGCAAATGGCATGGTACTTTCACTACCGCCAAAGAATGATACTATTTGTGTAGCAAATATATTACCTAATATAGCTACTGTTAGACTAGCAATTATTATACATACAAAACCATTGTTTAAATATTTTTGAGCTCTTTTAAAATCACCTTCACCAAATGATAGTGATATACTTGCTGATGTACCTATACCAACAAGCATTCCTATACCTGTTATTATTGACGTTATAGGCATAGTTACTCCTACCCCTGTTATAGCAAGCCCTCCTATATCAGGTATATTTCCTATATACATTCTATCTACTACGTTATATAACATGTTTACAACCATACCTATAATTGCTGGAATAGCAAATTTCATAAGCAATCCAAATATAGGTTCAGTTCCCAGTTCTACTTGACTACTGCTCGATTGACTCATCCTTTACCTCCTTAATACACTATTTAAACTTTATTTTTTTAACATAATATACTATAACACCATTTCATTGCGTACGCAACATCTTTTCATTGCGCACGCAACATTATTTAAGAATATTTATCACTGCGTCTAAGCTTCATAATTTATTCAAATCATTGATGCTAAAATGTAATCTCTCTAAACACAAAAAAATCTGTATTAAAACAAATTTTAATATTGTTTCAATACAGATTTTTTATTTATTATTTTAAATTAACTTTATTAGTTAGAACATCATATCCTGTATAAGCTAATGCTAGTGCAGCCGTTAATAATCTTTCATGTCCAAATTCAGTCACTGTAGCATCTGCCAATTCTCTACTATGGCCAGTTATATGACACTCTGATATTCCTATATATGGATGAATTGTTGGAGTTATATGACTTACATTACCTATATCACTTGATCCTGCAGACTCTTTTTCTCCTATTTCAGTAATTCCAAGACTTCTTAAGTTTTCATTAAATGCCTCTGATAAGTTTTCATTAGTTTTTAGATTGTCATATGGTAATTCATATCTTTCCATATGAAGTGTTGCTCCTGTCATAAGAGCTGCACCTTCTGCAATCTGCTTCACTTTTACTAATACATCTTCTAAGGTTTCCTTCTTTGCTGCTCTAAAATAAAACTGTGCAGTTGCTTCATCTGGAACAATATTTGCAGCTACACCACCACTAGTTATTATTCCATGCATTCTAACATCTGGTGTCACATGTTGACGTAGAGCATCTATTCCGTTGAATAATTGAATAACACTATTTAGAGCATTTATTCCTTCATGAGGACTTGCTGCTGCATGAGCCGTTTTCCCTTTATATGTAAATTGTAGAGGATAAAGTGCTATAGTATCCCCACTTTTTGTTGTATTACTTGAAGGATGTACCATCATAGCACAATCTAGTTCATCAAATACTCCATTTTCTGCAAATATTACTTTAGCTCCATTAGTTTCTTCAGCTGGAGTTCCATATACTATAATACGTCCTCCTACCTCATCTAATATTTTACTTAAAATAACACCTGCTCCTGCTGACATTGGTCCTATCATATTATGTCCACAACCATGTCCTATTTCTGGAAGCGCATCATATTCACATAAATATCCAATTGTTGGACCTTCCTTATTACTATCATAAGTTGCTCTAAATGCTGTATCTATGTTTAAAAATTTTCTTTCTACAATAAAACTGTGCTCTTCTAAGAAAGATATTAATGTTTCAGATGCTTTGTACTCTTCGTTACCAAGCTCTGGATTATTATATAAAAATTCACTTATTTCTGCTAATCTATCTTTTATTTTTTGACCTTCATTTAATAATATTTTCTTCATTAAAAATTCCCCCTTTTATTTTATTAGTTCCATCCAATTGCTTGAGCTATTGTTATAAATGCTATTGCAAAAACAAATAATATACCTTGTAATGGTAATATCCACTTTAACCACTTTCCATAAGGAATTCCAGCAAGCCCTAAGCAAGCTATTAGTATACCTGATGTTGGGAACATTGCATTTGAAAATCCATCCCCCAGTTGGAATATTAAAACTGTTAACTGACGAGATATTCCTATTAAGTCTCCAAGTGGTGCAAGTATAGGCATTGTTAATGCTGCTTGACCTGAACCAGAGCTTACAAAGAAATTAATAAACATTTGTATTGGAAGCATTAAGTATGATGCTATTAAACCAGGAAGAGTTCCTAATACTTGAGCCAAGTGGAATAATATAGTGTCTATTATGCTAGCATTTTCAGCTACTATTACTATACCTCTTGCAAATCCTAACATTACCGCTGCACCTATCATATCCTTTGCACCTAATATAAATGCATCTGCCATTTCATCTGGGCTTAATTTTCCTATTAATCCACTTATAAATCCTGTAGCTAAAAATACTGCTGCTATTTGAGGAATCCAGAATCCTTTAGCTAATACACCCCAAACTATAATTCCTATACATGCTGCAAGTAAAAATAATATTATCTTATGTGCTGTATCAAAAGTATCATCTTGATTTTCAAAGTTAGCTAAGTTTTGGCGCTTCTTTTGATCACTTTCATAGACTGGACTTAACTCAGGATTTTTCTTTATTTTCTTAGCATATAGCATTATAAATGTAATTACTGTTATTGTTGATATAATCCATATTATCGTACGATATTCAATCCCCGAAAACATTGGTATTTCAGCTATTGACTGAGCTATACCAACTGTAAATGGATTAAGCATTGCTGATGCGAATCCTGTGTTACAAGCTAAATATGTAATGGCAACTGCCACAATACTGTCATACCCTAATACTAATGTTAATGGGACCATCATTGCAATAAATGGAACGGCTTCTTCTGTCATCCCAAATACAGCTCCACCTAATGAAAACATAGAGAATATTATTGGTATTATTAAAATCTCTTTACCTCTAAATAAACTAACTATACGAACTATTCCAAAATCTATTGCTTTAGTTCTTGATATTAGGTTAAATGCTCCACCCACTATAAATAAAAATGCTATTATTTCTGCACCTTCAATGATTCCTTGAATAGGTGCTTGTAACACATCAAACACTCCTTGTGGTTGATTTTCAACGTATGTAAATGATCCATCTACAACTACAGTTTTACCAGCTTCATTTACTATCTTTTCATATGCGCCACCTGGTACAAAGTATGTAGCTATAGCAACAAAGATTATTATTGCGCTAATAATTACTAATGTGTGCGGTACTTTAATTCCCTCCCCAAATTTTTTCTTAGATACCCCTCTGTTTGATTGTGCTAAATTCATTACTATCACTCCCTCTTTAGTCATTATTCCAATAAAAAAAGTCTTGAGTGAAGCAAATCACTCAAGACTATATTCTTTTCTTTAGAATTTATAAATAGGAGTATAGTAATT
The DNA here is from genome assembly GCF_056171995.1 of Romboutsia sp. LXY-2. Taxonomy (NCBI): domain Bacteria; kingdom Bacillati; phylum Bacillota; class Clostridia; order Peptostreptococcales; family Peptostreptococcaceae; genus Romboutsia; species Romboutsia sp. LXY-2. Next base: position 85,813 of record NZ_JBKFGI010000009.1, on the reverse strand, counting down.
ATACTTATTTACAAAAATAAAATATATCTGTCATGATAGCTCACCATAAATAAATTTATGACAGTGTTATGTATATTCTACATAACCCCAACTATATAGCTTTTTAGCTTTAGCTATATGCTTCGGCGGTATTTCCTTTCAGTTTGCTTCACTGCTTGCTTCACTCCACAAACTTACTTTTAAAGACCGCGGCCTCTATCTTTTTTTATTCCGTTTTTATTTAAAAACTACTATACAGTAAAATTTTGGTTTTGTAAACAAAATTTTTAAAATAAATTTTAAATTCAGATAATTACGACGCTATAAATTCACTTTTTTGAACTGGAATTTCAATAATAAACTCAGTTTCCTCTTCATCACTTAGTACATAAATATTACATTTATTTTTTAAAAGTAATTGCTTAATTGAAAATAAACCATAGCCTCTATTACTTCCTTTAGATGACACTCCCATTCCAAATATTTTTTCAGTGTCTTCGATTTTAGGACCATTATTCTTAATTGATATAACATGTTTATTTTTTTCTATAAATGTATCAACGTGAATATATTTATATTCTACTTCACACTTTCTAAGCTCATCTATTGCATTATCTATAATATTTAAAAATATTGAGCTTAATTGAGTATCTTCAAGACAAGTATTTTCAAGTAAACTATCAATACATGCTGTTAGCTCTATTTGTGAATCAATACATTTTCTATTTTTAAAATTTAGTATTGCATCAATATAATTATTTCCAGTATTAAAAACTATACCTATATTTTTTACATCTTCTGCCAATCCTAAAATATATTTTCTTGCATCTTCATTTTTACCATTATTAATTTGCATCAAAATTATTTGCAAATGATTCATTACATCATGTCTTTGTATTCTTAATAAATCAACAGTTTCTTCCATCTGTTTTAAATTACTTGCTACTAAGTTCTTTTCTATTAAAGCTATATCTTTTCTTTTCTCTAAATTAATTACAATAATTATAAGACTTATGACACTCGCTATTATCATCATAACAAAAATTAATTCATAATTTTTATATGTTCTATAATTATTTACACTTGAAGTTGCTACAATTATGGACACTATAATTATATTTAATGATCCTAATATAATTAGACTATGAGTAATTAATCCACCTTTATCTACTTTAACTTTTCTTTTTCTATGCAAGTTCAATAAATTTACATCTTTCTTTAAGTTTAAATATACTATTATAAGAGGTATTATTAGTGTCATATATAAAAATATAGTCTTTAAAATCGGATTGCTTAAAACATATGCAAGTTCAAACCCCTGGTTATCTGCAAATGTTATCACAATAAATTCAGATACAAATTTTATCCCATAAGTCAATGCAAACAACACAATACTTATAAGTGGACTTATTTTAGCAGAAAGAGAATATAGAACTACTACTAAAATAAATGTTGATACCGTTACTATTCCACTATATAGCAAATTTTTAATAATATAACATAGTATTCCGTATATAATTGATATTTTCAATATCTTTTTCAATTCTAATTTATTACCTATAAATGAGTTCGCTAATAAATAAACAACTATTATTTCTGGTATCCCCATAATTACAACTTCAGATGCGCTAATAACGACCCCTCCCCCCTATTTATAGATTAACACATTTTTATACTTTTTTCCTTATTTAAAAGTAATAATTTGCTATCGAAATTAACTACAAACAGTAGAAAATAGTAAAAAAACTCATATCTGACAAGATATGAGTTTTTACTATTTTTTATCTAAATAAGTTTATTATAGCAATTCTTTATATTTTTTAGTATAAGCACTTTTGACTATGATAACTAATACCATATAACTTAAAATAATAAATATTAACCATAGAAAAATTACCTGTGGTAATGGATACATTCCTACAACTTGCCTCAAAATGAGTTCAAGGTATTATTGTTCCTATAACTATACCTAGTGTAGTAAATTATATTAACTGAATAGATGCTATACTTTGAATAAATGGTAGTTTTGGAGTTCTAATCATATAAATAACTAAACTCTTAGTCTATATTTTATAATAATATTATTATAGTGAATTTTTATTTTCTACACTATAATAATATTATTAAGCGGTTTAATTATATAGCTTTAAATGACCATAAATTTTTAGTCTCTTTCATGAATATATCAACATCCCAAGTTTGATTACTTCTTATTTTGCTATCAGAATCATTTATGATTATTTTATTGTCACTATCAACTCCAGTTAAAACTACATAATGACCAACGCTAGTAAATGTACCAGGTCCCATAATAGCTATTATCGGAGTTCCGCTTTTTAAAGTGTTTATTATAACATTCTCACTTAAAGGTAGTTCCTTACATTGTAATCCAAAGTTTTCAGCTGCAGCATCCATAAAGTTCCAGCTAGTTCCTACACCATTTACTATGTATCCATTTTCCTCACTAAACTCAGCTATAACTTTAGGATTTATATCTGTATTTCCAGTAAGACCTACTGCTACCATAGCTAAAGAAGTGGGTCCACACCCATTAACAGCCATAAAATCTGGACCATATTTTTCATATCCCCATCTTTCATCCCATTGTATAAAAAGTGGAATCTCACCTTTTTTATAGTCTGTTTCTATGGATATATCATTTGATACTATCCTATTATTATTAGGGAAATCTGCTACAAAATCAATAACCTCATCTTTCTTAGATGCTAATTCCAAAAGTTCTTCTGGATATGCTCCTTTGTCACTTAATATCATAGCAATTTTTTCATTTTTATCTGCCTTTTCTAATAAGCTTTGTATTACTTTATCTTCTGATTTTTTTGTTTTTTCAGGTATTGATGCAAAATAGTCTACCTCTTTTACCTCTTCTTTTACTTCTTCCACTATTTCTTCTTTCTTTTGTATTTCTTTAGAAGTTAGAAAATTACTAAATAATAATTCACTATTTTTATAACCTACGTATACTACTAATGCTATTGCTATACTAAAAGCTGTATATGTTAATATTTTTTTAGCTTTTCTTTTATTTTTTTTGGGTTTAAATATATTATTAATTCCTTTTGATGGCATAATAACCTCCTTACAAATATATATTGTTGTCATATTTATCCATAATAATTCAAATTTATAATTAATCATTAGTAAAAATTTTATTTTTTGGTAGTGATATACTTAAATTATCTAATTATATTAGCTTTTTATAAGCAAAAAATCACTCTTAATATTTAAGAGTGATTTTTTATACTTCAAATTAAAATGTAGATATATATCTTTATAAAATTATTGATTATTATAAATTATTCTTTTATAGCCATTATATGTTGCTACAAAATAAACTCCATATACCACTAATATAGCACCTATAGAAACTATGTTGTTACTTACCATATCATAGTCTCCAAAGACCTTAATAAAGTTATTTGCTACCCTTATTCCGTATATACTATGAACTAATGCAAGTCCAATAGGCAGTACAAAATACAATAAAACTTGTATAAATATTGATTTATTTATCATATCCGTACTTACTCCAAGTTTTCTAAGTACTTTATATCTTTCTATACTTTCAGTTGCTCCAGATAATTGGCTAAGGGCAAGTACCGCAGCACTAGATATTAAGAATACTATTCCTATATAAATACCTACAAATAGGAATATATTTGATGTTGCCATATTATTTTCAAAACATAACATCTTAGTAATGGCAGATATTTTAACCATATTTTTATCTTGCACGCTAGATGCTATCTCTTCAAAATCCTTTAGAACTCTTTCTTCTGTATCTATTTTGTTTCCTTTATAATTTAAGCTTAAGAATTTTTTATAAATATCCATATTCTCAACTTGATTATCATCTACTATTAGAGTTAAAAAATTCATACTCATTGGAAGTGTTTCTATAGCTTCATATTCATACTTTTTACTTATCTTTAGCTTATTATTATTAATTTCCATAAAATCATGTTTTTCTATAAAGTCCGCTACTGGATCTTTCATCGATGACATATCTGTAAGTAATATAACTTCATCTTTCTTTAAGTCAATTTCTTTTTTATTTTGCATTTTCATAAGCTTGTTATATTCAGATATTTTAATTATAGGCACATTGAAGTCTCTCATTGTCTCTATTTGTTTACTTAAGAATTGATCATTAGTATTTTCAAATGTTTCTTTAAAAGAAATGTTGTTATTATATAAGTCATACTTTACAGTTTCACTTGCATAGTCATCCAAATATATTCCCTGAGCCTTTAAATATTCATCTATTTCGATATTATCTTTTTCTTCTTCAACAGCTACATACATTGACATATCAAAAGATGTTTGAAACTCAACAGTGTTTTTAAGTGAGTTTTTCATGCCAATTCCTGTTGAAGACATACCTATTGCTATGAATAACATTAAGCATATTATGCTAATAGATATATAGTGAGTATTTATTTTGCTATTTAACTGTCTAAGTGTAAAAGTATTAAGATTTTTCAAATAGTAATTTTTACTATTTTGAGTAATTTTTATTAAAAATCCTGCCAATGCTCTAAAGAATAATACAGTTCCTATGACTCCTAAAATCATAGCTCTTTCAAATTCTTTTCCATTTAAATCTACGAGCTGATTTTCTAGTATAAATTTATATGCAAACCCTAAACAAACTATAGATAATATAAACAGTATTACTGATATAGCTAAGTTTGTTCCCTTAAGCTTTTGATTAGCTTTTGAGCTGTTTATTAAATCAATTAAATTATATCTTGATACAACTATAAAGTTTAAAAACATTACTACTATAAACATTATTCCAAAGTAGAAAGATGTTTTTAAAGTAGCTTCTTTAGAAAACACAAATTGATATTTAGTCATATTTGTTTCAAAAAGTTTAGCCGTTATACCTGCTAGTCCCTGTGATAAAAATACTCCTACAAAAATACCAACAACCAAAGATAATATCCCTATTATAATAGTTTCAACAAATAGAATTAATGATATTTTGTTTTTGCTAATTCCTAAGGTCATATATATACCAAACTCTTTATTTCTTTTCTTTATTATAAAGTTATTTGCATATATTACTAGAAAACCTAAAATACAAGATACTAGTCCTGAAACTATTGAAATAACCTGTGTTATCAACTCTACATATTGTTTTTTACTTTCTGATAAATCCATCATTATTGCTTGAGATTCTAGTGAATTAAATACATAAAATATACATACACCTAAAGCCAAAGTCAAAAAGTATATACTATAATCTCTTATACTTCTTTTTACGTTTCTTGAAGATAACTTAAATAACATTGTCGCAGTCACCTCCAAGAAGTGTAACTACTTCTATTATTCTTTTGAAAAATTCTTTTCTGCTATCATTTCCTCTTATAAGTTCATTAAAGATTTTACCGTCTTTTATGAATAATATTCTCTTACAATAACTTGCTGTAAAGGCATCATGAGTAACCATCATTATTGTAGAATTTAAGCTTTCATTTAAATCTTCCATGCTTTCGAGTAATATTCTTGCTGATTTAGAGTCAAGTGCTCCAGTTGGCTCATCCGCTAGTATTAATGATGGATTGGTTATTATTGCTCTTGCTGATGCCACTCTTTGTTTTTGTCCTCCAGATATTTCATATGGGAACTTATTTAATATATCTAATATATTCAGTTTTTTTGCTACTTCTCTAACTTTTATATCTATCTCATTCCCCTTTACTCCAATAACTGATAATGCTAAAGATATATTTTCATAAACAGTTAATGTATCTAGTAAATTAAAATCTTGGAAAATAAATCCTAAATGTTCTCTTCTGAATTTTTCTATATTTTTCCTAGATAAAGTTGTTATGTCTTTACCTTCTATCATTATAGATCCTGTTGTTACCTTATCTATTGTAGATATACAGTTTAATATAGTAGTTTTACCACTTCCACTTGGCCCCATTACCCCTACAAACTCACCTTTATCTACCTCAAAGGAAATATTATTTATAGCCTTGGTTAGATTCTTTTTATTTCCATAATACTTTTCTATATTTTTTACTTGTAATACTGTACTCATATTCTACCTCCCTTAAATATCTCACCTATTATCTAATACAGATACTAAATTTTATATTTTGAATATATTATCTAGCTACTTTTAATAGATTTTTATTTGCTTTATATTTATAGTTTATAGATATTAGAGGTTTTCTTTAATAACTTAAACTTACACAAAACTTACAGAAATGTAAGGTTCGGTTATATTTTCGTCATAGTATTTTCTGGGAATGTAATTTTAATTACTGTACATTCATTAATTTTTGAATCTATAGATATTCCTAAGTTCATTTTATCTGCTAACTTTTTAGAAATATAAAGTCCCATGCCTGTTGATTTTTTAAGTACCCTACCATTTAATCCTGTATACCCCTTTTCAAATACCTTTCTTAAATCTTTTATATCTATTCCTATTCCATTATCCTCAATAAATAACTCTGTATTATTGTTATTCTCTTTTATATAAATCTTTATTTTTCCACTCTCTTTTCCTAGTTTTTTATTAATATTATTATTTCCTATATACTTTATAGCATTGATAATAACTTGATTTAGAATAAATTCTAACCACTTATTATCACAATAAACCTTCTTATCAAAGTCATGTATATCTATTACAATGTTCTTTTCTCTAATAGGTTTTTTATTTTTTTTTATGACACTATTTACACATTGCCTTAAGTTTATCTCTTTTACTATATAGTCTTTCTCTAATTCGTTACTTTTTGAATAATATAATACTTGCTCTATGTAATTTTCCACTTTTTCTATTTCTTCTAATATACTTAGAGTGTGTTGATTTTTATTATTTTCTATTACTAGTTTACTAGAAGCTATAGGTGTTTTAATTTCATGCACCCACATATCAATATATTCTTTATATTCTTCTTGTAAATATATAAATTGATTTACTTCTTCATTCATAGACTTATCTGTAATACTAAGAACATCATATAATATTTGCCCTTCTATAAATTCAGGTCTTTGTATTAATACTGGAAGCAAATATTTTTTATCCAAATCACTTAATATACTTTGTAATCCATTGTAATAACTGGCTTTTTTATTATAATCATAAATAATTTCAATAGAGTTTAGTACTATCCATAAAATAATTATAAAATTAATGGTTATACGCTCTACTTGAAGTAAATTCAGTATATATACTACAAATATTAAAAATACTAATCTTAAGATTAAATATAGTTGTTTGTCTTTTATATATTCCCTTATACTCATAAATTACGGCATTATATAGCCTACACCCCTTCTTGTTTGTATATAGTCATTACAGCCTACTAACTCTAACTTTTTTCTAAGTCTATTTATATTTACTGTTAGAGTATTATCATCAATAAATAAATCTAAATCCCATAAATAGTCCATCAAATCTCCCCTTGATACTATTTTTCCTTGATTCTTAATTAAGCAATTAAGAATTCTAAACTCATTTTTAGTTAATTCCAGTTCTTTATTATCAAAATAAATGCTGTTTTTTGATAAATCTAGCTCTAATTTTTTATAGTTTAGAACTTCTACTGATGTTTTTTTGTATGCCCTTTTTAATATTGAATTTATATGTGCTAGAAGTATTTGTGTGTTATATGGCTTTGTGATAAAGTCGTCTGCTCCTAAATTCATACTCATAAGTTCGTCCATTTCTGTATCTCTACTTGTTACCACTATTATTGGTACATCTGATTTTTTCCTAATCTCTCTGCATATATAATATCCATCACAAATTGGTAAATTTATATCTAATAATATTAAATGTGGTTTCTCATTTAATGTATTTTCTATTATATTTTCAAATTCTTCAATTATCACTACATCATAATTGTAGTTCACTAAGAAGTTTTTTAGTTCCGTTCTTATTTTTTCATCATCTTCTATTAAAAGTATTTTCTCCACCTTGTTCCTCCCCTTATTCTATTTTTCTTCTTTATTATACCAATTTATGGTGGTATTACATACTTCAAAAGCAATGTAATTAGACTTATTCCTTTTTTATATATTTTCTATAAATTTATCTTTTATAATTTTGTAGTATTGTGTAAAAATTTGTTGACACCTATTTTTTGATACTGTATATTTAAAAATATAGGATACCTTTAAGATAGTCCCGTGAGACTAATAAGGAAATGTACGGAACAAGTGTATTTTGCCTTAATATCTTTGGTATTAAGGCTTTTTTGGTGTCCTAAAATAGACAACTTGTGGAGGATACTATGAACAAAACTCAAACTTCAAAAAATAATGCCAACAGTCTGGCAATCAAAATGGCAATCGCATTGGTACTAGGGTTAGCCCTTGGTATATCTTTTATTTTCTTAAGAGAAAACTTAATATCAAGTGGAAATACCGATACTTGGAACATGATTAATAACTTATTATTCCAAGATATAAGTAAACCTGAAGGTCAAGGGGCAATAGGATTATTTTACATAGTAGGTCAATTATTTATAAACTCATTACAATTAGTAATAGTGCCTATGGTATTTACTTCTATAACTCTTGCTATGTGTAACATAAGTGATACTAAAAAATTAGGTCGTATATCTTATAAAACAATATTAGGATTTTTAGGGGCATCTTTATTTGCGTTAGTTTTAGCTGGAATATTTGGAATGACAGCTTATAAAATGGGATTATTCAATGTAAGCATAAATGATATAGCTTCTAGTGAAGGTACTGTTGGAAGTAACCCACTATTAGTATTTGTACAAGCTATACCAAATAACATCACTTCAGTATTTAGTGAAAATGGACGTGTTTTATCAATAGTTTTCTTAGCTAGCGTTACAGGAATCTGTATAAACACTTTAGGGAATCAAATTTTAGTTTTAAAGAACTTATTGCAAGATATAAACAAGATAATAACTACATTCTTATCTTTTGTAATAACTAAGTTTGGACCAATAGCAATATTTGTTTTAATAACTAGAACATTTGCAATATATGGAGTTGAGCATCTAAGACCTGCCCTTGCATATGTTGGAGTCGCTACACTAGCATTATTAGTATTTTTAACTTTAGGATATGCACTATTTGTATACTTTACTACTGGTTTAAACCCATTAGTATTCGTTAAGAAAATTACTAAGGTTGCATTATTTGGATTCTCTACATCTTCATCAGCTGCAACTCTACCTTTAAACACTAAAACTGTAGTTGAAGAATTAGGTGTAAACGAAGAAATAGCATCTTTCACTCTCCCGCTTGGAATGACTATAAATATGAATGGAACTGCAATAATGCAAGTTATAGCAGCAATATTTATAGCAGCTAGTGCAGGATATGAAGTAAAAGTAGGTAATATTATAATAATAGCTTTACTTGCTTTAATAGCATCAATAGGTACACCAGCTGCGCCAGGTGCTGGAGCAATAATACTATTTACTGTTTTAACAGGTATGGGTTATAACAATGATGCAGCAGTTCTTGCTTACTCATTAATACTTGCAATAAACAGACCAATAGAAATGTTAGTTACTGCTCTTAATGTTGTTGGTGATGCTGCAACTGCAGTTTATGTTTCTAAGTCAGAAAATAACTTAGATGAAGAAATATATAACGGATAGTAATATATAAAATTTAATCAATATTCAAATATATAGCATTATTATATATTTATGATTATAACTAAAAAAACTATAGAAATTATAATATAAGCTCCCTTTGTGATATACAGTCTAATAAAACTGTTATCACAAAAGGAGCTTATTAATTACTATAGCTTATACTATAATTAATTATTAAATTTACATTGCAAAGAAGTAGTACATTAATAATATACATCCAAGTACTATTCTGTACCATCCAAATATTTTAAAGTCATGCTTCTTTATGTATCCAACAAGGAATTTGATTGCTAATATAGAAACTATAAATGCAACTACCATACCTACTCCTAATACCACTAGTTCAAAGCTTGTAAACACAAATCCGAATTTAAGTAGCTTTAGTAAACTTGCTCCAAACATTACTGGAATAGCTAAGAAGAATGTAAACTCAGCTGCAACTTCTCTAGATACACCTATTAGTAATGCTCCTAATATTGTAGCTCCAGAACGTGATGTTCCTGGGAATATAGCTGCTATTAACTGGAATAATCCTATTATTATTGCCGCTTTGTAAGTCAATTGATTTAAGTTTCTTATTACAGGAATTTTACCTTTATTGTAGTTTTCTACTACTATAAATAAAATACCAAATACTATAAGTGCTATAGCTACTGTTTGGAAATTATAAAATAATGCATTTATTTCATCGTCCCACATTAAACCAACTATTGCAGCTGGTATACATGCTATAACTATCTTAAACCACATTATAAATATATCTTTTTGAATGAACTGCTTGTTCTTAAATGAAAAAGGAAAAATCTTCTTCCAATATAAAACAACAACAGCCATTATTGCACCAAGTTGAATAACTACAAAGAACATTTCTTTAAATGCGTCTGACATACCTAGTTGTAAAAATTCATCTACTAGTATCATATGTCCTGTACTACTTATAGGAAGCCATTCTGTAATTCCTTCAACTACACCTAAAAAAATGGCCTTTAAAATTTCTATAAATTCCATTACTTATACCTCATTTCTCTTATTTCTTTTATCTATTTATTAATATTACTATAAATCTTAAAATATAACTATACTCAAATCTTACATTAAGGTTACATACATGTAAGATTTTCAATATAAAATAATTTTTTATGATTAAAATCTTATTATTTTAGTTAAACTTTATAATATTTATATTGAGGCCTACCTACCTTGCCATATTCAACTAACTTGTTTAATTTTTTCTCTTTCTCCATATGTTCAAGATATCTTCTAACTGTCACTCTTGCTATCCCAAGTTTTTCTGCTAAGTGCTCTGCTGTATAATATTCATAATTTCCTTTTTCTATTTCATCCCATATAGATTTATAAGTATATCTATTAAGCCCCTTAACAAATTCATCTTCACTTTGGTATACATTAGAACTTGAAATTATTTTGTCTAAGTCACTTTGCTCAATTACATCACCTTTTTTAAGTTTGTAGTATCTACCCTTAAATTGAATAAGTGATTCTTTAAATCTTTCAAAACTAAATGGCTTTATAAGATAATCTACAGCTCCTCCTCTAAAGGCTTCTTGAACTCTTTCTATAGATTTATCTGCTGTAATTAAAATAATATCAATATCTATTTCTTCCGCTCTTATCCATTTTAAGAAATCAATTCCATTTTCATTAGGAAGATATACATCCAATAATATTACATCAGGCTTTTTTTCAGAAATAAATTGTTTCGCATCATCAAGGTTCGAAACTGCTTTATACAAATTAAATCCTTCCACTCTTTTTAAGAACTTAGAATTTATCTCCCTAACCATAGGGTCATCTTCAATAATCATTACTTCAATCAATTTTTTACCCCCTTGTCATAGGTATAATAATATCCCAAAATACACCACTTTCTACATTAAGATTTATTGTACCATTCAAATCATCAATAATTTTTTTTACAATATACATACCATGCCCACGCTGGTCTTCCTTTGTTGAAAATCCTTGCTCATATATCTTTTCCCTATACTCTATGGGGATTCCACAACCATTATCTTTAACTTCTATTCTTAATACCTCTTCATCTTCCACTATTTTTATATATACAATTCCAGTACCATCATTTTTCACTTCATCTAGAGAGTTTTCTATTAAGTTCCCTACAATAGATACAATCTCTTCAGAGGTAATATGATTAGGTAATTTTTTAAGGTATGATTTTTCATCTATCTTTAATTTAATTCTACATTCCTCAGCCTTGTTATACTTTGCAAGTAGCAAAGCTGATATTGATGGATCTTTTATATTTTCAGTTAAAGTCTTACTCACTTTACTTCTTACTTTAGCTAACTCTGATATAAACTGTAATGCCTCATCATATTCTTCTAACTGTATAAGACCTGATATAGTATGAAGCTTATTCATAAATTCATGATTTTGAGCTCTTAAAGACCATGTCATCTTTTTAATACCCGTTAACTCTTCTGCCATTCTTCTTACCTCTGTTTTATCCCTAAAACTAGCAATTACACCTATAATATTTTCTCCGCTAGTTATTGGAACTATATTAGTCATTATTATAGTGTCATTAATTCTCTGTTCTTGCTCAAATTCAGATATACCAGATTTCAACACTTCTGTCATAGGGCTATTCGGAATAATATCTTCTATCATTTTCCCTATAATATTTTCCCTATCAATAGTATCTTCAAAGTGCAAAATATTTAAAGCTGAATCATTTATCAACGTAATCCTACCTTTAAAATCAATAGCCACTAAACCTTCATGAATGGCATCTAGTATCCCAATTTTTTCATTATAAAGTCTTGCTATTTCATCCGGTTCAAGGCCCATTAAAGTATTTTTTATATTACTAGCCAATAAAAATGCCCCTATTATTCCTGCTGCTAACCCACCTAATCCTATTAAAATTATATTTGTAATCGATGTATGTTTAGCTGTTTCAACACTTCTAATAAGTGTTCCAACACACACAAAACCTATCTCATTCTTATTTTCCAAATCATATATCGGAGCAAAAGCTCTTAATGATTTTCCTAAAGTTCCTGTAGCTTCAGAAATGTACGTTTCTTCATTTCTAATAACTCTACCTTCATCTCCTCCAACAAACTTTTGCCCTATCATTTCTGGCTTTGGATGAGAATATCTTATACCCTCTTTATCAGCTACGATTATATACTCAATCTGATCTAAGTGCTTAAGCTGATTATTAATATAAGGACCTATTATATGTGTAGAATCCTTATTTTTCAGTGCCTCTACTACCTCTTTAGAATTAGCAACCATCTCAGCTACATTCATAATATTAGTTTTAGCATTATTTTCAATATTTTTATTCATCCATGATACAACTAAAGAAATAATTATCGATATAGAAATAACGACTACTGCAATAATCAATAATGTAATCTTTGTCTGCAACTTCATTGTCTTTTTCTTTTTCATATTAATAACCTCAAATATACAACTAAAAATATATACCTATATTCTATTATTAAAAACTACAAAAAACATGGAGAAATAGAATGACATACTTTTAGAAGTTTTAATTTAGGAGTCTTTTCTTAAATCCTATTATATAGTACTTCTTTTGTTATTGTCTTCTATTTTTCCATGTTTAGTATATATCTAGTAACCCTTTTTTATATATTAAAATTTTATAATAACTTATTATCAAGTAGTCGCTTGATTATTTAATTTACTAAGTTTCTTTTTCTCAAGCATTTTAAATGCATAAGAAACAATAAACGGACAAAGTATTGCAGATACTACGCATGCTGCTGCAACTTGTGCTGTTGCTGTTGTTGCTATAACAGCTAATGTTGGATCTGCCGCTGCTACAGCTGCTGGTGTAGCTACAGCATTACCTGCAGTTGAACCAGTTGCCAAACCTATTATAGGTTCTTCTTTAAATAATTTAAGAAGTATATATGATCCTACCCCAGTAACTGATGCAATTATTCCTAGTAATATACCAGGACCACCAGCTTGTATTATAGTTGTAAGATCCATACCTGCACCTAATGGGAATGAGAAAAATGGTATTAATAATAACTTACTACTTCCAAGGAATGCTCTCATATCAGAGTCAATATTACCTAAAATCATACCTATTATTATTGGAATTAATACTGCTATAAGTGCATTAAAAGGAACTTGAGCAAGACCTGATGCTCCTAATGCAACTAATGTAAAGAATGGTCCATCTTTTAAAGATAATATAGCATATGCTCCTACATCTGTTTCATCTCCATATTGAGAAGCAAGAGATGCATATAGTCCACCATTACAGTTTGTTAATGCTGCAAGTATTGCTAAAGGTGATAATCCTAATACACCTGCAGGTCCAAATACTTTTCCTACAAATACCCCAATACCAGCACCTACTATAAACTTACCTACTATTAATAACGCACCTTTTTTTAATGCTTTTGGAGCTAACTTAAAGTTAATTTGTGAGCCAATTAAAAACATAAAACAAGCTAATATTGTTGATGATGCCTGTTTACTAAACAGTGCAGTTGTAAATCCACCAATCTCCAAAAATTGTGGAAAAAATGTATTGGTTAATACTCCTAAGAAAAGTGGAACAACCATCATACCACCTGGTATTTTATCAATTGTTTTCTTAATTGGAATTTGCATTTTTTTATCCTCCATCTATTAAATTTTCAGTCGTTTTAATGTTTTTAGTAACGACTAGGAAATATATTATACTTTTGCTACTCCACTTTCTATTGCTGCTTTCTTTATTGCCTCTGCAACATTAGAAGCTACTGCTCTGTCTAATGCATATGGAATTACATTATCTTCATTTAAATCTTCTTCTTTTATCATTTCTGCTATAGCATATGCAGCTGCAATTTTCATTTTTTCGTTAATATCACTTGCTCTAACATCTAATACACCTCTAAATATTCCTGGGAATGCTAGTACATTATTAACTTGATTAGGGAAATCTGATCTACCTGTTCCAACTACTCTAGCTCCAGCTTCTTTTGCTTCATTAGGCATTATTTCAGGTGTTGGATTAGCCATTGCAAATAATATAGAATCCTTATTCATAGAGCTTACCATTTCTTTGCTTACTATTCCTGGTGCCGATACCCCTATAAACACATCTGCTCCTACTAAGGCATCTGCTAAGCTTCCTTTAACATTTTCTGGATTAGTTATTTTTGCTAGTTCCTTCTTAGCATCATCTACATTTTCTATTCCTCTATAAAGTGTTCCAACTAAATCACAAGCAATTAGATTTTTCACACCTGAAGAAAGTAAAAGTTTTGCTATAGCCGTTCCAGCTGCACCTGCACCATTTATAACAACTTTTATATCTTCAATGTTTTTGCCAACAACCTTTAATCCATTTATTAATCCAGCTAAAACAACTATAGCCGTCCCATGTTGATCATCATGGAATACTGGTATATCTAGTTCTTTCTTTAATCTTTCTTCTATCTCAAAACACTTTGGTGCTTTTATATCTTCTAGGTTAATTCCTCCAAATACTGGAGATATAAGCTTAATAGTTTTAACTATCTCATCAATATCCTTTGTATCTAAACATATTGGAAATGCATCAACATTTGCGAATTCTTTGAATAAAATTGATTTACCTTCCATAACAGGCAGTCCAGCCTTAGGTCCAATATCGCCTAATCCTAATACTGCTGTACCATCTGTAACTACAGCAACTAAATTTCCTTTAGATGTATATTTGTAAACACTTTCCTCATTTTCATAAATCTTTCTACATGGTTCTGCTACACCTGGAGTGTAAGCTAAACTTAAATCATCTCTTGTTGCTACTTCTACTTTAGACTTTATTTCCATCTTTCCTATATTCATTTCATGTAATTTTAAGCTCTCTTCAAAATAGTTCATTTCCAATACCTTCCCCCTCATATTAATTCCAAACTATGAAATCGTTTGTCTTGAGTACATAATAACATCCGATTTTTATTAATGAAATATTTTAAACTTTAAAAACATATTATAGTCATTAAAAATATTTTGTGATTTTTTTAACCCTTTTGAATCTACAACTAGTTTTTTATTATCTATTTTTATTCTATTATTTTTATAACTAAGTATTTAATTTTACGTAAAAAGAAGCCGCATCACTAAAAAGTAACGCGGCTTTTATCAACATATGCTTATATTTTTATGCAGTTTTATTATCTACACTAGAATTACATATCTTACTAACTCCCTCTGATGAAATTAACATAAGAATTAAGAATGCTAATAAAAAATAAGGTAATATCCCAAATCCACTATACTTAGAAATCAATCCAAACAACGGTGGTACAAAAGTATTTCCTACATAAGCTGTAGCCATTTGAATTCCCATTATTCCTTGAGATAGCTCTTTTCCAAATCTATTAGGTGTTTCATGAAGCATTGCTGGATAAATTGGTGCACATCCTAATCCTATTAATACTAACCCTACTAATTGTAAGTTATTTTGTAGAGGCATTATTAATAGCACTGCTCCTACTATAGAAATAATCTGCCCCATTCTAATCATTTGATTATTATTTAATTTCATAGCAATAAATCCAGCTAAAAACCTACCTACAGTGATGCCTAAGTAGTACATAGACACCCATTTAGCTGCCAGTTCAGCTGATAGACCATTGTTTATAACTAAAAACGAGCTAGCCCATAGTCCAGCAGTTAGCTCTACTGAACAATAACAGAAAAATGATAATAAAGCTGGCTTTGCACCTGGTAGTTTCAATAAAGTTGATACTTTTACTGAAGTATTATTATTTTCTTCCTCATCATTATTTTTAACTTCAAACTTCTTCCAAAGGGGTAAAGAAGCAAATAGACATACGACTAAAATAGCTTGAAAAATTCCTATAGTAGCGTATCCCATTCTCCATCCATTTTCTTTAAGTAGATACATAGACATAATAAATGGTCCTGATGTAGCACCAATTCCCCAAAAACAGTGAAGCCAGTTCATATGCTTTGCTTCATAGTGTATTGCAACAAAGTTATTAAGCGCTGAGTCTACAGCTCCTGCACCTAATCCTAGTGGTATTCCAAGTAAACATATCCATATGAAACTTGGTGCAAAGAATATCCCCAATAGACCTGTTGCTGTTAGAAATACACTGAATGTAGTTACCTTACCTGTTCCAAATTTCCTTATTAGTTTTTCACTAAAGAAACTGGATACTATAGTACCTCCAGCTACAATCATAGTTGCAACTCCAGCGTATGATATAGGTACATTTAAGTCTTGATGTATCATTGGCCATGCAGAGCCCATTATTGCATCTGGAAGCCCTAGACTAATAAATGCAATATAAATAATTATTAATAGTATTTTTAGCATTTTTTCTCCCCCATATATTAAAATTGTGATTACTTAAATACTTCTTCTTTTTTATTTAAAACTTCCAAAGCTGATTTAATCATTCCCAATTCATAATCTTCTTCAAAATCATTACAAACAACTATATTTGTTTCAAAATAGTAGTGTAATATGCTCTCTGCTTTATCCTTTATTTGCTTAGCACTATCTTTGCTTAAAAAGTCTCCATATATTACAAATTGATCTGGTGCAATGACACATCCCATCATAGCAATGAGCTTTGCTATAGCTTCATTTATCTCTTCAGGATTATAATAATTTATATTTATCCAATCTACACCTATTGGCATATAAGCTACCTCTCCAGCAAAGTTTGATTTCCCCTTATGTATTTCTCCATCTATTACTATGCCTGAACCAGGCAGATAAACCCTATTAAAGACTAATCCCACCACAGTATTAATATCTTTATTGTCTAGTTTATTATGATAATATCCATTAACAGCTGCGTTAACATCATTTACAAATATAACTTCAACGCTATATCTTTCTCTATAGTGCTTCATAAATGTATCACCAATAATATCAGTGTAATCATTTAACCTTATAATCTCATTTTCCTCAGCACCTGGTAAACCAAAAGCTATTACCTCTATAGTAGAATATTTTTCAAATAGTTCATCTAAAATATCATCAAAGCTATCGTCATTTACGTGTTCAAAAATATATTCTTGTTCATATATAGATTTTCCAAGTAAATTTGTAACCAATACTTTTATATAGTTTTTATGATTTCTTGTATATCCAAATATTATAGCCGCACATCTAAACATCTCATTGTATTTATATTCTATTGATGGTCTACCACCATTTGATGGTATGCTTTTACCTACGAATACCTCTTTACTTTCTACCATTTCTTTTAATAATACATTTATAGTTACTACACTTAATCCTGTTTTTTTCGATAACATCGCTGCTGTTAAATCTATCTCTTCATTAAAACAATGTCTCAAAAGATTCTTGTTCATCTCTTTTATCATCCTAGTATTTGCTTTTTTCACATTACACACCCACTTTTTTAATATACTTAATTAACATCCTTAAATAAGTATATTCTAGTCTTAAATTTTTTGCAACTTATAAAAATATAAATATTTACTATATATTATAAGCATATTAAAAGACGCTTTTCCCCATCTAATGTAAAGCGCCTTTTAGCTAATAGTTCTTCTATTTATTTATAAAATAGGAGCTTGGTTATTCATAGAATATCCATCATCCCTAACATCATTCATATCTATAAATCTATCTTTTGATTCTACCTTACTAAGCTTCTTGACCGCACCATAGCTTTCTCTCAAGGATAGCTTATCTCCTCTTCCAGAAATAACCCATAAAGTTTTATATCCTCTAGGAATTACTCCTAGCTTGTCTTCACCTTTACCATCTGTAAAGTAAACTAATAAATTAATCTTCTTACTATTGGCATATTCAAAAACTGGCGTAAATTTAGTTCCACCTCTTATACCTATTCTCTCTTTTATATCCTTAACAGATTTAACCTTGTAAGTACGTCTAATTTGATCATCACACTCTATTATAGTAATTTCGTGATTATAATTTTTTACAATATTAAGAACTTCCTTTATAGCTTGCTTAAACTCTTCATCACTAATACTTCCGCTTGTATCAATGGCTACAGCTATTTCTGCTTTATGACCTCTAAGCTCTCCTCTTAAATCTAATCTATAAGGTTGTCTTCTATTTCTTCTTGTTATGGTCTTCTTCTTGTTGCTTTCAACAGTACCCATCAACTTTTTAAGGTATAGATTCCAAGGTAGTTCTCCCTTGCTATTTTTTAAAGCTGATAACATACCATCTAGGTAATCTGGAATTTGACCTTTTTGAGACATATCTATAAACTTTTCTGTAAACTCTTTTAAAGCCTTTTCTTCTATTTCACTAGAATCTTCCCATATGTCATGGGTATTTTCTGGTCTGTATTCAGTTTCAACATCTTCATTTTCATTTATAACACTATCATTCTCTTCCCCTTCTTCATCATAATCTTGTAAATCCAATTCTGTTTGAATTTTTTCTACATAATATTCAAAGGGTTCATATGGCTCAAGATTCATGTTATAAGTGTTATTTACCGATTCTAAAGTAGTAGCATAAGGAGGTAGATTGTTTAAATATTTATTTACTACTATGTCCATTCCCATATTTATTGCTAATGTACTATACTTACCTTTTATTTCTTTTGCTCTAGTTAAATGCATAGATACTATATGAAGAATTTCATGTTTTATTGTACTTTCCATTTGCTTTATGTTAAGGTTTAAGAAAATTATAGGATTAAAATATATAACATACTTCGCACCTTTAAAATTCACTGATGTAGGGCTACTTATATCAAATCTAATTTCTCTTCCCATTTGAAATAAGAAATATCCATAGAAATTATCTTTTTCTTCCATAAGACTTAAATTTACCTTATCAACAAGCTTAAAAAATTCATCTTTATAAGCTTTAGGTATATCTATCTCAAATTTTTCACCTTTATGATTTGCTTTTGTTACTGCGTAAGTATTTATAATTTCCTCTGCTTTTTCATAAAGCTCTTTTGTTTTTCTATCAAAATAACTTTCCATAGCATTATCCCCTTATTAAGCTATAAGATTCAAAATATAACTCTACAAATTCTTCATTTTCTATAGCTACTTTATATACGTCTTCATAGCTATTTCTCATATCTTTCATAATACCTACCATTAAATCTATTGGATATAGCTTTAAAAATTCTACAAATCTATTAACATAATTTTTAGATTCATTATTTCCATTTTTGATGTTTGATTCTAGGTTTTTAAGAATATTCACAGCTGATAAATACAGTCTTGTATGACTTTCCTCTTTTAATCTATTTATTACATCTTCACTTAAAGTTTCATTTAATACAACATCTTCATAAGATATTAGTGGATCACAGTCTGCTTCTACAAAACTTATGAATTCTTCAGCAATTACCTTTCCTACATTTCCTTTTATAACATTTAAAAATACTGATCTAGGTATACTACCTTCTGATTTTTTATAAACTTCAAAACTCTTAGATACTCTCTCATAACTTCTAGGTGTTGCTCTTACATCGTCATCATTTACTTTGTTTAAGTACTCTGGGAATGTAGATATAAACTCTATAACCTTTTGCTCAATACCTGCACCTATCGCCCAACTTAACCATTGATTATAATCAGACTCCATATTTAACCATACAAATCTATTTTCTTGTGCAGCATCCATATCTACAACTTGATAATCAAAGTCTGAACCATACTTGCTTGATGGGTTCATTGCTGCTAGTATTTTTACATCATCATGTAACTTGTATCCATTTATTTCTCTATTTAATATTAAGTTCATAAGCTCTTGTTGAACGGTATGTTCACAACGGTTTATTTCATCTATAAATAAAAGTACTTCTCTACCTTTATCTATTTCTTCATCTATTTCTCTTAATTTATTATGAACTGCATATACTGTAGTTTTCTTTTCTATCTCAAATCCATTTGAGTTAGATACTACATAAGATTCTATAGTTGGAAGACCACCTATTTCTCCTTCTTTAAGTAGGTTTCCATCTACAACTATTAAACTCCAGTTATTATCCTTAGCAAGTTTTTTTGCTAATGCTGTTTTTCCGATTCCACTTTCTCCTACTACTAAAGGTACTTCCTTTGTAGCTAATACTAAGTCAACGCTCTTTAATGTATCTATAAAATTCATCTTGTCTCTCTCCTAAATCATTGTGTCTTTTGATCTATCTAGCTTAAATTCTCCCACGAATAATTTTAATTTCTAATTTAAACCATCTTTAACTTTTCATCTACCGCAACCTTTTTTGCTTTTGCACTTCCGTACTTATAAATGAACATTATCTTATCCATTGATATTGTGTCATGATTTTTATCTATTGTACTACAATTTATAAAATCTCTTACATATTTATCTTTAACATCTTCCTTCGATAGCGCTTCTTTTAATACTTCCTCTAGCTCATCTTTAGAAATATCTTTACCTTTATACTTTATAACTAATATATTAGTCTTTAAAAACTCTAACAATTTAGTCTTATCTAAATCTTTAACAAAAGTTATAGCAGCTTCATTATTTTTTATAGCTGTTAATTCTGCCTTATAACTAGGTTTTGCTATATACCTTAATGCATCATAGCTAATATTTACAGCTTCTATTTGCACACTTTCATAAGGTTGTTTTATATATTTTAGTGAGTCATAATTTTTTCTTACTGCTAACAATTGTAATTCTTCACTTGGATTTTGAACATATTGAATAGCCCATCCTGCTTTGTCTATTGCAAGCTTTATTACTTTTTCAGTTGGATTTTTAATATAATCTAGCACAATCCATCCATAATCTAATGCTTTAAGCATCATTTCTTCCGTTGGATCTTTTATATATTTAATAGCTCTAGCATTGTTACTTATGGCTAACTCTTTCATTTCTATTGTTGGATTTTCTATATATTCTATTAAAAGTCCATTTTTTTCTAATGCCAACAGCTTCATCTCATCTGTAGGATTGTTTATAGTTTTTATAACACTTGGGTTATTTTTTATCATTTGAATAAATTTTGCTTCTTCCATAACATGCCTCTCTATTTGTAACTAATTTTAATTATTATTTGGTTATAATTATTACTTATTATAATTAATATACTTTTTTTTCATTTTTAAACAGAATAATTCTACCAATTATAATTTAATAATAAAAAAATCCCTAAAACTATTATAGCTTTAAGGAAAGTTGAGCTTTCTTTATTAATATGGATAATAATATGGATAATATGGTGGTGCATAATAAGGATATGCTATTAGCGATAATGCGGCTAAAGCAGCAAGTGGAAATGCACGTCTTCTAAATCTTCTATATCTTATTGGGCCTCCATATTGTCTATTATCTTGTAAATTAAACTCAGCTTCTTCTGGCATAACATCTTCACCAACTAAAACCATTACTGTATCTCCATCCACATCTTCAATAATACCATCAAATTGACTTCCATCATTCATAGTTAATATAACGTGATAATTCATTAATTTTGTGCATTGATTATATAGATCTCTGCTATTTCTCTTTCCCATGTTGTTTATCACCCCTCTATAACATAGTATTAATTCCATATAATAGTGTTACATTTTAGTGATATTTTAAAATAATTCGTTATTAAAAGCACATTGATTAAGCTCTCAATATATTTTTCTTGAGTTTAAAAGCATGTTAACCTTCCATTATTGCCTCTGCAACTTCATCAATAACAGCTTCATCTATCATATCTATATTCTAGCACATTTTTACATCAAATTTTGTAATCTTGCTTATCTTCTTTATTCAAATATTTTTAGTACAACTCACGGTTAAAAGTTTTTTTAGTATCATAATATTAAATGATAATTGTATAGAGGTGATTTTTTTGTATAGAGGGTGTTTAACAATTAAAGTTATTGATGAGGATACTAATTTTCCCATTGAATTTGCAAAAATTAAAGTATATACCTTTCCAACTGATGAATGTAAAAAAAGCAAAGTATTACATGATGATTTAATAACCAATTCATCTGGTCAAGTAAAAAAAATACCACTAGATGCTCCTAATTTCCTATATTCACAGTTTCCAAACTCTCCTAGACCATATAGTAAGTACTTACTTGAAATTGAAAAAGAAGGTTATCAGACAGTTATAATAGAAGGTGTACAAATACTACCTTGTGTAGAGGCAATTCAAAATGTATCCTTATCTAAAGCTTCAAAAAATACAAAATCAAATATTAAGCTTTATGAAATAGGAGAAAATGTTTTATATGGAAATTATAAGCCAAAAATATTTGAACCATCATTAAAGAAAGTTCCTTATGTTTTATCTAACGTTGTTGTTCCCGAGTTCATAATAGTTCATGACGGTTTACCAAGTGACAGAAATGCTCCAAATTATTAGATACCGTTTAGAGATTATATTAAAAATGTTGCCAGTTCAGAAATCTATGCTACCTGGCCTACTCAAACTATTTATGCAAATGTTGTCGCTATAGTTTCATTTACACTAAACAGAGTTTACACTGAATGGTATAGAAATATGGGCTATAATTTTACTATCACTTCATCTACACAATATGATCATAAGTTCATTTATAATAGAAATATTTTTGATACTATAAGTGTAGTTGTTGATAATATTTTTAATGTATATATTCAAAGACCTAAAGGAGCTAAGCAACCACTTTTAGCCCAATATTGTGATGGTATTCAAACACAATGTCCTGGAAAAATGACTCAATGGGGCAGTAAAACTTTAGGCGATCAAGGTTACAAATTTGAAGATATTTTAAAATATTTTTATGGTTATGATATTGGACTTCAAGGAACAGATATGGTAGAAGGTGTACCATCTTCCTTCCCTGGCTATACCCTTTCTATTGGCTCAAGTGGAGAAAGTGTACGAATAATTCAAGAACAATTAAATGCCATATCAAATGCATATCCAGCTTTACCTAAAGTAGTTGTTGATGGTATTTATGGCCCAGCAACTAGAAATAGCGTACTTAAATTCCAAGAAATCTTTAGAATGAATCAAAGTGGTGTAGTAGATTTTGCTACTTGGTATGCTATCTCTAAGATTTATGTGGCAGTTACTAAAATAGCTGCATTCTAAAAAAAAGATGACCTTAACAGGTCATCTTTACTGGCATCTTATGGGTGTCAGTTTTTTTATTTGTTAACTTTTCCACAGGTACATGTTCTTTTTTATTATTATCTTTAGAGTTAATCATCCACATTACCAACAAGAATACTCCACTTAATAACAGGAATAAGTAAAAGCTAATTCCACGACTAAGTAACATGGCTTCATTTATTATAGGCATTGGGAATAACAATTTATATAGCATTAAGAATCCACTTTCACTTGCTCCAACTGCTCCTGGAAGAGGAAGTGAGGATACCGCTATAAATAATACAGCTTGTATTCCTATAAACACAAACATAGAGTTTCCACTAAGTCCAAATGAGCGATACACCCAGTATGGAACACTATGAAGTGCAAATATTTGAATACCTGTTGTAATAAATGTTTTAAACATTATTATTTTGTTCTTCATTATATAAGAAGCACATTCTCTATATTCATCAATAACTGTATATGCTTTTTCGCTTATACTCTCTGTCTTTTTACATCCAAATAACTTTAGAGTAGCCATAGTAATATCAATTATTTTACTTGTTGCTGAATAAGAAAATATAGCTAACAATAAAACTACTAATATTGCCACGTTAATCATTAGGCCTGTAACAAGTATATATTTTATAGAGCCTAGACTTTCCTCTAATAGTGAGTATTGAGTAAAAAATCCTATAAAAGAATACACTATGGTTACTATTTGGAAAAATACTAACTCAATAAAAAGCACCAATGTAGAATGGGATATTTTAATATTGTCCTTGCACATGCGATAAACTTGCATAGGCTGTCCACCTGATGCTGAAGGTGTTATTGAACTAAAGAAAAATCCAGTAGCTGAATAGGTAATACATTTTAAAAGTGTTGTTTCATAACCTAAAGCCTTGAGATTTCTTTTAGTATTTAAGGATTCACATAAAATAAAAACAAACATAGATCCTATTGCTGGGAGCAAGTATAAGGCATTTATATGAGATATAGTACTTATTACGCTATTAAAATCTAATTTCCTAAAAATAAGGAAAAATGTTATTCCTATTAATATTAAAAACAGTCCACCATTTTTTAAAATTTTATAAAATAAGTTCTTATTGTGCTTCATATTTATCCACCGTATCGAAGCTATAACCTTTTGATAACCATAAAGGAATCATAACATCTAATGCATTTATGGTTCTTAAAGGTGCTTCATTCTTTCCTCTACCATCATGTAAACATATAATGTCACCTGGTAATGTTCTCTTAGCTAACTTGCACATTATTTCCTCGCTAGTTATGTTACCTCTCCAGTCTTCTGCCATAACATCCCAAAGCATAGCATTTAAATTATATTTTTTTAACTCTAATGCACTTGTCAAATTAAAATGTCCCCATGGCGGTCTAAAGTAATTAGCTTCCACACCTAACTCATCAAGTATTTTAATACTTTTTTCAAAGTCATTTTTCATATCAGTTGGAGTTTGGAAAAGACCATTTTTATGTCTTAATGAGTGCATACATATTAGATGACCATCATCTTTCATACGAGTTATAATTTCAGGATTAGATTTTGCATACTCTCCAACTACAAAAAAACTAGCTTTAACATTATATTTATCTAATAAATCTAACAACATAGTCGTATATGTAGGGTGAGGGCCATCATCAAAAGTAAGGTATAGCTTATCTTTGTGTAATGAACTTTTTATCTTATAAGAAAATTTATGCATTAAAGTCGGTATAATACTATAGCTTAAAAAAGACACTACAACAATACCTGCTAGCATAAATATAACTTCTACTTTACTTTTAGTTAGCATGTTATCCCTCCTTCCATATTATAAATCTCTAATGGACAACTTTGTGACCATTGCTCTGCCATCTTTCTCATATTTTGTTTAATACTTTCCATAATTTTGCTATTCTCTGCTAAAGCTAAAATATCTTTTGCTATATCAGAATCATCATACCATATAACACGACCTAGATTTTCAGATTCTATAAACTGCGCATTGCCTACTTCTTGCTTTAAGAACGGCTTAATAACAAATAACGGTATTTGGCTATTGATTGCCTCAAATGTAGTTATTCCACCTGACTTTGTAATAAGTAAATCAGCTTTTTTCATAAAATCATGAACATTTTTTGTGTAACCAACTACCTCTATATTTGAAAACTTTTCTTCAATCTCACTCTTCAGCTTTTCATTTTTACCTGTGATTACCGTTAAATGCACATTTTCATTTTCACTTAGTTTTTGAAGTAATATATCTCCTGATGGAAGAAGCCCTAATCCACCACCCATGATAAGTATTTCTAACTTATCATTTAGTTTCTTTTTTAAACTTTCTTCATTTTTAAAGCATCTTTTTACAGGTATTCCACTTACAACAACCTTATATGGATTAACACCTTTAAGTACTAAGTCCTTTTTTGTATCTTTCGCTCCTACAAAATAAAAATCTGTATATGGTGATATCCATTCCTCGTGTATAGTAACGTCTGTAATATATGTGTATAAAGGAATATTGCTTCCTGTTTTTTTCTTATAAACTGATACAAACTGAGATGCTAAGGGTACTGTTGATAGCACTAAGTCTGCTGAAGTTTCTTCTATAAGTTTTTCTATCTTTTTTGAAACCATATGTTTCATAGGTACGCTTGATTTTTTATTTGAAAAACCACAGTATATATTATATATTGAAGAGCATTTGCTCGCGATAAAATCAAATGATTCATAAATTGTCTTATTCATAGTTGGAAACATGTAATTAACAATATCAACTATCTCTACATTTACATTTTTATATGTTGCCTCTATATCTTCATATAAAGCTTCTGCAACAGACAGGTGACCCATACCAAATTTTCCGGTTAAAATTAGAACATTCATATTTCTACCTCCTATTTCTTCATCTATTATTATAATTGAATATCCTTAAAATTTGCTTTATAAAAAATTAAGATTTGATAAAAAAATTCTTAAGATTTTCTAAAGATTCTTTATACGCCTCCTAATATCTTTATATTTATTCAATTTACTACGGAAAATCTAAGTTTTATTACCTAAAACTTAAGAAATCTTAAGAATTAGTTAAATGATTTTTAATATTTTTTAGATATGATTAATGTATTAGTCGGATAAAAATAATAAATAGTATTTAGTTTAAGATAAAGTAAAAATAATTTCTAAATCCTACTCTATCTTAATATACAGTTTAAACAAAATGGAGGTTTTCTATGAATTACACTGCTAATAGTGACAAGAAAAAGCTTAACAAAAGTAATCTATTAATGTTAATTATTATAATAGTAGGATTACTATATATAGCACTTATAAAAATAAATAATACTAAACATGATAGTACAAATTTGTCAGGCGTAAACAATGAGGTTATTAAAAAGCTAGAAGAACAGTCTTCTTCAAACTATAAGGTTAAACATATATTAAATAATACGGACAAGTACCCTGAGTCTCTTTTAACGATGCTTAGTAAAAATATAGAAACTGTAGATTTTGTTTATAACTATCCTAAAAATATATTAAAAGAAAACAATAAAAATATATCAATAAAGAAATACTATACACCTGGTGAAATACCGCTATTTATACAATGGGATGAAAAATGGGGATATAATAAATATGGAGATGAATATCTTTCTGTTAGTGGATGTGCTCCTACATCTTTAGCTATGGTTTCTGTAGGTCTTACTGGTGATACTAGCGTTAATCCTCTAGCTGTAAGTGAATATGCTTTTAATAATGGTTTTTATGTAAATGGTATAGGCTCTAGTTGGAATTTAATTTCTGAAGGAGCTAAGCACTTTGGATTAAATGCTAAAGAGCTACCTCTAAGCAAATCTTCCATATTATCGACTTTAAAAGCTGGTAACCCTATAATAATAACAGTTGGACCTGGAACTTTTACCTCAACTGGTCACTTTCTTGTACTAACTGGTTTGGCTGATGATGGTAAAATAAAAATTAATGATCCAAATAGTAAGATAAACTCTTCAAAAACTTGGGATGTAGATGTATTTCTTAAGGAAACTAAGAACTTATGGAAAATTAGTAAATTGTAATTTCATTATACGTAAAAATAAAGCCTTTAGGATGGATTACTTATCCAACCTAAAGGCTTACTTTTTATAAATACATCTTAAATCCATTTGTATGCTTTAAATATTAATTTAAATCTTCTCCATTTGAAGATATTACTTTTTTATACCAGTCAAAACTTTTCTTCTTACTTCTTCTTAAAGTTCCATTACCTTTATTATCTCTGTCTACATAAATAAATCCGTAGCGCTTTTCCATTTCACCTGTTCCAGCGCTTACTAAATCTATAGGTCCCCATGTAGTATATCCTAATAAATCTACACCATCGATACTAACTGCATCACGCATAGCCTTTATATGTTCTCTTAAATAATCTATTCTATAATTATCTTCTACATATCCATTTTCATCTGCTGCATCTTTAGCTCCTAAACCATTTTCTACAATAAATAATGGTTTCTCATATCTATCATATACATGATTTAGAGTAATTCTTAATCCTAATGGATCAATAGGCCATCCCCATTGACTATATGAAAGATATGGATTTTTAGCTGAAGTGAAAATATTTCCTTCTGCCATATCATCTTTATTATCATCAGTTCTAACACAACGACTGTTGTAGTAAGAGAATGAAATAAAGTCAACAGTATGTTCCTTAAGTAATTCAAGATCTCCAATTTCCATTTCTGGAGTAATTCCTTTTTCCTCCATGTATTTTAATGCATAATTAGGGTATTTACCTCTAGATTGTACATCTACAAAGAAATAGTTCTCTCTATCTAATTTTGTAGCTTCCCATACATCATTAGGATTACAACTATATGGATACACACTTCCAGCTGCAAACATGCATCCTACTAAGTTACCTGGATCCACTTCGTGAGCTATTTTTGTTGCTATAGCACTAGCTACAAGTTCATGATGAGCTGCTTGATACTTTATTTTTTCAGTATCTTCTCCTTCTTCAAAACAAATTCCGGCTCCCATAAATGGAGCATGTAAAATCATGTTTATTTCATTAAATGTAAGCCAATATTTAACCAATCCTTTATATCTTCTAAAAACTACATTGCATAATTTTTCGTAAAATCCTATCATTTTACGATTTCTCCATGCTCCATATTCCTTAATTAAATTCATCGGACAATCAAAGTGAGTGATAGTTACTAAAGGCTCTATACCATACTTTCTACATTCTTTAAATATATCTTCATAGAATTGAAGTCCTTTTTCATTCGGAGTTTCTTCGTCTCCTTTCGGGAAAATTCTACTCCAAGCAATACTCATTCTATAAACCTTAAATCCCATCTCCGCAAATAATTTTATATCTTCTCTAAAGTTATGATACATATCTATACCAGTTTTTGCTGGGTAATAATGCTCCTCATCAAAATCAAACATTTTTAGTTTTCCTGTAATTACTGCTGTTCTATCTTTACCTACTGGACAAACATCTACATTTGCTAATCCTCTATCATCTTTATTATATCCACCTTCACATTGGTTAGCAGCTGTAGCTCCTCCCCATAAAAAGTCTTTTTTAAATCCCATAGTTAAGCCTCCTATAAATTATAAGCAAAGCATTAACTTTTACCAATGCTTTGCTTATTTATTAAAATATAACTGTAATTAAATTATCTTGTAATTCCACTTCTTTGTTTTCTGTTTGTGCAATTTCTAAGAATTGAGCTGAGTTTGTAATTACAACTGGTGTAACTAAACTATATCCTGCTTCCTTTATTACATCCATATCAAAAGATAATATAGCTTGTCCTACCCTTACTCTATCACCTTGCTTAATATAAGCTTCAAATCCTCTACCCTCTAGTTGTACAGTATTTAAACCTATATGTATAAGAATTTCTACTCCTTCATCAGAAAGAATTCCTATAGCATGTAAACTTAGGAAAAGTGTTGTAACTACTCCATTTACTGGTGCAACAACCTTTCCATCAGTAGGAACTATTGCTATACCTTGACCTAATACACCTGATGCAAATGCAGCATCTTCAATATCTTCTAACTTTACAGCTTCACCTTTTATAGGGCTTACGACTACTTCTTTTGCTAGTTTATTACTTTTTATTTCTTTTGTATCTTCTTCTTTTACTTTTACTTCTTTATCCGTATCGGTTTCAGTTTCTTCTTTATAGAAGATCATAGTTAAAGCAAAGGCCACAACCATTGATATAACAATACCAATAAGTGCTACTGTTAAGTTACCCATACCACCGTCTGGCTCTATCATTGCTGGAAGTTCAAATATTCCCATTCCTCCAGTCATAAACTTTCTAAGGTTAAATAATCCATAGTAGGCTCCACCAATACCACCAGCTATACAACTTATTATAAATGGCTTCTTAAGTGGTAATAACATACCATAAATTGCCGGTTCCGTAACACCAAATATACCTGATATAAAGTTAGGAATAGCCATTTCTTTTATTTTCTTATCTTTACTCTTAAAGAATAATGCTAATACAACTGCTGATGTTGCAAATGTACAAGCAAAGAAAGGCATCATAACATTATCATATCCCATAGTCATAACATTGTTGATATATACAGGAATGAATCCCCAGTGCATACCAAAAATAACAAGAATTTGCCATGTAAATCCTACTATAGCACCTGCTAATAATGGACTAAAATCTCTTACTGTAAATACAGCTTGAGAAATAAAAGTAGATCCAAATGTTGCTATTGGTCCTATCACAATAAGTGCTACTGGTAATGTAACTATTACTGTAAGCATAGGAACAAAGAAAAACTTAACTAAGTCTGGAATAACTTTATTAAATAATTTTTCACATTTTGATGCAAAGTACACTACAAATATTATAGGTATTACTGTTCCAGTATAATCTATTGAAATCACTGGTAATCCTAGAAAATCAATATATACAGGTGATGCAAATATTGTTCCTTCAAATAAAGTATATAGCGGCTCAATTCCTGCCGATATACTACTACCTTGTATTCCTGGATAGCACATAGCTGCCCCTAATACTAGTCCCACCATTGGCTTTAGACCAAATTTCTTAGCAGCTGTATATCCTAAGAATAAAGGAAGGAATGTAAATAATGCATCTCCAGCCGCATTTATTATTAAATATTCTCCACTTGTACTAGCATATAATCCAAGGGCTACAAATAAAGCATTAAGTCCTTTTAACATACCACATGCTGCCATTATTCCAAGCACAGGTTGGAATATACCTGATATTATATCTATTCCTCTATCTAATAGACTTCCTGATTTTTTAGGTTCTGAGTTAGAGTTTGAATTTTCTAAATCAATTATGTTGCATATATCAGCATATACATCTCCAACATGATTTCCTATAACTACTTGATACTGTCCTCCACTTTTCATTACAGTAACAACATCTGACATATTCTTTAATACATCATCATTAGCTGTACTTTCATCATCTAATTTGAAACGTAGTCTAGTAATACAATGTGTTAATCCATTAATATTTTCTTTTCCTCCAACATTTTTTACTATGTCTTGTGCTAATTGTTTGTATTTCCCCATTTTTTAATCCTCCATATTTCTTATAAAATAAAACAATTGAAATTTGAAGGTTTGGCCAACTCAATGTTACCATCCAACCATAGGTATAAAGTATATTTTAGCATCACATCCTTTCAATATTATAGTATTTATACTACTGAGAGCTTACTCAGGTTGTATTTTAGAATCTTTAACTACTTTTGCTACATGTATTGTTAAATAAATCATTTCATCATCAGTTAATTTATAATTATATTTTTTCTCTATAAATTTATCTATTTTATTAACACATTCAAACTCTTTAACGTATTTAGACTTTATAATATTCAACAGTTCTTCATCTGTATCCCCTTCATGTGATGCATGAGAAAATAATCTTTGTGCGAAGAATTTAAGGTGCATAATAAACCTATAATAAAATACTGATTCTTCTTGGAATTCTACTCCAAAATGATATCTTACTATATTAAGTATTTCTTGCATTAATTTTGTAATATCCGAAGCTATATGATTTCCTTCACTTAACTGAGCATTTACTACATGAAAAGCTATAAATCCTGCTTCATCTTCAGGCAATCTAACTCCTGTCCTATCTTCAATAATGTCTAAAGCCTTCATTCCTATTTCAAACTCTTCTTTGTAAAACCTTTTAGTTTCCCAAAGTATTGCATTTTTCACATTTATACCTTCTTTCATTCTCTGAATGGCAGAAAATGTATGGTCACTTAATGATATATAAATGCTTTCATTTAGCTTTTTATTTAACTTTGATTGCGCATATTCAATAATTTCACTTGATAATTTCATATGCTCCATAGGAATATTATTAAGTAATTCTTGCAACTTATTGGAGATTTCTTTATTTGATATTCTAAAAATCTTATTTACTTTATATTCATCAATTGGCTCTCCTTTTGATTTTTGATAGCCAATCCCTCTTCCCATGACAATAGTCTCTTCACCTTTATCATCTAATGTAATTACAACATTGTTATTTAATATCTTGTTAATTATCACGTTTATCCTCCTTATAAGCATAAAAAATTCGCTTCGCTCATATCGCCAAAATTGCATGTCGTCAACGTCTATTCGGCAAGCTCATGTCCCGTTACTCAAGCGACTTCGTCCGTTGCTAAAAAACTTTTTTAAGCGACTACGTCTGCGATTTTATTTTACTTAATATTGGTCATTGGTATAACTTAGTTACATGAATTATAAACAGTTAATTAGCTATTATAATTTATTTATACGTAAAAAAAGCTTATTCATAATAAATAAACAGATTCCACCTAGGGTACTGTTTCTTATTAATGAATAAGCTTAGCTTGTACTTAAACAATTACTACCTAATTCCAACTTCTATGATAGACCATGAAACTTTTTTTGTCAACGTTTTCTTTACCTATGTTTTATATCAAATATTTATTAATCACTCTCCGAGCCTTTATTAATATCAATTAGAATACCAGAATTAGGGTCCATAACTTGAGGTAGCTTACCATCCCATTTTTCTATGTACTTTTCTCTTAATATTCTTTCATCTAGCCCTTGTGCTTTTATTTCATTTGCTTTTTTTTCACCCTCAGCCTGAATTATCATTCTTTCTGCTTCTAACTGTGCTGCTTGCTTAGCTATCTCTGCTTTTTCAAGTTGAAGACGTTGTTGTTCTACTTCTTGACTTATTTGTTGTCTTTTTTCTATTGCTTGTTGCACTTCTTGAGATGCTCTCGTTTCTGCTAATGATACATTTTCAAACATTACACCATACTTTTCAGCCTTAGTATTTAAGTGTTCTGTTAGTTTTTCATTTACTACTTCTTTTTTAGTTAAGTGTACTTCCATTGTGGAGTAATTTTTAGTTACTTCACTTATCCAGCTTCTTAGCTGACCTCTAAGCACACTATTCATTATTTCTTGCCCATCTTTACCTCTATATTGTCTTTGTACTTTTGGTACATCTTCCATTTTAAATCTATAGCTAAAAGTTAAATCTGCACTTAGTGAACCATCATTACAGCTTATTGTAATAGATTCATCTGCTGGTGATCCTTCTCTTTGGTCTTTACTCATATATACTGTCTCTATTGATATAGGAAATTCATTTACGCTTTGCCAAGGTGTCTTTAAGTTTATACCTTCAGTTAAAGTATAATCTTGTATCCCTTTTTTAAACCTGTCATATACTGCCCCTACATGGCCCTGTTTTATTGTTGTTGTACATGTTGCTATAAATATTGCTAATAAAACTAATAACGGAATTATTATTGACACTATTTTAATGACTTTAGTTCTACTACTACCATTACCTTTTTTCTTTTTCTTATTATTCACTTCATCTTTTACTTCATTTTCATCCATTTTATCCTCCCCCTTGTAATATTAAATATGTAGATTTTTATATCTTTATTCCATATTTTAACACTTAAATTATTGGATAATATATCAGATTTATAGGACATTATTTGTTATAAAATCAAAAATCTATGTTTTTTTGCAATAAAAAAGACTCTTTTAAAAAGAGTCTTAACGAATCCAAATCTATAATTATAATATAGTTATGTTTTCTGCTTGAGGACCTCTAGCACCTTCAACTACATTAAAGCTTACTTTTTGACCTTCTTCTAATGTTTTGAATCCATCAACTTGTATAGCTGAGAAATGTGCAAATACATCTACTCCACCATCAGTTGTTATGAATCCGAATCCTTTTTCACTGTTGAACCATTTTACTATTCCGTTAGTCATTTTATTTCTCCTATCAAGACCTTATATCAAGGCTTTATCTTTATTTTGTATTACTACAATATCTATTTTAACATATATTTAAGAAAATAGATACACTTATTATTTTTATGATGCATACTTTATTTCTAACTCATCATCATTTTCGTTGATATCATCGTACATAAGGCTTATAATTTTTCCACTTATTGTAACTGCAATTATTGAAAAGAAGATTTGTTTAAAGTTTAAATAGGTAAGTGACAGCACTAATACTATTAAGTCTGTAATCATATATACATGATTTAATTTAAGAGGAGTAATCTTTGAGCCTACTAAAGCAATAACATCATCTCCACCAGCTGCCCCCCCTGCCCTTACTATAATTCCTATACCTATACCAACACCTATTCCTGCTAAAATACTCGCTAAAAGCATATTATTATTTAAATTAGGAACTATAAATCCAATACTTTCCCATACTTTATACCATGTTGAAAATGATAAACTTGCAAAAACAGAAAGATATAAGAATTGCTTCCCAAAGAACCTAGCTCCAAGTGCAAACAAAGATAAATCTATTACTATAGCTGTTATAGATGGGGAAATATCAAATATATTCTTTATTAATAACAGTAAGCCTAATACTCCACCTTCTGTTACATTATTTTGATAGTTAAAGTTAAAGCTTCCAAATGCCAGTATACAACTTCCAAGTATTATTAAAGCTATACTTTTTGAATATTTTTTAAACCACATTTTAAATACCTCCAAGATGTCTTGTCTATAATAAGTATAAACTCTGGTATGATACTAATGTCTATACCTTTTTTTAAAATTTTTTCATGCACAAAAAGGTATTATCTTAACGATAATACCTTAAATACTTTCTAAGCTTTTGTATATTCTATATAAAATTTCATTTCTTCATCAGTAGGCCCTACTTCTCCGTGAAAATCTAAGCCTTCTTTTCTTACCCCATATTTTCTATAAGCATTTAGCTTGTACTTACATCTATTATTAATAATCTTAGTTGCTTCCTTAATAGTTTTCTCATTATTCATAGATGGAGCTACTACTGTTCTTACTTCATAAATCTTATCTTTTTCTAAAAGATATTCTAAATTCTTTAAAATAATCTTATTACTTGATCCAGTAATTTTAATATGTTCATCTTCATCTATACTTTTTACATCTAGCATAAACTTGTCAGTTAAGTTAACTAAATCTTCATATTGAGATAAATCTAAAGTTCCATTAGTATCTACAAAGCAGGTAAGATTAAGCTCTTCTTTTACTTTTTTAAATAATTCTACTAAAAATTCAGTATGAAGAGTACACTCTCCTCCACTTACAGTTATCCCCTGAATAAATGGACTTATCCTCTTTATTTCTTCAAATAGCTCATCAACAGAATAATTCTTTGTTTTTGGTGTGGATAAATTAGTACAGGTCTTAATACAGCTATTGCATTCTATGCACTTATCCTCATACCAAACAACCTTATTGTTAATAAATTTCAATGAATTAGTAGGACAAACATTTATACATTTACCACAATTAGCACATTTATTTATTGTTTCAGGATTATGGCAGTAAGTACATCTTAGATTACATTCTTGAAAAAATATAGCTGTCCTATTGCCAGGTCCATCTATACAAGAAAATGGAATAATCTTATTTATTAGTGCCATAATTATCCTCTAAGTTTTCTATCAAAAGCTTTTGCACCATTTTTAGCATTCATTCCAAATACTGTTGCATTATTCTTAACCGCATTACCTTTTTCAAGTTGCTCTACTTCTGATTTCTTTACTAAATATCCAGTAACACGAACTACATCACAATCACTACAATAAGCAGATATATATCTTATTCCTACATTAAAGGCTCCATCAATAATATTTACTAAAGCTTTAGGGTTCTTTTTATAAGTCTCTTCAAATACGAATATATCACCTATACCATTAAAGAAATGCTTATGATATGGTGAAGATTGTATTATATGTTCAAAGATTTCTGGCTCTTCTCCTACTGGTATTCTACATCCTGGAGATATTCCAGTGTCTGTATCTATACCTACTTGTGCATGTAATAGGTGCTTTCCACCAAAGCATCCTACATATTGAGATTTATATGAAGCTACTATTTCATTTAACTTTTCTATTATTCTTTCCCCTAATTTATTAGCTACTTTTGAATGACCAAATCTATCTTTTTCTTCAGTTGCATTTAATAAATGATTCACAGCTTCTGCTAAACCAACTATTCCAAACATTCCTGTAAATAATTCCTTCTTTATAAATCCTTCTAATACAAGAAAGTTACTTCTAAAAAATGCCGATTCCTCTACTAAGAATTTTATCCTTTCGTCTATATAGGCAAGCATTTTATTTGCTGCAAATGGTAATTTATTATCTATAAAATCTTCAACTGATTCTGATTTTTGAGCTAATCTATTTAATACAAGTCTTACAAGAGTATATCCACCACCACCGATGATGAATCCATTATAACAACTAGCTAGTGCATAGTTTTCAGTTCCAAAATCTACTACATCCATTTTATGATTTGCAAAGCTTGGCTTGGCTGTAACTAATGCAGTACTTGCACATAATTCTATAAATTCTTCTGAAGTTAAGTCCTTATCATATTTAACTGTTAAATTAGGCATCGCACATTCTAACTCTTGCATTGCTTTAAGTATTAGTCTTCCTGCCTTTGTATCTATTGGTCCTATGTTTGCATGAACAAATGAATCTGTAAGTGTTCTATCTATATGCTTTAAATATAGCTTTATAGCTTTGTAAGCTTCTTCTTCATCTTCTATAAATGGATCTAAAAGATCATCAATGTTTCCTAAATATACTGGGAATGAAGTTATTGATGGTATATGTTTGTAAAATATTAATAGGTTATTAGTTGCTTCCCATATATCACTTGGTACATCTAAATCTAAAAACTTACATCCTTCTTTCATTAGTTTTTCATAATTAGGTATAACATATCTTGGCCTATATGGTGCATTTCCTTCAAACATTGTACATATTATTTCTTCATTAAGAAGTTCTTTTGTCTCTTTATCTATTCTTAATACATCTAGATTACTTTCTGCTTGTCCTGCTAATTGAAGTACTTGTTGGTGATAAGTTAATGTTTCATTTTTTATGATATTTAATAATTGTTCCATAATTTATTTGTTCTCCCCTTATTATTTAATTTGATCTAATTTTTCACATAGTTTATAATAATTTTCTTCAGTTATTAATATTCCCTTTCTAGTAACAGTTACTAAATTCTCTTCTTTTAATACTTTTAAGTTCCTATTTATTGTTCTTATTGAAAAACCAAGTATTGATCCTATTTCTTCTCTACTTTTTTCTAAAAATACTGTTTCTAAGTCTTCACTCTTATAAACATTTATTAAGTAATCAATTAATATGCATATAGAAGGATATGCATATCCTTCTCCAGTCTTCAAAGATTGAGAATACATGCTATTACATATAAAGTGTAGTACTTCTAGTGTTAATTCTTGATCTTTTAAGAGCCACTCTAAAAAATCGCCTTTAGGTATTTCTAAAATAGTACATTCAGTAGTAGCTTGTAGCGTTGATGAGTATGTTTTCTGATTTGCCATAAGTTCCATTATACCTATATAAGCTATAGTGTTTAGAGTTGCAAAACTATATACAAATCCATTTTCAAATTGGTTTTTTACTTGCATTTTTCCATTACAACTTATATAAACACTTTCAATTTCATTGCCTTTTAATACTACTATTTTACCTTTCTCAATTTTTTTTACTTTGCTTTTATTTTTTATATTTTTAGGTATACTTTCAATGAATGATTTTACTTTTTCATTTTCTATATTCTTATCAAGTAAGTTATTTATCATATTTATCTCTCCATACGAACATCCTTTTCTTCTATTATAATTTTAACATTATATAATAATTATTAAAAAGGACATATGTCCCTTTTAATATATTTTATTATAATATTTCTAATCAAAAATCCACGACATATAACTGCCGTGGATTTTTACTAATAACTTATTAAAATCTATATGCTAAATCAATTCATTTAAGTAGAATATAACCAAAATCTACATCTTACTTAGCATAAATGCTTATTAATATCAAATTCTGATTTTATTTCCTCAAGTTTCTTATCATCTATAAAAAGTTGAAGAGCTGTTAAAGAAAGTGCCTTTATACCTGTTATTAAAGACTTGTTACCTTCGTCAGAACATGCAGCTTTACAAAACTCTACAGTATGACCTACTAAACTTTTAGAACCTATACTTATATACGGATGTAGTGTTGGTACAACATGACTTACATTACCTGCATCAGTTGAGCCAAATCCTTCTTTTGAATCTTCATTTATATCTTCTCCTAATTCTTTTATAACCTCTGCAAATAAATTATTAAAACTATTATTAACATAAAAGTTATCTACTTTATTTTGGAAGAAATTAATATTAACTTTTGCTCCAGTGGCTAATGCTGCTCCTTTTGCTATTCCTTCCACCTTCTTAGTAACTATATCTAAATTTTTTCTAGTTTTAGCTCTTATATAAAACCTTGCTTTTGCATAGTCTGGAACTATATTAGGAGCATCGCCTCCATGAGTTATTATTCCATGTATTCTTACATCATCACTTACATGTTGTCTTAAGGCATTTATTCCACTAAACAACTGTAAAACTCCGTCTAAAGCATTAATTCCTTTTTCTGGACATCCAGATGCATGAGCTGCCTTCCCTATAAACTCATAATCAACTGGATCCACTGCCAAACTAGTTCCTGTAACAGAAGTTTCGTTAGATGGATGTATCATTAAGCAAGCATCTACTCCTTCAAATAAATTTTCTCTTACAAAGCTTCCTTTTGCACTTCCGTTTTCTCCGCCTTCTTCTGATGGACACCCATATACTCTTAATTCTCCTCCAATAGCATCAAGATAAGTTGATAAAACTATTGCAGCTGCACAACTTGCTGCTCCAATTATATTGTGACCACATGCATGACCTAATCCTGGTAGTGCATCATATTCTGCTAAAAATCCAATAGTTGGACCAGGTTTGCTTTTTGATTTTCTTCTTGCTACAAAGCCTGTTTCATGACCTGCAACATCTATTTCAACTTCAAACCCATACTCTTTAAGCAAGTTAGTTAAGGCTTTACAAGCAAAATATTCTTCATTCCCAATTTCAGGATTACTGTGTATTTCTTTACTTACATTTATATATAATTCTTTGTTATTTTCTATATACTCTAATATATTATTTTTTAATTCATTTATATTTAAATTCCCCATAATATCCCCCTATAATCTCCCTTAGAAAGCTGGTATAGATTCACCTTTAAATAATTTATTTATAGCTTCTTTAATATCATCTGATTGGTACGCTTCTACCACTTTTTTATAATTTTCATTATCCTTATTTTTCTCTTTTGTTGCTATTAAGTTAATGTAGGGCTTTGAAGTTTCTAAATCAGAGTCTTCCATAAATAATGAACTATTTGTTGGAGATAAACCTGCATTTACTGCCACCCCACTGTTTATTACTGCCACATCTACATCTTCTAATGATCTTGGTATTTGTGTTGCTGTTAATTCAATTATTTCTACATCCTTTGTATATTCAACTATATCTTTAAGTGTTGGAAGTAAACCTACACCTTCTTTTAATTTTATTAATCCTGCATTTTCAAGAAGTATTAATGCTCTTCCTAAGTTTGTTGCATCATTTGGAACTGCTATTTTTGAACCTTCTTTTAATTCATCAAGTGATTTTGTGCTTCCAGGGTATATTGCCATTGGTGCAAATACTGTATCTCCTATAGATACTAAATTTAATCCTCTTTCATTATTAAAGTTTTCCAAATAAGCATGATGTTGAAATGCATTTATATCTATTTCCCCTTCTTCAAGAGCTGTATTAGGCTTAATATAATCAGAGAAACTAATTATTTCAAGTTTAATACCTTCCTTCTCTAACTTTTCTTTTACTAAATCCCAAACTTCATGCTCATCTCCTGTTACACCAAGCTTTACAGTAGTTAACTCTTCATCAGAGTTTTTACTACAACCCACAAAACTTCCTAAACATATTATTAATGTTAAAGCTAATGCTAAAATTTTTTTCATAATAATTCCTCCCTAATTTTAATAGTCTAATTTTTTAAGTAATAACTCTCCAAATCCTTGAACAATATTTACTAAAATAAGCAATATTATTACTGTAACTATCATTACATCAGTCTTAAAGTACTGATAGCCATATCTTATTGCAAAGTCTCCAAGACCTCCACCACCAATAGTTCCTGCCATTGCAGATAAACCAATTAAGCTTACAGTAGTAATAGTAATAGCATAAATTATTCCACCTAAAGCTTCAGGTAGCATCACTCTTATTATTATTTCAAATGGGCTAGAACCCATAGATTGAGCTGCTTCAATAACACCACTATCAATATCTAATAATACTGACTCTATTTGCCTCGCTACAAAAGGTGTTGCTCCAAATACTAGCGGAACTAATGCTCCTTTTGTACCTATTGTAGTTCCAACTATAAACTTTGTAACAGGCATTATTGCTGCTAACAAAATAATAAATGGAATAGATCTGAAAGTATTTATTATCTTTCCTATAATATTGTTTATAAGTTTATTTTCTAAGATACCATTCTCCCTACTTACAACAAGTGAAATTCCTATAAAAAATCCAATTATAGTTGATATTACACCTGAAATACAAACCATATATATTGTCTCAAATAATGCTTCTATCATTTCTTGATGTAGATTAACTACATTGGGAACTATACTCATTAATAAATCTTCCATTTTTTAAAACCTCCATTTCTATATTGTTCTCTTTAAGATATTTAGATGCCCCTATTAGATTTTCTTTATTACCGCTTAATTTAACTACTAGGTATCCAACCGGCGTATTTTTAACTATTTCAATATTTCCAAACAGTATACTTGCATCTACTTTATAGTTTTTAGTTAGCTTAGACATAAACGCCTGACCTGTGTTTTGCCCTACAAATACTATTTTTGCCAGAACCTCATCTTTTTTAATATCATTTATGAAATAGTCATTTTCCAATAAGTCATATACTCTATTATCTTGAAATACTGTTGCTATAAAGTCCTTCGTTACCTTTTGCCTAGGTTTAGTAACAATCTGAATTAAATCACCATGCTCTACAATTCTCCCATTTTCCATAACAACTACATTATCACAAATCTCTTTTACCACACTCATATCATGAGTAATTATTACTATAGTTAATCCTAGTCTTTTATTGATATCCTTAAGCAAATTGAGTATGGATTGACTAGTCTGTGGGTCAAGTGCTGATGTAGCTTCATCACAAAGTAAAACTTTTGGATTATTCGCTAATGCCCTAGCTATTGCCACTCTTTGTTTCTGTCCTCCACTTAATTGATTAGGATAACTACTTACTTTATCACTTAAACCAACTAAATCTAAAAGCTCCTTAACTCTTTTTTCAATTTCTAATTTACTTAATCCACTTCCCTTTAATGGATAGGCTATGTTTTTAAATACAGTTTTTGATTTCATTAAATTGAAATGCTGAAATATCATTCCTATATTTTTTCTAGCTTCTCTTAATTTTTTTGGTGATAATAATGTTAGTTCTTGGTTATCAACAAAAACCTCACCCTCTGTAGGTACTTCTAATAAGTTTATACAACGTACTAATGTACTTTTACCTGCTCCACTAAATCCAATTATCCCACAAATCTCCCCTTCTATTATTTCTAGATTCACTTTTTTTAATGCATCTACTAGGTTATTGCTAGTTGTATAAGTTTTGCTTATATTTCTAAGTGAAATCATTTTAAATCCCCTTTCTCGAAAAAAAAAATCTTCTCCTCATAATGAGAAGAAGATTTTAACGTTTATATTAATATACTTCTCCTCATCTTTCAGGATTATTAATCCTGTTGGATTTAGCACCACACTAAAAATTAGTAGGTTGCTGAGACGTCATAGGGCCATTCCCTCGATCTCTCTTGATAAGGTTTCCGATTTAATTTTCTAAATTTTCTATAAAACAATTATATTCGTAGCTTTTTTAAAAGTCAATAACTATTTCATTTTTTTACCATATATTTTATATTAAGACTACCAATTATTGGAATAAAATAGATATTAATTTTATATCAATGCCCTTCATAAGTTTCATCAGTGTATATATTTTATAAAAATCATATACACTGATGGAATTTCTAATTTATATATATTTCAAACTTTATTTCATACTTATATTTATATTTCAAATTAAAATACTCTATATTTTTCTATCACATCTTCATTTAGTTTTATACCTAACCCCGGAGAGTTAGGTACTTCTACGTATCCATCTTTAAATTCGATTAGATTTTCAACTAAGTCTGTAAATAGAGGGCTAGTACTCTTTGAATATTCCATCATATCAGTATTTTCATTAGCCGCTAAAAAATGTACACTTGCAGCTAATAATATACCTGTACTAAATCCATGTGGTATTAGTTTAGTTCCATATGATTCTGCTAAATCATATATTTTTCTCATTTCACTTATCCCACCACATCTAGTTATATCTGGTTGAACTATACTTGGTTGGGCATATTCTAAGAAGTTTTTAAACTCATGCCTTGTAGTTAATGATTCTCCTCCAGCAATTTTTGCAGTTACAGCGGCCCCTAATTTTTCATACCCTCTTAAATCATCAGCCAGTACTGGTTCTTCTATCCAATTCAAATTAAATTCTTCTAATTTTTTACACATAGATAATGAGTGCCCATATGTTCTCCACTTTGATGCAAGGTCTATTTGCAGTTCAAAATCATCGCCTAATTCTTCCCTTACTACTTTTACTATTTCATAATCAGTATTAGGATCATCTCCAAATACGCCTCCACCAAACTTTATACTAGTAAATCCTTCTTCTCTTAGCTTTGCAACAATCTTTTTATTTTCTTTAGGTATATCATGAGGTATAAATGTTCCGTAACACTTTATTTTTTCTCTATATTTACCACCTAATAACATGTATACAGGTACTCCATAGTATTGTCCTGCTATATCCCATAACGCTATATCTATAGCACTCATAGCATGTATTCCTGCTCCACGTCTTCCAACATAGTTTGATGCCCAGTACATTTTGTCCCATAGTCTTTGTATTTCTAAAGGATTTTCTCCTATTAATAAATCTTTCAAGCCATAGCAATATAGATTTGAATTCGGTGTTTCTATTAATGATTTTATTACTAATGGAGAGCTATCTGACTCTCCTACTCCTACTATACCTTTGTTAGTATGAACTCTTACTATTACAGCATCTTCTCCCCATTCACACTCTTCATTTAATCCTGGTACTCTTAAACATATTACTTCAACATCAGTTATTTTGATATCCATTTCATATACCTCTTGTTTCTTATTAGTGTTGTTTATCTTAAACCACTGTATCCATATATTATAGGATACAGCAGTTTTATTTTGCATTATTATACAGCTTTTCTTTCTGCTTCTTCTTCTATAGTAATTCTAGACATTTTTCCATAATCTTCACCTAACCACTTAAATAGCTTAAGTATCATAAGTAATAAAACTACTACTAGAGGGACTGTAACTACTATTGCCATGGTTTGAACTGTTCCAAGTGGTGCTTTTATAAACATCATACTAAGTGGAACAAGCGCTAGTATTATACACCAGAACAACTTTAATACTGGTGATGGATTTCCATCCTTAGGTAATTCCTTAGTTGTTGTAGATGCTAGTGTAAATGATGCAGAGTCTAGAGTAGTTGCTAAGAATAATAAAGTTATTATAGCAAATAATGCTATCATTACGTTGCTCATTGGCATAGTCTTTAATACTTCTATAGCTGCTACATTACCTCCAACAGTGTTTATAAGCTCAGTTACACCTAAAGCTCCTGTTAATTCTAGATCCATTGTATAGTTTGATATTATGCCAAAGAATACGAATACTCCTAAACTACCTGCTAAAAGCATAGTAAATATAACTTCTTTAATCTTTCTTCCTTTTGATATCTTAGCTACAAATAATCCCATAAATGGAGTGTATGTTAACCAATATGCCCAATAGAATATTGTCCATGCTTCTGGGAAACCACCTTGGTTTATAGGATCAGTCCATAAACTCATTTGAATATAATTTTGTAACATTATCCCAATTGAGTTAGTAGTGTTCTTTATTATAAATTGAGTAGGCCCACTAAATAAAACTACTGCTAAGAATATAAGTACTAAATAAGTATTCATATCACTTATTTTCTTCATACCTTTATCAAGTCCAACATATGAACTTAA
This sequence comes from Romboutsia sp. LXY-2, assembly GCF_056171995.1. Classification (NCBI taxonomy): domain Bacteria; kingdom Bacillati; phylum Bacillota; class Clostridia; order Peptostreptococcales; family Peptostreptococcaceae; genus Romboutsia; species Romboutsia sp. LXY-2. The sequence continues at coordinate 41,452 of NZ_JBKFGI010000009.1, read as the reverse complement.
TGAGAACAATATTGATATTACTAAAACTATTCCTACTTGTAACATGAAATTGTCTGGAAGCCCTGTTATTTCAGAAACTCCAGTTGCAACTAATGGTATAGATAATCCTAATGTTATACCTAGCCCGCCTATTGCACCAAATATAAATATGATATCTACTAATTTACCAACTGGTCCTTTAGCTATCTTTTCTCCAAATACACCTTGGCATATTTCACTTAACTTAAGTCCACCACTCTTTCTAACATGGTATGCATAAGCCACTGGTAATGAAGTTATTATATATAATGCCCATGCTGTGAATCCCCAGTGGAATAAGTTGTATGCTCCAGCCCATTCAGCCGCACTTGTAGAATATGGTTCTATACCTAGTGCTGGTGTCATATAATAAAACGCCCATTCATTAAATGCCCAGTAAACTGTAGCAGATCCTATACCTGCACATATCATCATAGCTATCCAACTACTTGTCTTATACTCTGGCTTACCTTCACCTAAACGTATCTCTCCATATTTAGAAAAACCTAAACCTAAACATGCAATTAATGCAAAGAATCCAAACCATAAAAAACCACTTCCTAAGTTACCAGTTATTGACTTAACTAAATTGTCTGCAATTGCTGTTCCTTGCTCTGGAAACATTGCTAAATATGCAACTACACCAGATACTACTAGTAAACTTATTATTATAACTGGTAAGTCTACATTTGCTAGTCCTTTTTTCTTCATAATATAATTCCTCCATAACTTTATAATTTATTTATAAATGCCCTAAGCACTTTTCTAACCTTACATCTTTTTGATAAAGAGAAGCATAAGAGTATCCACCAATCTCTTCTACATTTGTCATTTCTCCATTTGCAACCCTCATCACCTTATCTAATATTCTTTTTGCTACCTCATCAGATGATTCTTCACCTTTCATTATTCTCGTAGCATCTATATCTGTATCGTCATTGATAAGGTTTTCATTACCACTTACTCTTATCACTGGAACTATAGAGTTTTCAAATCCAGCTCCACCACTTGTCCAAAGTATTAATTGTGCTCCAACTGCAGCAAAGTGAGTTGCAGAACCACCACAAAGCATAGTTACATCTGATAAATACATTCCTGGTTTATCTGGCTTTTCGTGACCTTTTGAGCTAAATTCAAGTATACCTTCAATCTTTCTCGTACCTGTTTTGCTTAAAGCACCTAATGCCTTTTCTTCTATTGTAGTAAGACCTCCCACACAGTTTCCAATACTCATAACTTCTGTGTTTGTTCCTACACTCCATCTTCTTTCTTCTTCCACTATAAGCCTTCTCATCTTTTTTGCAATCTCTGGTGATGCAGCTCTTTTACAAACTTCATCCTCTACTCCAACTAATTCCATAAGTTCTCCAGCAATAGCAGTTGCACCTAAGTCAACTAACATATCAGCAGCATCACCTACACTTGGGTTAGATGCTAATCCTGAACTAGTATCTGATCCTCCACATTTTATACCAACTATAAGCTTTGATATATCAACTAATTTTCTCTCACATTTATCTGCTTCTTCTTTCAGCTCTTTAGCTAATTTTAAACCTTCATTTATAGAGTTTTTTGTACCTTTTTCTTTTATACAAATTAATGTTTTTACAGGTTTATTAGCATTTCTTATAGGCTCAGCAACTAGCTCTGGATCTATACTTCCACATCCCATAGCTATTACAAGTACACTTGCTATATTAGGATTTAGCCCTATGTTTATCATATTGCTCAATGTTTCTTCGTTCCCACCTAACATACATGTATAATGGTTTGTTACTACTACTGATTCTTCAATCTTTGATGAAATATTTCTAGCAATACCATCCATACATTCATCAACCGCTATGATTAGAACTTTATTTCTTATACCAACGCTACCATCTTCTCTTATATATCCTTTGAATTGCATAATTATTTCTCCTTACTCATTTATCCCCATTTGCCTTTTTATCTCAAGTTGTATACTTTCTGGGAAATCTACTACTTGGCTTCTAACATTTTGTATGTGAACAAATTTGCCTTTTTCTATATCTTTAGTTGCAATACCAATTTTGTAACCACCTTTTAGTATGAACTCTTCTTTTTTTATTTGAGTAAATGCTATTTTATTACCAAATGGTATACTATCTATTGCTTTTATTTCTTCCACAACTTCATTAGATCCATATACAACCTTTACCACTTCACCTTTGTTAATATTTTCCAAAAGCGTAGCAACATTGTCATTTTTTCTCTTTAATAAAGCTTTTTTCATTGCAACATGTCCTCCTTTTTTCTTTATACTAATATATAAAGCAATATATATGCCAAATTTATATGTTTATCTACATTTTTAGTTTTTTTTCTACTTTTTGTTATTTCTATTATTTTTACTGCCTTTTTAATTTGATTTTTAATAAAAAATGAATTTATATTATATATTTATATAACTTTAAATTTTTATATTTATGCATTAGATTCATTTTTGACTCATTTTTGACTCATTTATGACTCAAAGAGTCTATATCGACTCAATAAAAAAATTCGCTTCACTTGAGCGACTACCACTTCATGCCTCCAACATCTACTCGAAAAGCTCGCACCCCGTTGCTCAGGTTGAAATCTGTTGGGATTATAACTTATCTTCAAACCAGATAATTTACAATCCCTTAATATATAAAAAAGTGATACGTTAAATTTTACTTAACGTATCACTTCTCTATATCAATACAATATTTTCTTATAAGTCTAGATGCTTTAGACTGACTAATATTAAATTTTTCAGCTAGCTTTCTAGAAGTCTTATTTTTTCTATAAGCTTGTCTTACAATCTTGCACTCATACTCTTCTAATGCTTTATCAAAATTATCAATCTCTATTTCATCAACAATCTCTTCTTTACTGTTATTTTTTTCTAAAATCCCCTTTAAGTTTTTATCTTCACCCTTTAAAAATATGTTAGGTATATCATCCTTTATTATTGTATTTCCTTTTGATGTAACTACTAGTCTCTCAACCAAATTTTCTAGCTGCCTTATATTACCTGGCCAACTATATTTCAGAAAAAAATCTAAGCAGTCACTATCAAATACCTTTGAATATTTATGTTTTTTATTAAACTTAATTAAAAAGTAAGTAGCTAAAGAAATTATATCTTCCTTTCTTTGCTTTAATGATGGTATTTCTAAATCAATAACATTTAATCTCCAATATAAATCTTCTCTAAATTTACCTTGTTGAACTAGTTTAAATAAATCTTTATTAGTAGCAGCTATAATTCTTATATCTACCTCTTTCTCATATTTAGCTCCTATTGGCATAAACTTCTTATCTTGTATAACTCTTAGTAGCTTAGCCTGTGTACTTGGTGATATTTCACCTATCTCATCTAAAAATAAGGTTCCTTTATTAGCTAATTCAATAAGACCTACTTTTCCACTATTTACTGCACCTGTAAAAGCACCTTTTTCATAACCAAATAACTCAGATTCTAGAAGTGTTTCTGGTATAGCTGCACAATTTATAGTTAATAGCGATTTTTTGCTTCTATCACTGTTTTCATGTATATACTCAGCTAACAATCCTTTTCCTGTGCCTGACTCTCCTCTTATAAGTATTGTAGTATCTACCTTTGACACTACATCACACAAGTTGATTAATTGTCTCATTTCATTACTAGTATATATTATATTATTTTTTTGAATCTTTTCTTTACTTGTAAATCTATTTTCGCTTTCATACTCAGATTCTTTTTCAAGTTTTTCTCTTATTGAATCTAATTCATACATACTATCTCTAACGCTCATTACAACAAGTTCTATTTCTTTATCTTTATTAAATATAGGTACTGCTGTTGTTATCAAATTTTCTCCTAAATATGATTTTTGTTCCATTGTTACTCTTCTTTTTTCTTTATATACTATAGGCAAGGTAGAAGGATACCAATAATCTTTATCTATAAATTCCCAAAAATTCTTCCCCATCATTTCTTCTTGCTTCATTCCATAGTGCCTTTCACAAGCCTTATTTACATATATAATATTGTAATTGTTATCATATACAAATATCTCGTCAAATGCATTATCTAATATTTTCTTAAGAATTTCATGTGATAATTCCATTAGGTAGCTCCTCTTTTAATAATTCTAAATTCATATTTATTATATGGCATCCTATGTTATATCTCAAGTGCATTGGTAATACATTATTGTAATATATATCCTTTACTCGTCAGAAAAAACATATCTATTTTCTATTTCCATGTTTAGTATTTTTTATTATTCATACTGCACTTCAGTATTTATAGATTCATTATAATAATGGAGTTCTTATTTTAAGTTTGACGGTGGCAAGATATTTTTATAGTTGCGAATAATCACTCATGGAGTCAGTCATAAGGTTCTTAGTGAGAAACTAAAATAATTAGAAGGAGATTGATTAATGTATAAAAAAATAAAAACTGTACATATTTTTATGTACAGTTTTATTTTTATTTTTATTTAGTTATACCTTAAAAACTTAAAAAGTTTTGAAATAAAAAATATCCCGTGCTTTTAAATATTATATAATATCCTATAGTTACTATAATTACTATAGTTTGAAAGCCAACCTCGTATAATACATACCTTCGTGTATCAGTATTTTCACTTTTAGTGTTTAAATAATCTAATGCACATTTATTATAAACTCCCTCTGTTATAACCAATAGTATTATTGCCAAAGTAAGATCCCCATTAAAAGATGGCATCAAGATAAATACAAGTATTATGGCTAAGCCGATATACCTTAATCTTTTAGACCTTCCAAGTTCTTTTATTTCTTTTAGATATTGCTCATTTGGCATAAGCTTTCTTTTTAATAAGTATCTTACTAAATATGATACTGTTATCAGCATTACTACTGGTGCAAGTAATACTAAAAGTAATTTTAACATACTGTCTTTTCCCCCTTGAATGACCTAATGCATTATTGATTTAATTAAATATCTAGTGTTGAACTTTCATCAACCTTATTGTTTTTATATTCTTTAGAGAATAAGAATGGCAAAAATACTATAGCATTAACTACAATACCAAATAGTAACCCTTCTAGGCTAATTATAGACTCATATCCTCCTCCAACGATAACAGCCACTACATTATTTACTAAATGTATTAATATTGGAGCCCAGATACTCTCTGTTTTCATGTAGGCATACCCCAAGAATACTCCTAAAGATGTACAATAAGCTATATGAGAAATTACACAGTACAGTGGTGTTTCTGGACTATATAGCGTGAAGCAAAGTGGTAAATGCCATATCCCCCATATAAAACCTAGTATTATCACACCAAATTTTTTTCCATAAATTTTTTGTAGTCTTGGTTGAAGAAAATATCTCCATCCAAACTCTTCTCCAAAAAATAAATTAAATCCAAAAAGGAAATTCATAACCAAACTCATAAGAGCTATTACAATATTACCTGAAGTATCTGTAGATATACTTTCATTATCGATAAAAGTTCTAATTGCAATAATTCCTATAAATATCAATATTATCATAAAAATCTTTTTAAAATTTTTAGTTAAAGATAAATTTAATACTTCAAATTGAGATTCATTATAAAGAACTGTACATATAAGGTATAGAGATATTACTGTATCTATAACTGAAGAAATCATAATACTATTTATAAAAAATACTTCAATTATAGAAACTGCTATTCTTACAATCGTAGTTATAGCAAAAACCTTAAAAAACTTATCTACTGTTGGATTAAAATCATATTTAGAAATTCTTTTTAAAACAACAATTACTGAAAAAGCAGGAATATACATAAACAATCCACCAAAGTTTATTATGAATTCGCTACTATTTGGCTTTGATAATGATAAAAATATAAATATAGATATAAAAGCAATAAGCCCAAAGTTTATTAGCAGGAAACTATTTATTTCTCTTTTTATATTCTTAATATTCGTTACCATTAAATCCCCCCTTACTAAATTTTTTAGTTACATAAATAATAGTATCAGATTTAATGGTAAAACAAATGTCAAATTGGTAAAAATTTACAATATCGTAGTATTAAATTTATATATTACTCTTTCGGTAATAATATTTCAAAGGCGGTACTAAATTCTTCACATGAAATTAGTCTTATTTTTCCATCATGTTTTTCAATAATTTTCTTAGCAATAGCAAGCCCTAAACCTGAACCTTGCTTACTAATTCTAGAATCGTCTCCTACTACAAAGGCATCAAAAACATTTTCAGATATATCCTTTGGTATTCCTACACCATTGTCTCCAATTATTATTTTGTAATAGTAATCATATTTCTGAAGAATAAAACTGATTTTAGTTCCTTTTTCATTGTGCTTTATGCTATTTGATACAATATTTTCAAAGGCTCTTTTTAACTCTATTTCATCAAAGGTACAAAGTAGCTTTTCTTCTGGAATATCTACTTCTATTTCAAACCCTATAACTTCTATGTATTCATATTTTTCTGCTACATATGCCCTTAAAAACTCACTTAAATCATTCTCATGTAAGTTAAAAGTATATTTGGAATGTTCCAATTTACTATATTCATAAAAAACATTTATTAGTTCTGTAAGATCACTAGACTTTTGATATATTATTTTTAGATATTTCTCTTTATCTCTTTCAACAATTATTCCGTCATTTAATGCCTTTGCATAACCCTTAATTATTGTTATTGGAGTTTTTAGGTCATGAGAAATATCTGCAAGCATCTTTTGCTTTTCACTTTCAAGTATCTTTCTTTGTTTCTCACTTTCTTTTAGTTTTATTGCCATCTGGTTAAAACTCCTAAAAATAGTTTCAAATTCATAAGATCCTTGATAGTCATTAATTACTTTGCTATTACCATTGGCTAATGAAAGCATAGCATTATTTAATTTTATTAAAGGGTATTTTACTTTTCTGTTTAATATAGTAACAAATGCTATAACGCATAAAATATATATTATTATAAATGTAGCAATACTTATCTTAATATCATGAAATATAACAGAAGAGATTTTATCTTCATCATAATCAATAAGCTTTAAAATTAAGGTACGATTATTACCGTTAGAATCTTTAAAAGGATACTTATATATGTTATATTGCTCAGATGCACTTCCCTCTAAATAAGATAATTCTTTTTGTGTATATGAGGTTTTATTATTAAAGTTTCCACCACTATATACAACATTTAGATTTGAATCTAGTATTTGGAATCCTTCGTGCTCATCATTTTCATCATAGATATTTTGCTTAATTATTAATATATATTTTTTTTCATCCTTCACATACTCTTTTACTGCAATATCATAAGTTTCACCCTCATAACTTGGTATGGCATCTACTTCGTATTTTGTATATGATTTTATTTTATCTTTACTGCTACTTTTAAATATAACATGATTATTTTCATCTAATATTTCTAGCCTACCATGTCTTCCAACCAAATTCTTTATATTTAGATTTGCATATTGGCCACTTTCTAAAATCTTAATTTGGTCTATAGGATCTGAGTTTGGTACATCTAAAGAATTATATATAGCTTGTATTACAATAAATACCAAAAACGAAATAATTAATAAAATTAGAATAGTAAACAAAAAATAAGATCTAAGTAAGTAAGAAAAGTGACTATCTTTATTTATAATCTTATTTGAACCTTTCAATTTTATACCCTACCCCTCTTATCGTCTTAATATAAACAGGTTCTTTAGGATTATCTTCTATTTTTTCTCTAATTCTTGATATATGTACCATAATACTATTGTCATCTATATCAACATAATCGTTTTTTATTACTTCGCCTATTTGAGCTTTTGTGTAAACTCTACCTGGAGATTTCATAAATAATAAAAGAATCCTAAATTCTGTTGGCGTTAAAACAATCTTATTATCATTTTTAGTAACAATGTAACTATCTGTATTTAAACATAATTCACCTAACTGAATTATTGAATTTTCTACTATTTCACTCGCTTCCTGAGAAGTGCTTAAACTGTAACACCTTCTAATTAGTGATTTTACCCTTGCTATAACTTCTAATGGGTTAAATGGCTTTGCAAGATAATCATCTGCTCCTAATCCTAACCCTAATATCTTATCGCTATCTAAGTTTTTTGCAGATAGTATTAGTATGGGTATATTGCTATCTTCTCTTATTTTTTTCGTAACTTCATACCCATTAAGTTTTGGCATCATGATATCTAATACTGCTAAATGTATATTATTATTTTCTATAATATTTAAAGCTTCTTGACCATCATACACTTCTAATACTACATAATTTTCATTTTCAAGGTAAAGCTTTAAAAGTTCGACAATATCTTTATTATCTTCAGCTATTAAAACGTTGTAACTCATCTTGTTCCTCCATTTTAGATAAAAGGGACTTTACAAAATATCTGTAAAATCCCCTTTAAAGTAATATTTATTAATTGTTAATCATTGAAAAATGATGTAATGTTTAATAAATCAAGTAATATGTTTATAAAATCTAAGTAAAGATTTAATATGTGTATTGATAAATCATCTTTACTATTAATATTTCCATTTTCTATCTCTAATTTTACTAAATTTACATCATATAGTACATACCCTGTAAATATTATTACTCCTCCAACACTTACTAATACATATAGTGTTTCACTAAACATAAAAAATCCTATTATAGATACAAACAATAGTCCTATTAATCCTGAAAATAGTATTTTAGTTAACCCTAAATAACTTCCAGCTTTCTTTTTATTAGATATTATTGATAATACTAAAAATAATACTATTGTTCCAGCTAAAACTGATAAGAATACACCCTTACCTAAATCTTGTATATAGTACTCTAATATAGGATACATTAGTATTCCGTCTATAAAAGTAAATAAATATACATAGTTCATAGAAAAGCTTCTAGGAATCCTTGATTTTTTAGTTAAAAAAGCTAGTAATATGAATACAAATATAAATACATAAACTAATATATTTGCACATAATACAAACTCTTCTGGTATAAATTGTTGCCCTATAAAGAAACCTATAAACATAAATACCATTGATATTGATAGGTATTTATAAATATAAGATAATGGATTTTTTGCTATATCGTTCATTGATTAACTTCCCCTTTTTATTTTATTAAATTATATATATATCTTCCATAATAATATAGTATCAAACTATTCTTTCTACCGCCTTAATCCTTTCTTAAGATTTAGAAAGATTACAGTAAATGATAAGCAAGGTTTATATCTTCATAGACCAGAAAATACTGCTTAAATTTATTTAATAATAGAAAAAGAGCTCTCACTGAACAATTTTTAATCGTTCATGTGACAGCCCATAGATATATATTATTTTCTAGCTTCTAAAAACTTAACTAAGTTATTAACTGTTGCCATATCGCTTCTTTCTAAATCAGTAGGTTGAAGAACTATACCTAATCTATTTTCTATCTCAAGTAAAACTTCAATTATCGCTAGAGAATCTAAAAGTTCTGCTTCAAATAAATCTAAGCTTAAGTCTTCTCTTATTTCATCACATTCTAAAACATCTTCAAATATTCCTATAACTACTTCTTGCATTTTAACTCCTCCTAAATTATGCATAGTGTCCTGAGAAAATTAACAATCCAAAACATGCTATATGGAATGTTATAACAATTTGTACAATCTCAAACCACTTATCTTTTTTATGTTTCTTGTAGAACTTTGATTTCTTTTGATACATATCTGTAAGTACAAGTACTCCACCTTGATATACACCATATGCTATATAGTACCATGCTAACCCATGCCAAACTCCCATTACTAACATTGTAATCATTTGGGCAACATGAGATGCTGTTGCTCTCTTTTTAAATCTCTTCTTTCTCATAGACGCTATTACAAATCTAGAGAATATATAATCTCCAAACCATCTAGAAAGACTTATATGCCATCTTGTCCAGAATTCCTTCATATCTTTACTTAAGAATGGTTTGTTAAAGTTATCTGGTGCTTTTACTCCAAATATATAACTAGTTCCTACTGCAAATAAACTGTATCCTCCAAAGTCAAAGAATAAATATAAACTATATGCATACATATAACTAACTACATTAATAAAGTTGATTTCTTCTGGTATATTTGACATCCAATATATATTTATTACAAATGCTATTACAAACTTATATCCAATACCCATAACTATCTTTTTTATTCCAGGTATTAAATAATCATTTACATATTCATCCTTAGTTATCTTCTTTTCCAAATCTTTTTCAAATCTTCTTGATCTATCAATTGGACCAGAACTTAACGTTGGGAAGAATAATACAAAATAAAGCATTGTAGAAATCTTAACTTCCTCTATTGCTCCATCATAAATTTCTATAATCATTTGTATGGTCTTAAAGTTTAGATAAGATATACCTATAAAACCGATAATCCCAAATGATGTATATGGTGAAAGTTTATTAATTATAATAGGAGACATAGAAGCTAGTAAAAATAATCTATATACTAGTTTACTATCTGTTTTTTTTCTTACATATTCATATCCTTTAACTACTGCTACTTCCAACACTATAAATCCAATTAAGTACAAAAGTCTAACATTTACACCAACGATTAAAAATATCATGAACACAGTTGCTATCATTCCATAATACTTTATATTTTTTTCTCTTAATCCTAGGATTACAGCTGGCACTATCGTTAACAGTAATAAATAAAGATAGAAATAATCTCCATACTGTGAAAAAGTCATTAATTTTCCTCCATAAGTTTCTTTCTGTCTATTTTCCCATTAGTATTAGTTGGGAACTCATCTATAACTTTTATAGTCCTTGGTATCATATATGAAGGAATATATTTACCTAACTCTTTCTTTATTGCAATTCCATTTTTTATATCACTTAATGAATTACTTTCCTCTAGCTGTACTATTCCTTTTAAGTAAGCAATTTTCTCATTTTTGTATATAGGTAGAACTATTGCATTTTTTATATTTTCTACTTTTCTTAAATTACTTTCTATATCTTCTATTTCTATTCTAAATCCATTTAGCTTTATCTGGAAATCTCTTCTTCCACAGTAATATATATTTCCATTTAATATATATCCGCTGTCTCCTGTTCTATAAGCTCTATGCTTAACTCCATCTATTTCATCATAGAAAAATACTTCATCAGTTTTTTCTTTATTATTAAAATATCCCTTTGATACGGAAGGTCCAATTATTATTATTTCGCCTTTTTCACCTTCTTTAAGTTCATTTCCATCTTCATCTAAAATCTTTATCTTACAGTTTTCCATAGGATAACCTACTGGAAGACTCTTCTCATCATTTATAAGTTCTTCAGACATATCATTTACACTAACTCCAACTGTTGCTTCTGTTGGTCCATAGCCATTTATAATTCTTGTGTTAGGGAATCTTTCTAATAGTTCCTTAGCTAAACTTTTTGGAAGAGTTTCTCCTATGAATATCATAGATTCAAGCTTTGGTAACATTTCACTATTAAAGCTCTTTTCTGTTATACATACTCCTGCAAATGATGGTGTTGAAACCCAAACAGCCATATCTGATTTTTTTAATTGATTAAATAACTCTTTGTAGTCAGCTAAAACTTTCTTTGATAAAGAAAGTAAAGTAGCTCCATGCACTAATCCTGGATATATTGTTGTAACTGAAAGGTCAAATGAGTATGCTGCTTGATTCATTATTACCTTTTCACTTCCATCAATCTTTAAGTATGGGCTTATCCAATCAACAAAGCTATCTAAGTTGTTTGAACTTATTTGTACTCCTTTTGGTTTTCCTGTGCTTCCTGATGTAAATAAGATATATGCATTTTCATCATCTTTTATCCAGCTATCTTTAGATATGGTCTTCCCTTCATAAGCTTTTATTATTTCAAAAAGTTTATCTTCATTTATAACATTTAAGTCTCCAAAGTTAGTTTCTTCACTAAAGTTGAAAAATACCTTTGGCTTAATTTCTTTAGTAACTTCGGCTACTCTATCTATTGGAAAACTTATATCTAATGGTGCATAAGCTCTTCCTGATTTTAAAGCTCCTATCATACAGGCCATTATCATATTTTCTTTATTTCCGTATATAACTATTGGCGTGTCTTCATCACCATATATATCTTTTAAGTATAGGGCAATTGCTTCCGAATACTTGTCTAATTCTCTATAAGAAAGATTTTCATCATTACATCTCAATGCTATTCTATCTGTGTTTGAATATTTTTTTATGCCTTCAATAATCTTCATATCTAATCCTCCTTATTTAAAATTCATTATATATAAATGGCAATTCTTTAAATGGCGTAAATGCAACTATTAATATAGCCGCTATTATTACTATTGTACAGCCAAGACTCATCATTAAATTTTTATTGCTGGTCAAATTCTTTAAATAACTTTTCACAAACATCTACCCAACCTTTCGTACCAAGATGCATTACATCACGTAAGTAATACTTCTCTGTTTCTTTATCTCTAAGATCTAAAACTTTAAACCCTTCATCTTTAGCCATGTCACCTGCTTTATCATAAAACGCGTGTCTTTCCTCTTTAGAAATTCCTGTTACATTGTAGAACTTATCCATAGCTGGTATCAATACTACTACAGGCTTTATTCCTAAATCTCTACACACATCTAAGTTTAGTTGATAGTCTTCAAACTCTTTTGATTTTAAAAGATTAACATCTTTATATTTATCTTTTACTTTGTCTAGGTTCTCGCCAAAATTCTTTTTATAGTAAATCTTATCAATACTTAAGTCATTGTCTCCGACTCTCTTTTTCGCATCTTCAATGGCTTGTTCTTCTTCTTTTTTCCAGTCAATAGGCTCTCCCTTTACTTGAGTTTTTTTCTCAGGTAAAGTTACTAATTCTGCATATAACATACCTTTTTCTTTAAGATTTACAGTACCCTTTCTAAATTCAAAATAAGGCGCTAGTATAACTTTCTCAATTTTCGAAATTAGGCTATCTGAAGTAAATAATTTAGCATACACAGCTTCTGACTTATATTCCTCTGAACCCATTAAAAGTTCATTTACTCTATTTGCAAACTTTATTTTATTTTCCTTTGAAATTTCGGGATTATTTAAAAAGTCGTAAAACTGAGTTGGTGAAAATCTAGTTTGGTAGTGATTATATGTAACTCCCTCTTCATCCATAAACCACTGCATAGAAACTAATAGAACAACTTTTTTATCTTTATTCTCCGGGTCAAAACTACCTAGAATAGTTGCATCCTGTAAACTTTGAGTATATGCCCTTCCTATTGTAATCACTTCATTTTTACTTCTATTAGTATTGAAATAATACGTAGGATGTTGCTTTGTTGAATGACTTAACTCTGATGAACCTAGCATCATAATACTGTCATTATCTAAGAAATATTTATTGGCAATGGTTCCTTTATCTTTAACATTACTTACTGGATCATTTAATATTGTTGTTAGATCTTTCTCTCTTAGCATGTTGTCAATACTTGAATCAAAGTGCCTATTTAACCCAAATAAAAATATACCACCTGCTACTAATGGTATAATGAAATACATTATTTTCTTCATATTTAATCTCCTCTGAAATACAAGGTAGTAGTTTTAATTACTTTCATGTTCATAATAACAAACGAATCTTACAATTTTATTACGAAATTCTTAAGATTTAGAAAGATTTTATGACTTTTTGTCAAAGCTCACCATGCTTGATATAGTACTTCTTTTAAAAACATCATGATTCCAAATAAGTCTATCACTACAAAAAAGAACCCTATTAATAGGGTTCTTAATCGTTAAATTCCTGATATATATTTAAATTGTTTTTCTAGTTCAACTCTAAACTTAGGTATCTCGTCTTTTATTATATGTAAATTTACATTATCTATAAAGACATTGTATTCATTAGATAAACTTGTATCTTCATAGCTAGCCACAATCAACTTTGCTATATCTTCTATTTCTTTACTATTCTTAATTATGCTTTCATGTAATAAGATTTTATTCTTTTCTAAGTAATCTATAAATTCAACTAAGCTAATATATAATTTGTTACTTATGCTTTCATAATTATGTTCTACTTTTTTCTTATTTCTTGAATTTCTCACATACTTAATAAGCAACCCTTGAATGTCTACAACTTTAAAGTAAAGTTCTTTTATTACCTCAGATCTTTCTTCTTGTAGCTTATTAAACTTTATTTTTTCTGATTCTAATATTTGTTGGTTGATTTTAAATTCTTCAAACTTAGAATTTAATTCGTATTCAATTGTTTTAGCTTCCATCCATTTATTTAATATCTCTTTAGATATATATATTATTATTACGGATATCGCCACTGCACCAATTAAAAGGCTTAACACAGATATAATTATATTACTCATCTTTACAATGTCACCTCACTTTATATTATGTATTTCTATTTTTTGTGAGGTATTCCTTCTTTTTGTGCAATATTAGTATATTGTAATTACTTCATCACATATTCAATATAAATACTTAAATTTATAAGCTTTCAATATAAAAAACTGCCCCATGACAATTAAAAATTGTTCATGAGACAGTTTCTTTTATAGTTAAAATTTTATACTAAGAATTTATTTGTTCTATATATTTTAAGTTCACTTCTAAATGATTTAGAAAAACTAGTAATCTTTCATAAAGTGGATTTACCTTATCTCCAAACTTGATTTCTAAGGTCTTTCCTATTTCACTAACAGTATTTTTACCATCAATTGCTAAAAAAACTTCACTGCTGTATTCATCAAGCTCAAGCTTTTTATACATAGGAATTTTAAACTTTAGTTTTCTAAAAAAGTTTTGTACCTTATAATCTTGTTTTTCAAGTATAGTAACTATTCCTTCTTTACTTACTTCATACTCAATTCCATCAGAGATTTTAAAAACTAAATTTAAAACATCTTCATTAGTTTTCATTTTTCTTCACTTTAGATGCAACTATTGGTATTGTAGTAGCTATAACTAATATAACTAATATAACAACAGCCATCATATTTGAAGCTGCAAATCCTGTTGGAACTTTAGGAGTTATAATTCCAGATACTTGTAATATTATACCGATTAATCCTATTATAGATCCACCAGCAACAAGTCCTGAAGATAAACTTATACCGTTAGCAACTTTAGTTTCTCTTTCAGCTGCATTCTTACACATTTTTTCAACAAATACACGTATTAACGCTCCTACTAATATTATAGAAGTTGTTGATATTGGTAAGTAGAACCCTATAGCTATAGTCATTATTGGTAAGTTTAATAAGAATAAGAATAAAGCTATAACTACACCCGCTATTATCATAACCCATGGTAAATCTCCTGACATTATACCAGAAGTTAATGTAGACATTAAGTTAGCTTGAGGTAATGCAAATGGTGCATCAGCTCCTGTAATAGCTAATTGAGAAGAAAGTAATAATATTGTTCCTGTAACAACAACAACTCCTACTATACTTGCTATAGCAAAGTAGTTTTGCATTTCTTTCTTACTTCCACCTATTATATAAGTAACCTTTTGAGATTGACTATATCCACCTGCTACAGATATTGCAACAACCATGAATGCAGCAAATAATAATAATGATTTATTGTCAGCATTTGAAGTCCATCCCATAGTAACGAATACTAATGTTAATATAACTAATGAAGCTATTGTCATACCTGATACTGGAAGGTTAGATGTTCCTATTGTACCAGTTAAACGTCCAGCAACTATAACAAATAGTAAAGATAATATTAATGAAACTATAGCACCAACGATTGCCATTTTGGCACTTCCAGATATCATAAATGCAGCTACGAATGCTACAACTATTCCACCTAAAAGTATTATCATTTCACCTGAGCTACCTTCTGTACTTCCATCTTTACCAGATCTAGCATTTAAAGTTTCTTTTATAGAAACAACTATTGTTGGTATAAGCTTTAATGCTCCTATTATACCACCACAAAGCATCATACCTGCACCTATATACTTAACATAACTTCCTGCTATTGAGTTAACATCCATTTGGTTAACAACTACCGATGCATCGTTCCATGCATTCATGTTGTTAGCAGCCATATCAGTAAAGTATCCTATTAATGGAGCTATACCAAAGTTAGATAATATAGATCCAGCAAACATAGTTAAAGATACTTCTAATCCAACTATAAACCCTATACCTAATAATAGAGGGTTAACTTCCATAGAGAACTTCCACTTGTAGAACTTGCTTCCTAAGAAAGTCATTGTATTATTTACTACATTTAAGAATGATCCTGTTAAAACATTTATAATACCACTTATACCAAAACCTATTCCCATGTACTTTATAGCGTCTCCGCCACCTTCAGAAGCTACAAGAGTTTCTGATATAGCCATAGACTCTGGGTACATAAGTTTTCCATGTTCTTCTACTATTAAATAGTTGTAAACTAATGATGAACATCCTATACCGAATAAACATCCACCTACACCAACTATTAATCCTTCAAAGAATGTTATTTGACTTCCTATCAGTATGATTGCTGGTAATACATAAATCATACCACTTGCTATAGATTCTCCACCACTTGACATACCTTGGATAATGTTTTTTCCAAGTATACCTTTTGACTTAGCAAATACTCCAATAAGCATCGAACCAATTATAGCACCAGGTATACCAGCTGCAACCGTTAACCCTGACTTCATACCAGAGTAAGCAGTAGATGCTGCGAATAGCGTAGATAACACTATACCGATTATTAATACTGCTAGGTTAGTACCTTTTTTTGACTTATCGTTTATGTATGGTACATAGTCTTTTCCGTGTATTCCACCATAAGCTTCTTTTGACAATTTCTTTTCCATGTCAATCATCCTTTCATTTTTGAATTTAAATAATTATACCATATTTTGATAAAAAACGACATTTTTAAATTATTTTCTAAAAATATTTTATTTTACGTTAGAATTTTCTAAAAAATCGCAAATATCGCTTTATTTCTTTAAGTTTTAAAAATATATTTTGAGTGAAAATTTAATATTTTCATTCTATTTC
Source organism: Romboutsia sp. LXY-2 (assembly GCF_056171995.1). Classification (NCBI taxonomy): domain Bacteria; kingdom Bacillati; phylum Bacillota; class Clostridia; order Peptostreptococcales; family Peptostreptococcaceae; genus Romboutsia; species Romboutsia sp. LXY-2. The sequence continues at coordinate 24,406 of NZ_JBKFGI010000009.1, read as the reverse complement.
TTGCACAAAAAAGCTCATAACTAGTATGAGCCTTTTTTGTATATATTATAAAATTTATTTTATTATCTATCCTACTTCATTATATTATATTTTTTGTATAATGGGTATTTATCTGTAAGTCCTATAATTAACTCTCTAGCTTTTTCTTCATTGTTATGAGTTATACATAAATCTATAGCCTCGGCTATGACTACCATATCTTCTTCTTTCATACCTCTAGTTGTAATAGCTGGTGTACCTATTCTTATTCCACTAGTTATAAACGGTCCATTAGGATCAAATGGTATAGTATTTTTATTTGTAGTTATATAAGCTTCGTCTAATTTTTTTTCCGCTTCCTTACCTGTAATATTCTTATTAGTTAAATCTAATAAAATCAGATGATTATCTGTTCCACCTGTTAATAAATTAAATCCTCTCTTTGTAAGCTCCTCAGCTAAAACTCTAGCATTCTTAACTACTTGTTGTTGATATACTTTAAATTCTTCACTTAAGGCTTCCTTAAAGCACACAGCTTTAGATGCTATTATATGCTCAAGTGGTCCACCTTGTATTCCTGGGAATATTGCTTTATCTATAGCCTTAGCAAACTCTTCTTTACATAGAATTATACCTCCACGAGGGCCTCTTAATGTTTTATGAGTTGTACTTGTTACAAAGTGTGCATATTCACAAGGGTTTTGATGAAGGCCTGCTGCAATTAATCCTGCAATATGTGCCATATCTACCATAAGTAGTGCACCTACTTCGTCAGCTATTTCTCTAAACTTTTTAAAATCAATTTTTCTCGGATAAGCACTAGCTCCTGCTACTATTAATTTGGGCTTTACTTTATGGGCAACTTCTCTTACATTTTCATAATCGATTAGTCCGTCTTCCTTTGTAACTCCATATTCATGGAAGTCAAAATACTGACCTGATATATTTACAGGAGAACCATGAGTTAGGTGGCCACCTTGAGATAAATTCATTCCCATTACTTTATCTCCTGGTTTTAATATTGCAAAATATACTCCCATATTTGCGTTAGCTCCAGAATGTGGCTGTACATTTGCATGTTCCGCTTTAAAAATTTTTTTTAGTCTATTTATTGCTAAGGTTTCTATTTCATCAATATGATCACAGCCTCCGTAATATCTTCTTCCTGAGTATCCTTCTGCATATTTATTTGTTAAATGACTTCCCATAGTTTCCATTACTTCCACTGAAACTATATTTTCCGATGCTATTAATTCTATATTTCTTTCTTGCCTAACTAATTCTTTTTTCATACTGCTATACACTTCTGGATCGTATTTCTTTAAATTTTCAAACATGGTATCATCCCTTTCTTTATAAAAAATTCACTTTTTTTGAACGACTAAGTCGTAGAATCACTTCATTTCTCCAGTATCTAAAATTAATCTATTATATTCATACCTTTTATTGCTTACTTTGTAACAGATAAAACTATAAAAAATCACTCTTATATTTAAGAGTGATTTTTTAGGTATAAGTATTCAATTCACTAAAGGGGACCCCACTCTGGCTTATAAGTGGGATTTATTTTATATTAATTGAATTTAAGCGTATTATTTTTTACATAAACCTTCTTATCACATATTGATGTAGAAGACTTTCTATGAGAAACCATTATTATAGTACTATCCTTAGATTCTTCTTTTATACTCTTTAAAATCTGAGCTTCATTAAGAGTATCTAAGTTACTTGTCGGCTCATCAAGAATTAAAACTTGTGGGTTATGTAAGAATGCTCTTGCAATACCTAATCTTTGCTTTTCTCCTGATGATAAGTTTGACCCGATTTCTCCAACATTAGTTTCATATCCACTTGGTAGAGTCTCTATAAAATCATGTATTGATGCTTTTTTACAAGCATTTATAACTTCTTTACGAGTTGCTTCTTTTTTACCTATTTTCAGGTTATTTTCTATAGTATCATTAAATAAGAATGTCTCTTGACTTACTAATGACTGTGATTTTCTTAAAGCTTTAGTTGGTATAGTTTTTATATTTTTTTTATCTATTTCAATACTTCCATTTTCCACATCCCAAAATCTCATCATAAGTTTTAAAAGTGTACTTTTTCCACATCCACTTTCACCTATTATTGCAACCTTATCACCTTTATTGATATTAAGATTTACATTTCTAAGTAATACTTCATCTCTACCAGCATACTTAAATTCTAGATTTCTTATTTTAGTACTATTCATTTCTAAGTCAGTATTTCCAGCTACTTCATCTACTGCTGGTACTTCGTCTAATATATCAAATAATCTTTGAGCACAAGCAAATGTATGCATTAAGTTATTTGATAAGTTACTCAATGCTACTGTTGGTCCAAATGAACTAGCTAGTAAAACTAAAGCTACTATTACTTGTCCTAAGTTTATATCTCCTACTTTATATAACTCTACACCTGCATAAAGTGTCATAAGTATTGCTATCATTATAGTTATGTCAGTTAAAGCTCTTATTAAACCTTCATGACCTTTTATAACCTTCATTTTTTCATTTAATCTATCACTATTTTTATTTATTGAATCTAGTCTATTCTCTCCTTGACCAAATAATAATATCTCTTTTATACCTCTTAATGAATCTAATAAGAAACTGTTAGTTTTACCAAATTCATTTCTGTAGTCAAATCCTGCTTCACTCCCTAATTTAGATGATAAAACTGGTATTATTAATCCTACTATTACGTAGAACACTACTCCTATCATTCCGAAGTATGGATTTATAGTGTATAGAAACACAGCTATTATAGCTGATGTAATTATAGCTATTGCTATTGGAGCTATTGTATGAGCATAAAAAACTTCCAGTAATTCTATATCACTAGTTATTACTGAAATAAGATTTCCTTTTTCTTTACTTTCAAGCTTAGCTGGTGCTAATTTTCTTAAAGCCTTATATACCTTATCTCTAAGTATAGCTAATATTTTAAAGGCTATATAGTGACCTGAATATTGCTCTATATATCTTAGTATTCCTCTCATTATTCCACATACAATTATTACTTTTACTGCTGTGCTCATAGTGTATCCCATATTAACGCCTATAACATCTCCCATAGCTATAGCTCCAAAAGTAGTTATTGCTATAGCTGCTAAAAATCCTAACACTCCAAAGCTTATTGTTATCATCATTACAGGAACTAGTGGCTTTAATATTTTTATAAGTCTAAGCATTATCTTTGCCCCAGATAACCTCTTTCTTTCATTATTCACTTATAGCCACCTCCTTAATTGCTTCATTTTCTTCTTTGTATATATCCTCAAGCTTTTCTTGGTTTATATATAGTTTTTTATATACTGAATTGTTATTCATTAATTCTTTATGATTTCCACTTTCAACTATATGTCCTTTATCTAATACATATATTTTATCTGCATTCTTTATATTAGCTAATCTATGTGATATAACTGCTACAGTCTTTTCTTTTGCTAATGCATATATTGTTTCAAGTATTGAGTCTTCACTTTCAACATCAACATTTGATGTAGCTTCATCAAATATATAAACTTCTGCGTCTGTAAGTATCATTCTAGCTAAAGCTAATCTTTGCTTTTGACCACCCGATAAATATGATCCATTTTCTCCAACTGGAGTTTGTAATTTTTTATCTAATCCCATTACGAAATCATATAAATTTGCTTTCTTAAGTGCATTATATAGCTCTTCTTCACTTGCTTTTTCTTTACCCATTCTTAAGTTTTCTTCAATTGTAGAATTAAATATATATGAGCTATGGCTTATAAAGCTTACTTTCTTTCTTAATTCATCAAATGGTATATCGTTTAAGTTTATTCTATTTAATAAAATCTCACCTTTATTAACTTTATTTAACTTTAGAAGTAAGTTAGTTATTGTACTCTTACCACATCCACTTTCTCCTACTAAAGCAACCATTGACTTGTTTTCTATTTCTAAGTTTACATTATGTAATACTTGTCTTTCTTCGTTATAGCTAAAATCAACATTCTTTATACTTATAGATATATCTTTTAATCTTTCTTTAGCTCTTTGTGATAATTCTTTTTCTTCTTCAACCTTAGTATCAAGCAATGCAAATATCTTATCTGCTGCAGCTAATCCATTCATAGCTACATGGAAAAATGATCCTAAAAGTCTCATTGGTATAAAGAATTCTGATGATAATAGTATTATTACAACAGTAGATCCAATTGATATATTACCTTTACTAAATTCACTAACAGCTATTAATATACCTATTGCAGCTCCACCAAATGCTATTAAGTCCATTATTGTTATAGAGTTTAACTGCATTGACAATACCTTCATTGTTATATTTCTGAAAGTCTCAGCTTCCTTATTCATTTCTTCATTCTTTTCTTCATCTAAATCAAAGATTTTTAAAGTAGTAAGACCTTGAAGATTTTCCAAGAATGAATCCCCTAAGTTAGTGTATATTCCCCAATATTTACTTAAAAGTTTTTTAGCAAATTTCATAACTGATGCTATTGATATTGGTATTAATGGCACGCATATTAAAAGCACTATTCCCGCTTTAAAGCTTATTGGTGCTATTACTGCAAACAACGTTAGTGGCGCTAGTAAGCTGTAAAATAGTTGAGGTAAGTATCTACCAAAATAAATTTCAAGTGCTTCAACTCCATCTACTGATATTTGTACAGTTGATGAAGTTGATATTGTATCATTGTAATTTACACCTAAAGTTAATAGTTTTTTATATATACTTTCTCTTATAGACGTTCTTACATTTGCCGATGAATGATAAGAAAATTTCCCCGACATATAATTGCATATAAATCTTATTAATATTAATGATCCTAAGTATAATCCATAAGCTCCTATGTTAAAGCTTAAATCATTATTGAATAATTTATCTATTATATTACCAACAAATAAAACTATTCCTATATTACAAATTATTGATATCCAGTTCATTAAAACTGTTAGATATACATATTTTTGAGATTCTTTACTTAGTGAAAGTAATCTTTTGTTTACCATAATAATTCCTCCTAATGTAATTAGTGCATTATATGAAATGCTAATGATGCTGCAAATCCTATAACCGCAACTAGATGTAACCATTTGTACTTCTTTTTAACCTGGCTAGTTCCAGATATGATTATTAAAATACTCATAAACCCTACTGGTAATATTGTAAATTCTTTATCTTTAATAAAATCTACTATCGAATAAATAATCATTACTAAAGCACCTATTGTGCCTGTTACAACATGTAACTTTGAACCTAATTTCTTATTTGTAAATTTGAAGCATTTGTAAAAGCTAGTTATTACAGCTAACACAAAAAACATTGAACCTAATCTGTGTAACATTTAAATCTCCCTCTAATTTCTTTTCTTAAAATTTTCATCATCTATATGTATTTTGTTTATGATTATCATTATCACTAGATAATTGTAAATTATTTATTAAATTACTGATTTAACAGTTATACTAATTTATTTTTTTATTTCTATGCTTCTCTACTCTCAGGCTTTATCGTTTTTATCCTAAATATAAAATAATAAAACTTAAAGCATACCAACCCTATTAAAAATAATCTCATATGTAAATTGTCAACTAAAATAATTGGAAATGCCAACATGAAATCTGCAAATAACAGTATAGTTACCTTTTGCTTCATAGTCATAGCTCTTTCATTAACAAAGCTTTCTAAGTGTTTTTGATATATTTTCGTTGATTTAAACCATCTATCAAATTTTTCTGAACCTCTTACAAAGCAGAAAGATGCTAATAACAAAAATGGTGTTGTAGGCAATATCGGAATAATTACTCCTATTGCCCCAAGGACAAACGATAGCAATCCGACCGCTACATATAAATACTTTTTAATTTTACTCACTTTATTTTCTCCTTATTTTATAAACTATAATAAGATTATCACAATTGATAACCATTTTCAATACATTTTAAATATTATTTGATCGTAATTATTAGTTGATTTTCACATTTACTGTTAAATAAAGCACGCTTCTATAATTATCAATGTATTCCTATATTTTAAATTTGGTGCATTTATAACAAAAATAATATACACTTTATAAAACTATAAGAAGTGTAGCTTTTAGGCTACACTTCTTCTTCTTACTGCTATATTTTTTAATCTTAATATATTAACACTCACCACTATTTGATTTTTATCCATAAGAATCCATATGGATTTAATGTTATCTTTCCATCAACCTTAGAATTGTCTATTATATTTACTCCGCTAATACCACAATCTATCGTCTTTCTTTCAGAAGTAACATTAGTTATAAATAATATATTCTCATTTGTCTCTTTATTTTCACGCTCTAAAGCAAATATTTCTTTTCCAAAATCTAATACTTTTTGGCTTCCATATGGTGAAAAAGCACTTTCTCTTTTTCTTACATCTATTAGCTTCTTTAGCTGTGTAAATATCTTATTTCGTCTGCTGTCATTTTCTATTTCATCACAGATTTTATTGTACTCTAGCTTTTCTCTATTTATTCTTCTATTTATTCCAGACTCTTCTACTCCATTATAATAGTTCCTTGAACCTAATAGTGAATGATAGTATATAGCTGGTACTCCAACAAATGATAACAACATTGCATGTGCTGATAGTATTTTTCGTATCTGTACATCCTCTTCTATATCCTCATCTTTGTTTATAAGCGCATCTAAATAATTTATATTTAACTCATATACTGATTTAGTTCCATCTGGATTATTTTTGTATGATACTCTCCCACCATTAGTAACTGTTTTATCGACAAGACATTGTTTTTCCTCTTCTGTAAGTATACCTTCTATCGGTCTCATTCCTATTCCATCATGACTTGATAAGAAGTTAAAGAATGTAGCCTTATCAGATACTCTATCTATAGTAGATGCCCACTTAGTAAGCTTAGTAGAATCATGCGTTGTATAGGTATGAAGAGTAAGTGGCGGTAATGTAAATTGATACACCATATGGGCTTCATTCTTAGTATCTCCAAAGTAACTTATATTTTCCTTATGAGGTACATTAGTTTCAGTAATTAATTGTGTATCCTCCTTAAAGTAATCTAATATCATTCTCCATAATTGGATTATCATATGAGTTTGAGGAAGATGTATACATGTTGTTCCAGACTCTTTCCATAAGAATCCTATAGCATCAAGCCTTATTGATGTTGCACCATTTAAAGCATAATTTAATAATACTTCAGTAGTTTCTATAAGAACCGGAAAATGTTTTATATTGATATCTACCTGATCTTCACTAAATGTAGTCCATGCAGTTTTTATACCATCCATCCCCTTATACTCATGTATAATAGGGGATGTTCTAGGCCTAACCACATTTGAGTAATCAAAGTTTTTATCTCCTGATATAAAGTAATTTTGATACTTTTCATCTCCATTTAGATATCCATTAAACCATTCACTACTTTTTGATATATGGTTTGCTACAAAATCATACATAAGTCTATAATCTTTAGATAGCTTATTTATGTCATCCCAGTCGCCTAATTTCTTATCTATCTTCATATAGTCTACTACTGAGAATCCATCATCAGATGTATAATCAAACATGGGCAATAAATGAACATCAGTTATTGTATCTCCAACCTTATTATTTAAGAACTTATTTAAGGTATATATTGTAGGCTGTCCTTCTTCATATATGCTGTCGCCATAGGTTATTAAATATACATTTTTTTCAGATATAGCATCTGTTTTTTCAAAGTTTTTCCCCTCAAATTTTTCTATAGTTGACTTCATCATATTGAAAATTTCAGATTTATAATCTTCTTTATATATTGATTTAAGTTTTTCTTCTACATTTTGTAAAAGCGCATGTTTATCCATTATATTGTCCTCCTAATAACTTTAGTGTTATATATCCTTTAGGTTTTATCTTTATTTTGTCACTAGCATCATCTAATTCTCTTTCATATAAATTAGTGATTTTTATGTCGTTTATATATTCACTTTTTAAGCTTATTTCATTAGGTGAACTTGTTGGATTAAATAATCTTACTATTATTCCGTCTCTTTCGTAAGATTCTTTACATACACTCATAAACACATCTTTATTGTCTATTTTAAATAAACTATAACTTGATAAATTTATATTATGATTTTTAGGTATTTCAAATCTTTCTAATCTTTCTTCAAATAAATTCAAATTTTGATTTTGGTATGTTGTATATTTCTTTATAAATTTGTCAGTAACTTTAAATAACTCTGATGCATCTTCATTTGATTTATCAAAGTATATAGCATACTCAAACTTCATATTTTTAATAAGTTGCGCATCTTTAGTATAAACTACCTTGTTGTTAATTCCTGATGCTCTTCCTGGTCTCCAAGCTAGATTATCTCTTCCTAATATCCCAACACTTCTGTATAAGGTAAGTGCTATTTTGCTATCTTCTAAAATCTCATATTCCTTTATTCCTTCTGTTACTATACCAAATGTATTATTATCATTTTTAATAGCAACAAAGTTCTCTAATCCATAAATACTTACAGGTTTTTCTGCAAACTCTCTTTCTCTCCAAGTATCTATATACTTATTTTGATTTTCTCTTTTTATGGCAGAAAACCCTTGGTCACTTAACGATATCTTAGATGTTATGTTCGTATTATAAACGACTCTTACTCTATGGTCTTTTATGTTGTTATCTATGTCATGTGAAATTCTTATAAAGTTTTCACCTTTTCTCATTTCTATTTTAGTAGTTATTTCTAAAGTTTTTGAATTTATGTTTAACTTTCGTTCCTCTATATTAAATGGTAACTCTATACTATGCTTTAGCTTCATTATTTGTACTAAATTGCTTTTACGTACATCTATAATATGAGCTTCTTTTATTAATATATCTTTATCCATATCTAGTGGTGAGAAATCATATGAATCACCATAATCTCCACAGTTTTCAAAATAGATAAGATTTTCTATTTTTTCATTGTTAGACTTATTTACTAATGATACGTTTCTATTTTTGAATGATATTGCATATTTATCATTTTCTATTTTATTATCATTTGATTCTATCAGACTATTCGTACTATCTTTTTCCCCTTGACCTACTACTAAAGTAACAAATCCCATAGCTTTAACAGGTATGCCTGTTAATCTAATTTCTGTTCTGTAGTATCCTGGCAATTCTACTTCCTTTTCTCCTTCGGCAGTTACTAATACCTGCTTTCCTCCACTTAATATTTCTTGATTATTTATAATAAAATCAACAATTTTTCCTTCTAAAGTCTTTATTTCTATATCTTTTTCTTTAGTAAATACTACTGATTCTATTACTTCATTACTATCTTTCGCATTAGTATTAAATAATAATAAAATATCTTCCCTATTTAAATATTTACTAACTGCTATTGTTATCTGCTTTTTAATAAGATTTGCTATTCCATCGCACATTACATTAACTTTTTGAAGTCTTGTTAGTATATCTCTGTTTGTGTCATCTGAATTGCATCCACCTATACTATCATGTGCATGCGCATCAAATAATAACTTCCACATGATATCTAACCATCTTGTCTTATAGCTTATTCCTAGCGATTTGCCTATAACCCCTAATGGCTCTAATACATAAAGTATTTTATTCTCAACCACGGTGTTTAAGTATTTAATGTCATATCTTTGAGACTTTATAGTATTGTGTATTCTTGATTTTTCACAAGCTACAAGCTCTCCATGTATCTCATTATCAAAATCTTTAGTCCATGTATCACTCATAAAAGTTTCATAGTCTGATAATAAAAACTCATACTTATCTTGCTTTTCATTCAATTCTTTTATTGTTTGTGGAAAATGCTCTCTTACTAAAACTTGATCTCCTCCAGCTGGTAAAAGCAAGTTATTACAATCTTTATTCAGACTTTCTAGTTTTTCTAACATTGGTATTAATTTTTCTTCTATATAAACACTATCTGAAGATAAAAATTTACCAGGTCCATATCCTAAATAAATATTATTTGCTCTAACACTTTCATTATCAGGAGATACCCATTTAAAGTTTAAATTTTCTTTTAAATCCTCTGTATATACTCCTCTCTGTAAAACACTATCTTGTATATCAAATCCTTTAAATATAGATGGTAAATATGCATTTTGTCCAAATATATCTGGAAGATATCCAACATTCATGCTATGACCATACTTATTGCCTAGTCTAGTTCCATATAAAAGGTTTCTTATTATAGATTCTTTATTTACTAAAATAGAGTCTGTTTGAGTATACCAAGGACCTATAAATATTCTTTTATCACTTACTAAATTTCTTAGTCTCTCTTGTTCCTCTGGATATAACTTAATTAGTTCTTCCACAACTGAAAGTTGTGCATCAAAAGTGTAAGACTTATACTCTCTGTCATGTTCAAGCATATCCATTAAATACGGCATATTTTCACTTAATAATATATTTGAATCTTCTATTGTAAAATACCACTCTCTATCCCAGTGAGAATGAGGTACTACATATACTTTTTTCTTCATTTCTGCCTCCATATATAACCTTGATGCTAATAATAAACCTTATTTTTAAAAATAGGAATTATTCAAATCCATATAACTTTGAATAATCCCCCTATATATTAAGATACTTTTCTCAATTTCTCATCTTTATCATTTAAACTTCTTGTTTCTTCTTTCTTTATTAAATGGAATCTTATAAATATATTAGCAACGGCTATAAACATAGTACCTACTAATAATCCTACAATATAAGCCCATAAGTTCTCAACTAAAGGCCACCCCCATATCGCTGGCAGTGGATTCCATTGAACTGCACCTAGAATTACTGCTGTTACAGAACCAAGTATAGCTCCTAACATGTTTATAGGTATTGTTATTAATGGGTTTTTTAACATGAAAGGTATTGCACCTTCACTTACAGCAATTAATCCAAGTAATATAGATGTATTACCTACTACTCTTAAGTTGTCATCAAATACTCTTCTCTTAACTATAACTTTATCTAAGACAGTCGCTAATCCAAGACCTATTGGAGGTATTACGATTGCTAATACTCTTCCTGTTAATGGGAATATACCATCCGCTGCAAGTCCTATAGCTATTGCACCGGCCGCTTTGTTTACTGGTCCACCTAGATCAAATGCTGTACATGCTGCTATTACAGCAGTTAATGCTATTGTAGAACCTGTTCCAAATGATGCTATTATATTTGATAACCATGCATTTAATCCCCCAAATACCGGATCTACAAAATAGAAGTTTAATAAGAATACTACTAATACTGATATCCCCGGTAATAAGAACATCGGCTTCATAGCTTGTAAGTTCTTATGTAACTTTATCTTTTCATTTAAGAATTTAGTCACATAACCCGCTACTAAACCTAGTATTAATGCTCCTAAAAATCCTGATGGAACTCCACCTTCAACTCCCCAAAATGTAAAGTGTAATCCACCTGCAAAAGCACCACCTACAAACCCTGCTACTAAACCTGGTCTATCTGCTATTGAATATGCTACATAAGCTGCAAATAGTGGGTATATAAACTTAAATATCATTCCACCAAATTTATCTAGGTATCCTAATAACACTAAGAATTGATTTCCACTCTCAATAAACATTCCCATATTGTCTATTTCACCTATTGCCATAGCTGTTAACTTAGCAATTCCCATCATTAGACCTGCAGCGACTATTACAGGAATCATATAAGATATACCTGTCATTACTGCTTCCATCACTTCTTTGAATATTCCATTTTTCCCTGATAAATCTGATTTTATCTCCACTTCATCACCTGAAGCTTCCACTTTTCCATCTGGCCTCTCTAGTACTTTAGTCAATAGTTCATCTGCATTCTTTAAAGGGTCTGCAACCTTGACTTTTACAAAAGACTTCCCTTTATAACGTTCAATACCTTTAACAGCAACATCACTAGCAAAAATCACTCCATCAGCTTTTTGTATTTGTTCTTTTGTATGTCTGTCTTCAATACCATTAGCACCTTGCTTTTCTGTTATAACCTTAATTCCCATTCTTTGACCTGCTTTTTCAAGCGCTTCAGCAGACATGTATGTGTGAGCTATACCAGCTGCACAAGCAGTTATTGCTAGTACTGTTTTTGTGTATGTTTTTTCTTCTTTATTCCCACTTTTTTTGTTGTTTAAGTTTCCCATAAATTCATTAGCATTTTTAGAAGTTCTTAGACCATTGTAAAAATTCTCATCCATTAATGATACCGATAATTTAGATAACAACTTTAAATGAGTTGATCCTTCTTCTACCTTAGGTATTGCTAATAAAAATATTAAATCTACTTCATTATTAGGATCTATACTTTCCCAGTCGGATATCTTATTATTTAATCTTGCTACAGCAAATGCAGCCTTCTTTACAGAGTCGCACTTACCATGAGGTATAGCTAGTCCTCTCTCTAACCCAGTTGGTGAGTGTGATTCTCTTTCCATTACAGTATTAAAAAACTGTTCTTTTGAGCTAATCACACCCTCATTGTAAAGCTTGTCTATTAATAACTTTATAGCCTCTTCTTTGCTAGATATATTCAAATCTAACATGATTAATTCTTTGTCTGTCATACTAGCTAAATTCATTTTTTATCCTCCCTTATAAAGTTTACTTAAATATGTCTTTAACTTATAATAGTATTATATATCACAGGAAAAACATTTTCTTGTACACAAAAAGTATATTTGTACTTTTTATTAAACACAAAGGTGGTGATTAATATTAGTAATTTTTTGATGAAGTTTTCTCATAAATTAAGCACTCTTAGCCATGCTGAAAAGCATATATTTTATTATATAGATTCTAATATTGCTGCATCAAAGGATTTATCACTTACAACTTTAGCTGATATGAACAATGTAAGCACTACTACTATAATAAGAATGTGTTCTAAACTAGGGCTGTCTGGATATTCTGAACTAAAACATATTCTTAAGGGCCTATATAGAGAAGAATATTATCAAGATAAAGAAAAGCAAGTTAGCAATATAATAGCTAACTTAAATCAAAATATATCAAACCTTAATACAGCTAATATAAACAAGCTAGCTAAAAGTATTAAGCATGCAAATAAAATAGTAATAGTAGCAGTAGGATTATCAAAACCTATTGGTGAATATTTTTCTAAGTTATTAATGCAAGCTAATAAAAATAGTTTTTATGTATATGAGTCTCATATGATTGACTTACTAGACCAAACTATACAAAGTGGAGACTTAGTTATATTTGTATCCAACAGCGGTGAAACAAATACACTAATTACTTCATGTGAGAAGTTTAAATACAAAAACTTCAACACAGCTGCTATTGTAAATAGCCCTAACTCTACACTATCAACTTTAGTTGATATACCAATAAACACATGCTCTCAAAAGATTAATATATCAGGGTATGATACAACACCTAGATCTACTATATTAGTAGTGATCGACATCTTATTCGAAGCTTATTTAAGCATAATTAAATAAATAAAAAAATCATATCAAACTTCGATATGATTTTTTTATTTATTCACTTTTATTATACCATTTGGCTCATATATCTTATTTTTTACTGCAAACAACATTCTCATATTAACAAGAAGGTCACTTTTTATCTTTCTATCTTAATTACCTTTGAAACTATCATAGACACCATATCCTTAAAAGTAGATACCATTACCACTAGGCTCATATCCTATTCTTAATTATTATCATAAGCTAATAATTACTTGGCACCATATCTAATTATTGATAAATACTAGAAACTTTTTTGAGTCTTATAGCTATATTTCCAGAATTATTTATATATAATACCTATGCATGAGGATATTTTTAATGAAATAATTAAATACCTATGCTTGCAAAGCAAAATAGTTTCATAAAAAAACATATCCCGACTAAAGAAAAAGCTAGCCTTACTTGAATTACTACGCTGTGAGAATAATAATTCTATGATAACATTTGTATAGGTAAACTATAAGGCTAATAACAATGAAATATCTTATGACGGAATCAAAGACTTAATTATCTTCATAATAATCTATTTATAAAAATGAATTTTTATAAATATCCCTGATATTTTACAGCCATCATTGGATATATTAGTTTATATATTAACTCTTTCTCTTATTATATATATAACAACTAATAAAAATAATATATATTTTTAATTTTTATGAAGTTTTGCGTATACTCCATCTTTTTTAATCAACTCTTTATGAGTTCCTCTTTCTTCAATTCCTTTGTCAGTTAATACTAATATTTCATCTGCATTTTTTATTGTTGTTAATCTATGTGCTACAACAAGATTTGTTCTGTCTTTACTTAATTCCTCTAGTGATTCTTGTATTTCTCTTTCTGTAACATTATCTAGTGCTGAAGTTGCTTCATCTAGTATCATTATTGGTGGATTCTTTAAGAAAATTCTAGCTATAGATACTCTTTGCTTTTGTCCTCCAGATAACTTAACTCCTCGTTCTCCTATATATGTGTCATACCCATCTGGTAATGTTTCTATAAACTCATGTATCTTTGCCTTTTTACAAGCATCTACTATTTCTTCATGAGTAGCATTAGTTTTTCCTATTTTTATATTGTCTCTTATCGTTCCTGTAAATAAAAATACATCTTGTGCAACTACACCTATATTTTTTCTCAGAGAATTTAAACTTATATCTTTAACACTAGTATTATCAATCTTTATATCTCCACTATCAAATTCAAAGAATCTCGGTATAAGGTTACATAGTGTTGTTTTTCCACCACCTGATGGACCTACAAGAGCTATTGTTTTACCTGCATCTATTGATAAGTTTAGCTTATCTAATACTTGCTTATTATCTTCATAAGTAAATGATACATTTCGTATTTCTATACTTCCCTTTACATCTTTAAGCTCAATAGGATTCTCACATTCTTTTTCTGTTTCTTCATTTATTATCTCTACAAACCTCTCAAAGCCTGTCATACCATTTTGATATTGTTCAGTAAAGTTTATTAATTTTCTTATCGGTTGTATAAACATCTTTACATATAATAAGTAGGCTGCAAAATCTCCTAAAGTTATTTTATTCATATATGTGAAATAACCTGCTACTATAAGCACTACTAATTCTAATATATCTATTAATAAGAACATACCTGAGAAATACTGAGCCATAACTTTATAAGCGCCTTCTCTCGCATGCTTAAATACTTCATTAGACTCTTTAAATTTTTTTAATTCTTCCTCTTGAGTACAGAAAGACTTCGTTACTTTCATACCTGCTATACTATTTTCTAAGGTAGCATTTACATCCCCTGTTCTTACCCTAGTTTCTTTAAATGCACCACTCATTCTCTTTCTTTGAACTATAGCGTATATTATTATAACTGGTAATATTGCAAAAACTATTAATGTAAGCTCTACATTTATTCCCATAAGTATAAAGAACGATCCTAATAACATTACTACAGATACAAATAAGTCCTCTGGTCCATGGTGAGCAAGTTCTGACACTTCCATAAGGTCATTTATAATTCTAGACATTATTACACCACTCTTATTATCATTAAAATATGAGCTTGGTAACTTTTGAAGATGAGTAAATACATAGCTTCTCATATCAGCTTGCATTCTAACTCCTACCACATGACCCCAATACTGCATAAAATAGTTTAATCCTGCTTTTAATATAAATATAACTATTAAGGTTACTGCAAATACGGTAAGCATTCTATTATCTTTATTTGGTACCACATCATTCATTATACTCCTTGTTATCATTGGATAAACTAAGTCACATAAAGCTACTGTAAATGCCGCTAGTAAATCTAGCACAAACAGCTTTTTATATGGCTTATAATACTTTATAAATTCTTTTAACATCTATTTTCTCCTATACATTAATTTTATGATATATAAGCTCTAATCCTATATATCACATTATTTTATAAAAACTTTTCTATCTTAAAAAACAAAAGTTGTGTGAAAATCACACAACTTTTGAAATATTATTATTTACTTATTGCATCATTAATTTCGTCTAACATATTGTTTGTAGATTCAAATCCACCATCTGATATATACCAAGATAATGTATCTAAGTATACTATATTTCCATTCTTAGCTGCTTTTGTACCATTTACTAAATCATTGTTTAATAACTCTTTAGCTGATGCTTGATTCTTATCCTTTGTTACAACTGACTTATCTATAACAAACATAAAGTCACTATCTTGGCTAGCTATGTACTCATATGATACACTTTGACCGTGGTCAGCTGCTTGTATATTTTCATCTGTATTTTTAAATCCTATTTCGTTGTATATTATACCAAATCTAGAATCTTGACCAAATACACTTAATTCTCCATCACTTGCCATTAATGTAGTTGCAACATAAGCTTTTTCAGTTACTTTCTTGTTTATTTCATCTATCTTAGCATTTATAGCTTTAAACTCTTTAGCTACCTCTTCTTCTTTGTTGAATATATCTCCTAAATAGTTAAGATTTTTAGTTACTGACTCCATGTATTTTCCATCTTCTTTAGACATTGATATTGTTGGAGCTATTTCACTTAGCTTATCATAGAAGCTATGTTGTCTTCCATTTATTATTATTAAATCTGGCTGAAGTTCATTTATTTTTTCTAAATCTGGCTCTTTTAATCCACCTACGTTAGCATAATCTTCTTTTGCATATTCATTTAAGTACTCTGGTATTGCTGAACTTTGAGGTACTCCTACTACCCCATCAACTCCTAATGTTTCCATAGCATCTAATGCCGCCCAGTCAAACACCACTATTTTTTCTGGCTCTTCTTGTACTTCTGTACTTCCTAATGCATGCTCTACTTTTACTACTTCCTTTTTTGTATCTTTAGCTTCACCATTACCATTGTTAGAAAAGAATAAAGCTCCTCCTACTAGTCCTGCTATAATAAGCCCTGATATTGCTGCTACTTTTTTATTCATAATAATCTCCTCCTGATTTTTTATTTAATATTGATTATCTTTCTCATCTAATTTGTAAATTTTTTTATTGTAACCATAGTTTATAGCCTTTAGATTATTAATCTTCAAGCTTTATTAATTATTTTAGAAATATACACATATTTTATCTCCATTTATGTCTTGTACATCAAATTCCATTTCGTATATTTCCTCTAATACTTCTTTCTTTATTATTTCTTCTGTTTTACCATGTTTAGCTATTCTTCCATCCTTTAATGCTACTATGTAATCTGAGTAACAAGAAGTATAATTTATATCATGCATAACTAAAATTACAGTCTTCCCTAATTCATCACATAAATTTCTAAGAACTTTCATCATCTCAACAGAATGTTTCATATCTAAATTATTTAGTGGCTCATCTAAAAATACATACTCTGTGTTTTGAGCAATAACCATTGCTATATATGCCCTTTGCCTTTGCCCACCACTTAATTCATCTATATACTTATCTTCTATATCCTTTAGCTTCATATACTCTATAGCTTCATCTATATACTTATTATCTTCCTCCGTAAGCCTACCTTGGCTATGAGGGAATCTACCAAAGGAAACAAGTTCTCTAATTGTAAGCTTTAAGTTAACATTGTTAGATTGTTTAAGTATTGCAATCTTAGTTGATAGCTCTTTATTGTCCCAATCTTCTAGATTTTTTCCATCTATTATAACTTCCCCACCATCTTTTTTCATAAGTCTAGTTATCATGGCTAATGCAGTACTTTTACCAGCTCCATTAGGTCCTATAAAAGAAGTTATTTTACCTTTTTCAATATTTACTGAAACCTTATCTACTACTGTTTTATTTGAATATTTTTTTATTATATCTTTTACTACTATCATTACATCTTACTCTCCTTCAGTAATAAGTATATAAAATATACTCCTCCTATAAAGTTTATAATTACACTTAAAGTTGTGCTAAAGCTAAATACTCTTTCTACTAAAAACTGTCCTGCGACTAACGTCAGTATGCTTATTAAAGTAGACCCTGCTATTAAATAACTATGTTTGTATGTATGTAGTAATTGTCTTGTTATGTTTACTACTAATAATCCTAAAAATGTTATTGGACCTACTAAAGCAGTCGATATAGATACTAATATTGAAACTACTATTATCATTTTCTTTACTACTCTGTCATAATCTACACCTAAGTTTATTGCATGATCTTTTCCAAGGCCTAATATATCTAAATATTTCATATCATCATATATGAAAGGTATAATGACTATAAGCATTATAGATCCTATTAAAAGTATGTCTGTGTTCACATTTGTAAAGCTTGCGTGTAAGTTATTTTGAAGAGTTGCATATTCATTTGGGTCTATTACAACCTGCATAAAAGTTGATATACTTTTAAATAGTGTCCCAAATATCATTCCTACTAGAAGTAAGAAAAATATGTTATTTCCGCTTTTTTCAAATAGCTTCTTATATAAAACAAATGATGCTATAACCATTACTACTACACATAATATAAAGTTATAATTTTTACTTGTTATAAACTTACTATCAATACCAAGTAAAAATACTATCATAGTTTGAACTAATATATACAGTGAATCTAAGCCTAAAACACTTGGTGTAAGTATATTATTATTAGTTATTGTTTGGAAAATCATAGATGAAAATGCTATACATCCTCCAGTTAAAACTATAGCTATCAATCTTGGTATTCTTTGTTTCATTGCGTAATCAAAATGATTCATGTTAACACCTACCGTTAAGTAAAGTGCTGCAAAAGCTATTATCATAAGTCCTATTATATAAATTATTTTCTTTTGCCTATTTTCTTTAGTTATAGTAAAATCAATTTTTTTACTAGCTAATTTACTTGTGCTACTAACTTGCATATGAATTCCTCCTTAATATCATGTAAAGGAATAATACACTTCCTATAACTCCAACAGTTAGTCCTATTGGTATTTCATATGGATATATAATAGTTCTTGAAAATATATCGCATACTAAAACAAATATTGCCCCAAATAATCCAGTATGCCATATACTATCTTTTATATTGTCACCCTTATACATTGACACTATATTAGGAACTATAAGGCCTATAAAAGGTATACTTCCCACCGTTATTACAACACTTGCTGTAACTATCGCTACAATTGTTAATCCTAAGTTTATAACTGAGTTATAATTAAGTCCTAAGTTTGTAGCAAAATCCTCACCCATACCAGCTATTGTAAACTTATTTGCATATATGTAAGCAATTATTATAAGTGGTATCGCTATGTATAACATTTCATAATTTCCTTTAAGTATCATAGAAAAATTACCTTGCATCCAAGATGTTACATTTTGCATTAAGTCATTTTTATATGCAATAAAAGTTGTCGCTGAACCTATTATGTTACCAAACATTATTCCTACCAGTGGTACAAATACAGCATTTTTAAATTGTAAGCTTTTAAGTATTTTCATAAACATAAATGTTCCTATTAGTGAAAATACAAATGATATTATCATTTTTCCAACCATACCTGCATTTGGTATAAGCATTAGTGAAAATACTAATCCTAACTGTGCCGCATCTATTGTAGCTCCTGTTGTTGGCGATACAAATTTATTTCTGCTTATTTGTTGCATAATTAATCCGCATATACTCATTCCCATACCTGCTACTAATATACTTATCAGTCTAGGTATTCTGCTTATTACTAAGATCTTTAGCTGGTCATTATTTAATTTAAATATTTCTGTTATCTTAATATCATGTACACCTATAAAAATAGATACAAATGATAAAATTATTAGTATTATTAGTAAATATCTTTTCTTCATCTATCCTCCTAATTGAGTCATATAAACATAATCTTAGTTTTGAATTTAAATTTAGGTAATGATAATTGTTATCATTTCGATAATTTCATTCTAACTGATAATGATAATGATTGTCAATATCTTTTTTAATACCTCTTATTTAATTTGTTAAATATAAAAAACCATATTGGCAGTTTCGCCAATATGGTCAGTTAAACATATCTACTATATACTACAACACCCTATTACTTCATAGTCTTCAGGTATTTTGTAATCTTTATTAATATTATCTAAGCTCCATTTTGAATCAAGCATAGTCGTATCTATTATTAAACCAAAATACAGCATAGCTATTCCAGCATCTATACTTTTTTCATAGTCACTAGTAAAATCATCTTTTTTCACGGCTAATATAATATTACCACCATCAATTATAAATCTCCATGGCTGTCTATTAAGTGTTGATGGTGCCATTCTAGCATAACTAAAGGCATCAAGAAGACCTCTCTCCTCTAGTTCTGTCGCAGTTGCATTTTGTCCCCACTCATTCATATATACTATTTTTTCTACACTTAATCTATCTGAACCTCTTTTACTTTTAGTATTCTTATCATTCTCATATCCTAAAGCTATAATAGATGTAACTTCTTTGTCTGATGAAATCTCTAACTTTTCTTTTATTGCATCACTATCTTTAAAAGTTATCCAACAAGAATCAATTTCTAAATCTCTTGCTTTTAATATTAATCTTTCTCCTACATACCCACTGTTTTCCATATATCCTTTTTTAACGTCTGATAGTATAACCACGTAATTAGGTGCTTCTATCATATATCCATTGTATCCAGCTATGTTTTTTAGCTTTTCATAACAATCCTTACTATCAAATATTTTAACTTCAATATTTATTCCAGGTAATAACTTTTTAGAATTTTTTATATAACTTTCTATTTCATTGAAATATTTTTCTTCTATACTTTTATTCTTAAACTCTCTTACTGATTTTCCATTTGATATAAGATTTTTATAGTTCATGATATCCCCCTGTTTAATTGATTTTTTATATTTATACCCAGCTTATAGTTTATGTAATTATATTTTATATAAAATAATATGAATTTTTATGGATATTTTTAATGTATAGCCATTGAAAATTACTTATACATTAAAAAGATAGATTATCACATTTGATAATCTATCTTCGAGTATTATAATTTATATATATCCTAAGCACTAACCTTACTTGCCATTAAAACTTCCTTTGCAACATATTCAACTAAATCTACAGTTCTACATGAGTATCCCCATTCATTATCATACCAAGCCACAACTTTTACCATATTACCATCATTAACCATAGTAGATAATCCATCTACTATAGATGAATCTGAATTTTGCTTGTAATCTATAGATACAAGTGGTAAATCTGAATAACCAAGTACACCTTCTAATTCTTTCTTTGCAGCTTCTTCTAAAACTTTGTTTACTTCTTCTACCGTAACATCTTTTCTAAATTCACAAACTAAGTCAACCATAGAAACACTAGGACTTGGTACTCTTACTGCAAATCCATTTAATTTTCCTTCTAACTTTGGTAATACTTTAGCTACAGCTACAGCAGCCCCTGTTGTTGTAGGTATCATAGAAACTCCCGCACTTCTTGCTCTTCTAAGATCCTTGTGAGTCTTGTCTAATATTTGTTGGTCATTAGTATAAGCATGTATAGTCGTCATTAATCCCTTCACTATACCAAACTCTTCATCTAAAACTTTAACTACTGGAGCTATACAGTTTGTAGTACAAGATGCATTTGAAATTATATGATGTTTATTGTTATCATATTCATTCTCATTTACGCCCATAACTATAGTCTTGTCTTCATTCTTTGCAGGCGCAGTTACTATAACTTTTTTAGCACCTGCATCTATATGTTTTTGAGCACCTTCTCTATCAGTGAATTTACCTGTAGACTCTATAACTATGTCTACTCCTAATTCTTTCCAAGGTAAATCACTTGGGTCATTAACCTTTAATACTTTTACTTTATTTCCGTTGATGATAATATTTTCATTTTCATCCGTATCTACTTTCCCCTTGAATACACCGTAAGAAGAATCATACTTAAATAAATGAGCTAAAGTCTTCGCATCACTTCTAGCATTTATAGCAACTATTTCAAAGTTTTTAAAACCATTTTCCTCTACTATTCTTAAAACCATTCTCCCAATTCTTCCAAATCCATTTATAGCAACTCTTATTTTCATTATGAACCCCTCCTGTTTGAATTTTTATATATATACGTTTTATAGTATGTCTTATTAATTTATTTAGTGTACACTTTTTGTTGTTTATACTTATATATATAACACTTTTGATGTATATAGGTCAACACTTTTCCTTCCAAACATTGAAAAAAAGATTGCTTTATTTTTATCAATTAATCTTTTTTCTTACTAGTTTTTTTATGATTTTATGCTTAAAATATAGCAAAATAAAAGACCACAAAAATAAATTTAACTTATCTTTGCGGTCTTTATGACTTGATTATTAAATTATTATACCTTCAAAATGATCTACTTCATGTTGAATTATTTGTGCAGTAAATCCATTAAATACTTGCTTATGCTTTTTAAAGTTTTTATCTAAATACTCTACTTCTATAGTTTCATATCTAGTGGTTTTCCTAATACCGGTTAAAGATAAACAGCTTTCTTCAGCTTCATAAGGTTTTTCTTTTTTTAGTATAACCGGATTTATCATGGGAATTATCATACTTCCTACAGTAAATACAAGTATACGCTTTTTAACACCTATCATGTTTGCAGCTAATCCTACACAATATTCTAAATTTGCTCTTAATGTATCTATTAAATCATTAACAATCTCTATATCATCTATAGTTGCAACTTCTGATTTTTGTTCTAAAAATAATACGTCTTTTACAATATTTCTTACCATATTTATTCCAGCCTTTCTTTTTTACTATGAGTTAATATTTCTTTACACTCTTTTTTATACTATAAAATTATACCTTAATATATTAAATTAGTGTACTTTATTATAATTGTACAAAAAAGGCAGATAACTCTGCCTTTTTAATTATATTCTATTATTTATTTTCTCTTCTTCATTAGCTTTTACTAATTCATTCTTTATATTAAATTATATCTTTCCAATAGCTCTTCAACTATAGTACCTTTAATTTCTTTCATTGCACTTTTTAATTTAACTTTAGCATTTAGAGGTAATTTAATATCTGTTAGTTTTTTTCCATCCATCATTTTAGAAGTTGAATCAAGTAATACTCTAACATCATAACAAGAAGCAAATACTTCTGGAACTCCACGATCTATATCAAGTAATGTATATACGGCTTCCATAGCTGTTCTTACAGAGTACTCTGTTGTAAATACAGTGTCTCTAACAGTATCAGAGAATTGACCTATAAATGCAAAGTTAACACTATTTTCTGGTACAACCTTAGGTCTATCCCCTGCTGTTCTTGGCATAAAGAATGATGTAATATATGGCATCATACAAGGAATACAACGAGCTGAATTTTTTGCCATATCAGGAATTTCTTCTACAGGAACACCTAAATGGTATAGCCACTCTTGAGTAATTTCTTCTCCAGTACACTCTTTCATTGGCTTTTTGATGAAGTCACCATCAACATCTGTGAATAGTCCATATACCCATACTACAAGTTGATTGTCTGGTTGTTCTTTAAAGTGTGGTTGTCTGTTTAGAGTATAACTCATTAACCAAGATGAATCCTTAGCTGTAATTATTCCTCCTGTAACTACCTTTCCACTAAATGGATTACGCTTACATACTTTTTCTATATAAGGTGGTATTCTATTATCTAAAGTTGTTACTGTTGCAGATTCCCAGTTTGTTTTTTCTATATTAGTACAGAACTTATCTGGTCTACCAAATGCAGGGTCTTGAGCAGCAATATTTCTCCATAGACTCCAGCAACCACCAGGAGTAGTATTTAAAACAGGAGCTCTATCTTGATCTCCAAGTGTTGTATTTTCTGTACAACTACCATTTGTCACAAATACTAAATCATCTTCTACTAAATCAATAGTTTCTTCTTTTCCATCATGAACACATACTATTTGCTTTGCTACTTTCTTATCTTTAGTAATATCAAATAATACATCGGTAACAACAGTATTGTATTGGAAATGAACACCATGAGCTTCTAAGTACTTAACCATTGGTAAGATTAGTGATTCATATTGATTATATTTTGTAAACTTTAAAGCTGAAAAATCAGGAAGTCCTCCAATATGGTGGATAAATCTTTGAATATATAATTTCATTTCAAGAGCGCTATGCCAATCTTCAAATGCAAACATAGTTCTCCAGTATAACCAGAAGTTAGATTCAAAGAATTCTTCAGTGAACACATCTCTAATTTTTTTATCATATAAAGATTCGTCTTTTGACATAAATAAATGTACTATTTCCATAGCTGCTTTATCAGTAAGTGTAAATTTTCCATCTGTATGAGCATCTTCTCCACGGTTAACTGTAGCTCTCATTAAAGAGTAATTTGGGTCTTTTTTATTTAACCAATAGTATTCATCTAATACAGAAACTCCTTCAGTTTCTATTGAAGGTATTGATCTAAATAAATCCCATAA
>NZ_JBKFGI010000008.1:0-386658 GCF_056171995.1 Romboutsia sp. LXY-2 | reverse complement strand
TAACCAATAGTATTCATCTAATACAGAAACTCCTTCAGTTTCTATTGAAGGTATTGATCTAAATAAATCCCATAAACATTCGAAGTGGTTTTCCATTTCACGACCGCCACGTATAATAAAACCTTTTTGAACATCATTAATTCCATCGCATGCTCCACCTGGTAAATCCATTTCTTCTAATATATGAATATGCTCACCCTTCATTTGTCCATCACGAACTAAAAAGCATGCAGCTGCTAATGATGCTAATCCTGCTCCTACTAAGTATGCTGACTTTCTATCTACATTTGCTGGTTTTTCTGGACGAGCAAATGCTTCATAATTTCCATTACTATAGTACATAATATTATCTCCCCATATCTCAAAGCTTGATTTTAAGTAGCTTTAATTATTTATTTAATAATATATTATTCCTATTTTTACCTTTATCGTATAGACAATGGTTTAGCTATGTATAATACTTAGTCATATGTTTAAAACTGTAAAAAAATTAGACAGATAATATTATCTGTCTAATTTTTACTTAATATTTATTTTAAATTTTTATTTGTCTGTCCTATATCTATCTAATGCCTCTTCTATATTCCCACAAATTAAGGTATTTAAACTTTTTATAATATCTGCATGATTTTCTTTCATACCTTTTTTTATCCAGTCAAGTAAAAGTCCTACAAATGCATATTTATAAAAGTCAGCAATAAATATTTTGTCTTTTTCTCTAACTGGTATATCTTTAGCTTTTTCCTCTATCACACCCATTAGAAGCAAATATACTTCATTGTATAGATACCTTTCTAGATATTCTCTACTTACTGAGTTAAATGTGTTTAGTACAAAAGATTTGTTATCTAATATGTACTCAAATATCTTACTAAATCCTTGCTGCCAAGTATCATATGTACGGTTTCCATCTAAAGCCTTGGTTGCTTCATTTGTATATATCCACTCTAACAAATCATAAATATCCTTAAAATGATAATAAAATGTTTGGCGATTTACTTCACAGTCCTCTGTAATATCTATAACTTTTACCTTGTCTAAAGATTTATGTTCTAGCATTTTTTTTAGTGAGGCAGCAAATGCCTTTTTAGTCATTTGAGACATATGAATTCCCCCAATTTTTTATTCTATTATTTCCATGTTTTATATTATAGTCTTATTTGTATATTTTTTCTACATTTCTTTAAAGCAGCTAGTATTACCTTTAATCTTAATATATGGGTCTTTATAAAATGACTAAAGCCAAGATGTTTTATATGGAATATGCTATCCTATTAACAATTTTTAAATTAATTTAAATCTATTGTTATTGATTGTTCTTCATATTTTATTGTATGGTGCTTCTTGGGATTTTTAGATCCATTTTCTCTATAATACTGATATGGAAGTATTTTTATACTTTCAAGCTTTTTATCATTTTCTAAGTTTCCTTCCAAGTTCCACTCCATATAAGTTTGTTCTTCATTTCCACCTCCGCCACCACCAGCGTTTATTATATCTCCATCTTGGTCTAATAATTCTATATTTATATCTCTATTTTCAAACTCATACTCTTTGCCCATTTTTGTTGTATAGGTTAATTTCACTGATATTGGTGATACTCTCAACTGCTTAATATTAATCAGCGCTTTAAAATTTTCATCATCAATTTCTATCTCTTTATTAATATTATAAACTTTAGTTTCCCCCATGATTTTTTTACCATTAATCTTAAAATTAAACTCCCAATTTCCTTTTATAAATTCAAATGGGCTATTTGTTATCTTAGGTATTAAGCCTCTTTTTTGCACCCCTACTTGGTCAAATACTATTTTAATATCGTATTCTTTATCTGGATCAATATTTTCAAGTATCTGATAATCGGTTATGTCTGCTTGATTATCACCATCAGTATCCACTCTTTGTAAATTTAGTTCCGTTAAAAATTCTTGACTATTTTCTTTTATTTCATTATTTATAGTTGATCCACCTGTCTCTACAAACTTTTTACCATCCATATATACTGTAGCTGTTGGTAAATAGTATTGTTTCTTCAAAAATCCACTATTTTTTAATGTACTTTCATCAAAGTTTGAATAATCTATATTCATGCTTAATAGTATGTTCCCATCATCTAAAAGAGCTTAATAAATATTTAACTTTATTCCTTTGTTCTCTGCTTCTTGGTTTATAGGCTCTTTATAGCCTTTGTACTCATTATCATCTCTCCCTAAGTAACTTTCAATCTGCTTTCCTATATTAGTAACCAATGCCCATACTTTTTCATTAGTTAATGCTAACGTTGATATTGAAAAACATAGTACTGATGCTACTGCAATTTTTTTATAATTCTTCTTATATTTATTTTTACTATTTTTATGTATGCTAACATTACTTTCTATGTACTCATCTTCATTTATGTTTATTTTTTTTGCTAAATTATTAAATATTTTTTCTTTTTCATCCTTAGATAATGTCTCTAATTCATGTGACTCTTCTTTTAATTTTATGTCATTAAATAACTCATACTTATTTTTCATATATTTACTCCCCTCCTTATTCTTTGTTGTATAACTCTTTCAATTTTCTCTTACCTCTTGATAAACGACTATATATATTAAAAGGCTTTGTTTTCATTTTTTTTGCTATTGTTTCTACATCTAACTCTTCTAAATAATAATCTCTAAATAAATCTTTATCTTTTTCATTTAAGTTACTCAATAACTCCTCTATTTCTTCTTCTACTTCTCTTTTTAGTAAGTTCTTATCTATAAATGAAATATCATCTTTTAACTCTTCATTACTACTATGCTTTAGATATTTTCTTTTGTAGTCTATTGTTTTGTATTTTGATATAACCCCTATCCAGTTTTTTAGTGTATTTTTTCTATTGTCAAAACTATCCATGTTATTCCAAACAGATAGCAGTATGTCATTTAAACATTCTTCTTGATAGTAACTTAGGTTATTAATGTTGTTTCTTACTATTGTATTTATGTAGTCACCATAAGCTTCTATTAAAAGCCTTAATCCTTCTTCTTTTTTATTTTTTATGTATTTGATTATAATCTTACCTTCCAATAAATTTCCTCCTTACTGTAAAAGCTCCTACATTATAACATTCGTAGGTAATTTATATTTTCTAACACTTTCAATAAAATCTTTACAAAAAATATATTCTATACAAAATATAGCATGCTCAGATACAATTTTATTTTTGATTGATATATATTTTAGCTTTACTGGATAAATTAATACAAATGTGAATTACTCAAAATCATCTAAAAGGAAGTGTCATTATGTTTAACGTACCTTATATAGAATGGGTTGGATATGCTGCATCTATTTTTATTGTAATATCTTTAACTATGACTGATATTATAAAACTTAGAATAATAAATACTATAGGATGTTTATTATTTATAGTGTATGGAATGACAGTGCATGCATATCCTGTAGCCCTATCCAATGCTATAATAGTTTTGATAAATATTTATAATTTATATAAATTAAATAGAAAATAGGAGCAAATTGTTTGCTCCTATTTTCTATTTAATTCATTAAGGTTTAACATTTTTTAAATATTATAATATTGCCTGTACCCATTTCATAAATATTTAATGGGGTGTTTTTTTGAGTATTGATATAATATTGCAAATCTTAAGCGGATTTTTCTGGATTATAACTTACATATTAATAATTAATAAAAGTATTAAAGATAAGACTTACGGTATGCCATTTCTTGCAATGTGCCTTAATCTATCTTGGGAGTTTGTATTTGCCTTTGTGTACAAAACCACTATCTTCCACCAGATAGTATGCTTAATATGGTTTATTCTTGATTTAGTAATAGCTTTTACATTTTTTAAATATGGATATAAGGATTTTAATAAAAAATATTCATTAAGTAAAATACCATTTCTTATATTAGTTATTTTCTCTTTAATATCTTCTTTTGTATTTATGATTTTGGCACCATTAGATTTTGCTATTATGTTTGATTATGATATTCTTCAAACTGCAGGCTTTATAGCTTATTTTCAAAATCTATTAATGTCTGTATTATTTCTTTTGATGTTTTTGGAAAGAAGAAACTTAAAGGGTCAATCTATATCTATAGCAATGTTTAAATGGTTAGGAACTTTATCTGTAGCTATTCTGAAATTTAGTGGTATAGTTTCATCAAATGCAACTGAATTATTTATTATATTATTAATTCAAGTTTTTGATATCTTGTATATATATTTGATATTTAAGTTCTGTAGATATAAGTCTCAAAAATTATAACTAAAAATAGGGACGTCGCCCTATTATCTTAGTGCGATATCCCCATTTATCTGTTCTTATAAATCTATTTATTTAAAATTGCTATTATCTTTTCTAAAATATAATCTACTTCTTCATCCGTATTAAAATGCCCAAAACTAAATCTTACGGTCCCATCAGGAAAAGTATTTAAAGTTTTATGAGCTGAAGGTGCACAATGAAGCCCACTTCTAGTTTGAATATTATATTTTTTATCTAACTCATAACAAACAAGTCCATTGTCTAACTCTTTAAAATCCAAGCTAACTACACTAGTTCTATTATTTATATCTGTTTTTCCTACTAAAAGGTTTTTATCCATTTTTTTTATTCCATCTATAAATCTTTTAGCTAGTCGCATCTCTTTTTCAAATATCTTTTGAATTCCAGCTTCTTTTATATATTTCAAAGAAGAATTTAATCCATATATAGCTGGAATATTAGCTGTGCCACTTTCATATTTATCTGGCATATATGTAGGTTGAATTTCTTCTTCAGATAAACTACCTGTTCCTCCCTCAATTAAAGATTCTACTAATGGCACTATATCCTCTTTTATTAAAAATCCACCTATTCCCTGTGGACCCAGTAATCCTTTATGGCCAGTAAAGCAAAGTATATCAATATTGCATTCCTTCATATCTATATCTATAATACCTGCAGTTTGAGCACTATCTACTATAAATATCTTGTTGTGTTTCTTACATAACTCTCCAATTTCTTTTATTGGCAATATAGTTCCACATACATTTGATGCGTGAGTCATTATTATCGCTTTTGTGTTTTTTGATATTGAATCTTCTATATTTTTTATGGATATTTCCCCCATATTATTACAATGTACTTTGCTAATGCTTATCCCATTTTTAGTTAATGAGTTTAAAGGTCTCATCACTGCATTATGCTCCATTGAAGATACAACAACATTGTCTTCAGGTTTTAATAATCCTTTTAGTACTATATTTAAACTCGTAGTTATATTTGGTGTAAATATTACATTTTCTGGTTTATCAAAGTTGAATAATTCACATAAAAGTTCTCTAGTCTCATAAACTATATTTTCAGCTTCATAAGAAGACGAATACGCTCCTCTATTAACATTACATCCTACATTATTTATATAATCCATTATCATTTTTCCTACCAAAGGAGCCTTTGGATAAGATGTAGCTCCATTGTCACAATATATATTTTTCATGTTATCCCCCTTTATGCAATTACTCCCTATTTTAAATATAGCATTGTTTGTTTCTTTATATTATAGATTTTTTTTATATTAATTTGCTTGTATATTGATATTTCATATACTTCGTCAAATCCCTTATTTTTCAAATGTTTTGTGCTACTATTTAAGCGAACCATTTAGTTACAATATTTTACAATTTGCAAGGGGGTACATATGAAGGAAAAGAGAAATATTATTATTGGTGGAGCTATTATAGGTATTTTATCTGTCTTATCTGTATTTTGTGGTAATCCTAAAAATATGGGGATTTGTATTGCCTGTTTTCTAAGGGATACAGCAGGTGCATTAGGATTACATAGAGCCGAAACTGTTCAGTATGTGAGACCTGAAATTATTGGTATGATATTAGGTGCATTTATTATCGCATTTTCTAAAAAAGAGTTTTCTTCTCGCGGAGGTTCTTCTCCTTTTATTAGATTTTGCTTAGGATTCATGGTAATGGTAGGGGCATTAATGTTCTTAGGTTGTCCTACTAGAATGGTACTTAGATTAGCAGGTGGAGATTTCAATGCTTTATTCGGAATTGCTGGTTTCGCTATAGGAATTGGTATTGGAATAGTATTTTTAAACAAAGGCTTCTCTTTAAAAAGAAATTACAAGCAAACTAAGTTTGAAGGTTTTATTTTCCCTACAATAAATGTAGCTTTATTCATTTTATTAATAAGCTCATCTGCTTTATTATTATTCTCAAAAGAAGGTCCTGGTTCACAACATGCTCCAGTATATATAGCTTTAGCTATAGGTTTAGTTGTTGGTATTATATGCCAAAGAACAAGATTATGTATGGTAGGTGGAATAAGAGATTTAATATTATTTAAAGATTCTTACTTAATACTAGGATTTTTATCTATGTTAGTGGCTGCTTTAATTGGTAATGTTGCATTTGGTTTCTTTAAAGCTGGTTTTGTAGATCAACCTATCGCTCATACTGATGGATTATGGAATTTCTTAGGTATGGTTGTTGCTGGATGGGGATCTGTACTTTTAGGAGGATGTCCAATGAGACAATTAGTACTTTCTGGTGAAGGAAATGTTGACTCTGTAATAACTATATTTGGTATGTTAGTTGGTGCTGCTTTTGCTCACAACTTCCAATTAGCTTCTTCTCCAAAAGGACCTACACCAAATGGACAAATAGCCGTTATAATTTGTTTTGTTGTTCTTGGTTGTATATCATATTTAAGCTCTAAACCAGAGAAAGCTATAACGAAAGGGGATGTTAAAGTTGGTTAAAAAAATAGATGCTAGAGGATATTCTTGTCCTCAACCTGTTCTTATGGTGAAAAAGGAGTTATCTGGAAAGCCTGAAGGATTAGAAGTTTTGGTAGATAATAACGCTGCTTGCATGAATGTAAAAAGATATATGGAATATGCTGGATACAAAGTTTCTATTATTGATATAGACGACGAGTATGAAGTATCTTGTAGGAAATAGTATGAATTACTTTGCTACTTTTTTTACTCATTCGGGAGCAATAAAATTTGCAAGATATCTAACTAAGAATAGTATTATTAATGAAAGCATTCCTGTCCCTAGAAAGTTGAGTTCAAACTGCGGTATAGGTGTTGGTTTTACCTATGAAGGATACATTGATAATATTAATACAGATGATATGGAAAAATTATACTACATCCAGGATAACAATTACTCATTATATAAAGACTATGATAACGAATAACAAAAAAAGATATTAACTTTTACGTTAATATCTTTTTTTGATTTTATTATTTTACATTACCTTCAAATATATGTCTTATAACTTCCATTGGATCATAAAACAGTAACCTAAGGTCCTCAAAATTTCATAACTCCTTTAATTTTTATTTTCATATCTTTCTTATAGCAATGTATTGGACACTTGCTATAAAAGCTTTTAACTTCACCAAATTTACAAAAATATAATCTTTTGTGTGCATAATCTAAAAGCTCACTACACTCTTGGCATAGTTCCCCTTTTTCATTTCCGTGTTTTTTACGACAATAAATATTTATCATACTAGTGATAGTATATTTACCTATGATTAGTGTTTTTATTTTTTTCTTTGTAGATCTCTTAAATCTAAATGATTTTATACTATCGCCATGGCCCATTTCTTCAAATTCTTATGACCCTCTTACAAAGCAAAATGATATATATAAAAAAAGATAGATTGCCATATTAAGATAATCTATCCAAATATTAATTATTTACCTTCATATATATCTTTTTCTACATCTATGAATACTTTAGCTATTACTCCGTATGCTTCACCCCATGCTTCTAACACTTCATCAGTTGCCGCATCCCCTAAAACTTCCTTTATAGCTAATAATAAATTTTTACCTACTATTGGGTAGTGCTCAGGCTTTACATTAGTATTAACGTGGACTTGCCCTATTTTCTTTACTGCTGGTAATAAAGCTTCTAAGTTATCTATATTTTGAGCTGCTGCTAATACTGTCATAGCTAATGCCTTTGGTTGTGCTCCTGATTCTTGTTTATCCATATTGAACATTTCATTTACTTCTGAGTTGTTTGCAAACATTATTTTGTAGAATGTTGTTGTTATTTCCATTCCGTGCTCTCTTAATGCGGGTACTGTACTTTTTACTATATCTATTGTTTTTTGATTTAACATAATTAACTCCTCCATTTTAAAATGTGTATTTTGAATACTCTTTTTAATGTATAATATGTATATACCTGCTTTTTTCCACCCTAAACATTTTTTCAAAAAATAATGAAAGCTAAGTCAAAACTGACTTAGCTTTTATTATTTTATTTATATTTCTTTGTTTTGATCATCTTCAGATGCTTCTTCAAGCATCTCTTCATTATCTATATTTTCTATTATAGCTTCTTCTTCTGCTATTATAAAATCGTCTTCCACATCTTTGCTGTTAGCTGTTTTTATTTCATATGATATAGTATCTAATTTATTAATAATATATCCTATTGCCCATATAACTATTGTATAGAATAAATATGGTGAAGAGGCTTGAACATAATAAGATATTACATTGCTTAATTCTTCACTTATTACTAGACCACTAGCTACAAGGCTTGATATGTATGTATATGAGTTATATACTGTGAATATTGTGTATATACCTACAAGAATAGATACAACATATAGTACTATTGATATTTTATTTTTACTTTTTTTATGAACTGTTAACATGATTACAGTTACTCCCTTCAATTTTAATTAAATATATGTAAATATGTTTTCTATTTAATATAATAATATATTTACCTTAATTTAACCTTAATAAAAATCTACTAGTTAAATTTATTAACATCACCTTTTCCGTATATTTAAATTTTCTCATTTCTATTATCCTAAAAATATTCAATAGTTAACTAATAATAAATTTTCATATATATTTTTTTACTATTAAAGTCCTTAAATGCATTTGTATATTTTTTTAATATATTCTTTTTTCTACATGTAACATATATCCAAATATAAAAAAGCAGAGTAATCTGCCTTTTCCTTTATTCCATTTTATTAAGTCTATTTTTAGTTTCTAATCTATTTTTCCACATCTCTTCTTCAGATGTATACCCTCTTTTCTTAGCCATCTCTTTAGTATAAGTTCCTTCATGTAGTAAGTTTAATATGTGAAGA
Source organism: Romboutsia sp. LXY-2 (assembly GCF_056171995.1). Taxonomy (NCBI): domain Bacteria; kingdom Bacillati; phylum Bacillota; class Clostridia; order Peptostreptococcales; family Peptostreptococcaceae; genus Romboutsia; species Romboutsia sp. LXY-2. The sequence continues at coordinate 377,516 of NZ_JBKFGI010000008.1, read as the reverse complement.
GCATCCTTTCCTGCTGCCTCCATAGTTCCTCTACAAGAACCACAATAAGCTAATATATTTTCTTGAGTACAGTCATTTGCTCTTCTTGTATATAATTTCTTATATAGTTCAGGGTTTGAACTACAAACCATACCCCCAACACCACAACATCTTGTGTTTTCTTTATTATTTCGCATTTCTTCGTACTTATATCCTAACTCTTCTAGTATCCATCTAACACTCTCATGATGAGATTTAACATTTCTAGTAACACAAGAATCATGAATATTAAATATTACATCTGAGTTAGACCCTATATCTTTTTGAGATTTTGGTATTCCTATTTCTTCTTTCATTAAATCCCAGTAAGATATAACTTTTTTATCACTAGTTTCATTATAAACATTGTAGCAAGAAGGACATATTGTAACTATTACATCAGCATTAGTTTCATTTATAGCATCTATTGCCATCTTATTTCTTCTCTTAAATGCCTCATCTTCTCCAACTAATTTAGTTACCTTACCACAACATTGTAATAATGCTCCTACTTCACCATCTAATGTGTCTCTTAAATGCTCAAGTGTTTTTTCTATAACAGATGGACTATATGCAGGAACCGTACATCCTGGAACAAATAAATACTTAGTTTTTTTATCTTTAGCTAAAACTGTAGTTGAATATTCTTCACTACATTCCATTTCCTGCGATTTATCAAATGGTTTTAGCAAATCTATAACTTGTTCATTGTTATTATCTTCTATATATTGTTCTTTTACAGCTATAAAGTTTTCTCTTAAATTTAAATCTTTAGGACACTTTATAGTACATTGGCTACAATCATTACAAGAAAACGCTATCATTTTATCCATATTTTCATAACCTTCATCTAAATATCTTTTAAATAAAGTTTTTGGACAATCAGTATAGTCATTCATCATTATACATTCTTGCATACATAGTTTACATGCGCATTGTCTACATCTATTAGCCTCTTTTAGAGCTTCTTCTTTAGTATATCCAAATGATACTTCATCAAAAGAATTAACTCTATCACTACCATCAGTTTCTTTTATAGAATATCTTCTCTCAGTCACATCAGACCAATCTACATCTCTTCTTAACTTAGTTTCATAACTTGAAGTATCTTCTAGTTTTCTTCCTTCTGTTAAAGATTCTTTATTTAAATATCTTTTAACTGATTCTGCTGCTCTTCTCCCTGAAGCCATAGCTTGTATAACTATTACAGATTCTCCTGAAGCATCTCCTGCTATAAATACTTTTTCATTAGTTGTAGACTGTAGAGTTAATCTATCACATTCAAAGTTAGTATTTGGTCTTTGATTTAATATATCTTTTGCAAAATCCCCTTCTACACCTTGTCCTATAGCAAATACTATAGTGTCTACTTCTAGCTCTTTAATTTCATTTTCATCAAACTTAGGACTAAACATTCCTTCTTCATTGAATATTGATAAACACTTCTTTAGTATCACTTTGCATACTCTATTACTTTCATCAACTACTATCTCTTTTATTGCTTGAGCGTGGTTAAACTTAATACCTTCTTCTATTGCTCCTTTTATTTCATGATCTGATGACGCCATAGTATTAAAGCTATCTTCTAAACAAATAGAGTTTACTTCTTCTACTTTAGAAAGTCTTCTCGATATTCTAGCACAGTCCATAGCAACATCTCCACCACCAACTACTAGAACGCTCTTACCTACATCTGATACATTTCTAGTTAAAGCTGCTTCTTTTGCATAAGCTGCTGCTGAGAATATTCCTTTTGCACCAAAGTTTTTTAAACTTCTATCAACTCTACCTTGATGCTTACCAACTGCAACTATAACACTGTCATATGAATTTACTATTTCTTTAAAATCTATATCTTTTCCTATTTCGCAGTTTAACTTAAATTCAACGCCTAATTTATCTAAATAACTTATTTCTTTTTCTAGAACATTTCTTGGTAATCTATATTCAGGTATACCTACAGCCATCATACCACCTCTAACAGGTAGCTTTTCAAATACAGTAACCTTAAATCCTTCTCTTTGAAGTTCAAGTGCTGCTTGAAGTCCTGAAGGACCAGCACCTATTATCGCTATATTTTTTCCCTTTGATGGCTTAACTGATAAATCCCAATCTTCTTCTCTGTCAAAATTATCAGCTGCATATCTTTTAAGTCCTGCAATTGACATTGGAGAATTTATCTCGTTAATTTTACACTTACTTTCACAAGGATGAGCACATATTCTACCTAATGTTCCTGGTATAAATAAATCATTTCTTATAACTTTTATGGCTTCAAATCCCTTATCTTCTCTTATTAATCTTATATATTCTTTAGCATCTGTATGCATAGGACATGTAGCTACACAACCTGCATCAGCATCTCCCATACACTCATTTACTATATTTTCCATGTTCTTAATTATATTTTTATTTAACATACTATCTTCCTCCACAACCTAAATTATGCATTCTTTTTCTTTGGATCTATAGCAAATATAAATACCCCTGCAACTATAACTAGTCCCCAGAATGCTAAGCTTGGAGTTATTTTGTCTCCAAATAATATAGCACTAAATATAATAGACCATAATGCTGCTGTTGAGTTTAAAGCTGTTCCCATTGCTGCTCCTATTAAATCAACTGCTTTATACCAACAAAGATATGTTGTTGCACCTAGTATAGCTATACCAGCATAAGCTACTACAGTTCCACTAGTTACTACATTTGCTGCTACACCATAACCTCCTATTAATGGTAAAACTACAAATCCGTATGATAACATTGATATTAAATATCTTAGACATAAAAATTGTTGTGGTGTTGGGTTAACATGCTCTTCACCTTTTATATGCTTCATAGCAAATCCTATAATAACTCCTTCTAAAGCCCATCCTAAAACTGCTACTGATGCAAATGTTACTCCCATAAAAAATGTATCTGGTACATTTGATGATGGGTTAAATCCTAACATAAATGAACCTAATAAACTTACTGATATTCCAATCATTGCTCTTAATGATAATTTTTCTTTTAATATTAAATATGATAATATTGCTCCAATCCCTGGATATATAACTGATATACTAGATGCATAAGGTGCTGTTGCATATTTTATTGATAATAAGTAAGCACTCATACCTATAGGTGCACCAACTAAAGCTGCAAGAGCTGTTGCTTTACCTTTTTTAGTTTTTAACAATCCAAATACTGGTTTTAATTGTTTTCCAAATAATAAAACTAATGCTATCCACATAAAGCATAAACTATCATGGAAAAATGCTGATACTAATGGTGAAAGTTCAAAGCCTGAAAATATACTACTTCCTCCAACTTTTCCCATTAAAACTGAATCAAGCCCCCATGCAAGTCCCACTGTAATTCCAAGTAATAATCCTTTTTTCATATTTTTATTGTCCTTCATAATGTCATTTCCTTTCATAAGCTAAACATTTTTGTTTTTTATTTAACATTCTATATATTAAGCAAATTGTATGCCAATTTTATATTTTTTATTTAGTTAAGAATTTATCTATGTTTTTGTTATTAATTAATCAATTTTTTTATTGGCTATGTTATTTTTTTTGTCACTTTTGTGTAAACTTTAATTACACTGTCATTTTTAATTACACTATTTTTATAAATCTATGCATTTTAGTTACTATTTTATATTTTTTTGTTATATGCTAAAATAACTTATCAATTTAATTTATTAATTTTTAGAAAGGGCTATATAAATGAAAGATACTAAACTCACTAGAAAAAGTTATACCTTTGATGACATAATAGGTGAAAGTGAACAAATAAAAAAGGTAATCTCAGAGTGTAAAGCTATATCAGACGGTCCTTCTACAGTTCTGCTTCTTGGAGAAAGTGGTTGTGGTAAAGAACTTTTGGCTCAAGCTATACACAACAATAGCTCTAGGAAAGATAAACCTTTTATAGCTGTAAATTGCGGTGCTATACCTGCAAGTTTAATAGAAAGTGAATTATTTGGCTATGAATCAGGCGCTTTCACAGGATCAAATAAAAATGGTGCTTTAGGTAAATTTGAATTAGCTAGCGGGGGTACTATATTTCTTGATGAAATAGGTGAGATGCCTTTAAAAATGCAAGTTACATTACTTAGAGTTTTACAAGAAGGTGTAATTACAAGAATAGGAGGAAAGCATGCTATACCTGTAGATGTTCGTGTAATTGTGGCTACTAATAAAGTTTTGAAACAAGAAGTTAAAAATAAAAGATTTAGAAGTGATTTATATTATAGGCTTAGCGTATTACCTATAAATGTTCCTCCACTAAAAGAGCGTATTGGAGATGTCCCAGTTCTATTAAATCATTTTTTAAATGTAAAAAGTAAAAAATTAAACAAGCCAATACCTCATATTTCAAGTAAGTTATTTAATAAAATGATTACTTATTGTTGGCCTGGAAATGTAAGGGAGCTAGAAAATTTCGTAGAAAATATTGTTGCCTTAAATGGAGAAACTACTTGTGAAATTGACTTAGAAGAATGTCATTGTCTTACTCATGATAACTTAGGTAATCCTATAAAACCAAAGTCACCTGACAAACTTTGTGCAATGTGCCAAACTGATGATGATATTGTAACTCCTCTAGTAGTTTTAGAGCAAATAGAGATAAAAAAAGCTTTACGAGTTTATAATGGTAATATATCTCAAGCTGCTAATAAGTTAGGAATTAGTAGAAATGCTCTTTATAATAAAATGAAACGATATGGAATTGTTAATGAGTAACTAAATAATTCAAATAATAATAAAGCCAAGTCTCTATTGACTTGGCTTTATTATATTTATATAGTTTGTTTTTTTCCAAAATATTTTATTAAATATGTTGCAACTGGTATAAACACAACTACTAGGCTTATTAATATTGTTGGATATGGCACTGGATTTCCAAAAATATTATAAGTTTCTGGACTTCTAAACATCTCAACTACCCTAACCGCTTCTGCAAAATTTATTTCTCTAAAAGCTCTAGCTATAGAATCCATAGGAATAAAACTTCCTAAGAATGTTGGTATATAGTACATTCCTAAGCTTAATAGAAGTGATATCATATTATTTTTAACTATCAATGACATTAACATAGTTACTAAAGAATATAACATAGCACCGATAAAACTAAGCCCTAATCCTGCAAAATAATAATCTATAATCCTCATATCAAAAGGAGTAGTTCTATAATATTTGAATAGCTCTAAAGGTTTATCCCATCCCATAAAATCAAATTTTGCTGCTCCAATAATATATATACTATGTACTATTATAAATATAATACTTGTATAAATTAATCCAGTTGCTATTTTAGACATAACTAATTTATTCTTTCCTCGCTTACAACTTAACATTATCTGAGCACTATTGCTTTGATACTCATCACTAAACATAGGTGCTAAGCCTACTGCTATTAATGTAGTTATTAATGTTGCAAATACATTAAAATCAGTACTTGTAAGCCATCCATGTGAGAACGAATATTTTGGTTCTTCTATATTTTTAACCTTATTATATACAAAATTAAGATTCTTGTATTCATATGTACCTTTTTTGCTTTCTTTTTCTAGCTTACTTATTTCATTTTTCATTTCATCTATTGAATAGTATTCGCCATTTACTATATATGTTGGATCTGAAACTACCATTAACTCATATAAATAATATCTATACACTAACTCTTCTTTAGTAAGTTTTTCCCCATCTTTTTCTTTTTTAGTTAAATTTTCTATAGTTGCTTCTGCATTAGCTAGATCCTCTGGTGTGATTATTTTACCTTCATACTTCTTCATAACACTATATACATCATCCATACTATCTAACCCTTTGAGTTTCATATTTATGCTTTCACCGAATACATTAAAAGCACAAAACAACATAGTTAACAGTAAAACTACTAGCACTGATTTTTTTGAAAATATTTTATATAACTCAAATTTTATTAAATCTAACATCTTAAGTCCCCCTATGCATTAGCACTTTCATTAAAATAATATAAAAATACATCTTCTAAATTTGGCTCTTCTTCTACATATCTCACATCTTTTACATCAGGCTTGTTATCTCCCACTACCCTAACAGAAATTTCATTGTTCGTTCTTATCATACTAGATATTTTAAATTCTTTTTGAATACTTCCTAAATCTCTTTCACTTATGCTTAATGTATGCACCTTGCCTCTAACAGTGTTCAAAATATCCTCTAGTGAACATTTTTCAACTAGCTTTCCATCTTTCATAACTATTATTTCATTGGCTATAAACTCTATATCTGAAACAATATGAGTTGATAATATTACTATCTTATCTTTAGATAAATCTGCAATTAGATTTTTAAATCTTATTCTTTCATTTGGGTCAAGTCCTGCTGTTGGCTCATCTAATATAAGTATCTCAGGATCATTTAAAAGGGCTTGAGCAATCCCTAATCTTTGTTTCATACCACCTGAAAACTTACCTATTTTTCTTTTTTTATCTTCTTCTAAGTTTACAAATTTTAACAGTTCATCAACTTTACTTTTCTCAATACTTTTGTCTATTCCCTTTAGTGCTGCAACATAATATAAAAACTTTTCAGCAGTAAAATTTTTATAAAATCCTATGTGTTGAGGTAAATAACCTATTAAGTCTCTATACTTAGCTCCAAGATTATCTTTACTTTCTCCATTTACGACTATCTCTCCACTACTAGGATTTGATACATCTGCAAGTATCCTCATCAAAGTTGTTTTACCTGAGCCATTAGGTCCAAGTAATCCATATATCCCAGAGTTTAAAGTTACGCTAAATTTATCTACTGCTAATTTATCTTTAAACTCTTTGCTTATATTGTTTATAATCAGTTCCATAAAATCCCCCTAAAAATCATGGCCTACATAGTCCATGCTATTTATACTTCTCTTATAAAATACTTTTGTTGCTATTGTTGCTCCTACTACTGATAATACTAATACTGTAAATATATTAATATTAGTTATATCTCCTACTTTTTCATATAAACTAATACACATTATCCCTAATATCCATACTGCTATACATAATCCAATACTATTTATACTTCTATATATTGAAGTAATTATTAAAGATATTGATGCTACTGTAAATATAGGTACTAGCCATATACTAATCATTTTTATTAAGTTAATTTCTGAATAAGAATTATTTAAGGTAATACTCATTAAGATACTTATTAAAATAGACACAGCATTTACTATTATTAATCTTGATAATACTATCTCTCTTAGAGAATGCTTGAAACTAAGTTCTAGCTCCCATACGTTCTCATCTCGCCCTTTAATAATTTCAAATATTCCAAGTAAGATTGGCATTGGTGCAATTATTGATGCACTAAAATATATACTTAAGTTTAATTTGATTGTACTTATAGTTCCTACTAATACTAATAACAAAGATACTATAAAATACATTTTGTTCATTAAACCAAATTGAAATTTAACTAGCTCTAGGTTATTTTTAATAATTTCTACAAATGTAATTTGCTTCTTTATTTGTATCTCTTCTACTTCCATCTTCGGCATATATGCTTTTAATGTATCAATTGTAGAATCTATTTTTTCTTCCTCAACTTTATTAACTGTATAACTATTTAGAAAATATTCTATATCATTTAAATCATCTTCTATTAACTCTTCAAAATATTTATCTTCTAGATTTTCACATCTTAGTTTGTGTATGTTTTGGTTCTTCTTCAAAAATCTCACCTCCAAGTAGTTTTTTAAGATTTTTTATTCCATTAAATAATCTTGATTTTATAGTGTTTTCATTGTCCCCTGTGATGTCACTTATCTCTTTTATTTTTAGATCATTATAATATTTTAAGAGTATTGCTTCTCTTTGAAGGTTTGGCAGCTTCCCTACTGCTTCTTTTATTTTTATTGCCTCTTCTTTTTTTGAAATTATTTCTATGACATTTGATTTGTCTTCTATTTGATGTTCTTCTATGTCACTATTCTCTATTCTTTGCTTAAAGGTTTTACTTTTGAAATAATCTTTAGTAGTGTTTACTGCTATTGTTAATAACCAACTTTTAAATTTCCCATCTTCTAAGTTGAATGTATTTAATTTTTTCATCATTTTTATAAATACTTCTTGGGTTATATCGTAGGCTATATTATAGTCGCTTGTTGTTCTGTATATGTAGCTATGTACCAGGTCGTAGTGCCTTTTGACTAGGATTTCCATTGCACTTTCGTTTCCTTTTAAGATTTCTTTTATTAAGTTTTCATCAGCTTGTGCCAATTGCTCATCCCCCTTTCACTTATATAACGAGTTGATTTTATAAAAGGTTTTATATTTTTTATGATTAATTTTTATTATTTTTATATTTACTTCATTCAATATATAATTTTACTAGAAAATTCCACTTGCTCATATCACTAAATTTTCATATCTCATACCTTCATTCACAAAGTTTGATTAACTATATTTAAGAATTATTTCACATACCATTACTACTTTTAACCTATAATATATATCAAATGTAGTTACAATTATGTATATTTATGGTTATTCTGTTGAAAAATATGGTTATGTTAAGTAAACTTATAATTGGAGGGGATAAAATATGTTAAGTAAAGCACTATTAGAAAAAATTAATGATCAAATAAACTTTGAGTTTTACTCTGCTTACACTTATCTAGCAATGTCTTCATATGCTGAGTCTGTTGACTTAAGTGGATTTGCAAACTTTTTTAAGGTACAAGCAGAGGAAGAAATGTTCCACGCTATGAAACTATATAATTATGTGTTTCAAAAAAATGGTGTTGTTGAATTAGACACAATACCTAAGCCAAATAGTCAATATGAAGATATTATTGATGCGTTTGAAAAAGGATATGAGCATGAACAGCTTGTTACTCGTAGAATTTATGAACTTGCTGATTTAGCTTCTGATGAAAAGGAACACTCTACTATGAGTTTATTAAGATGGTTTATTGATGAACAAGTTGAGGAAGAAAATAATTTTAACTCTTTATTAAAGAAAGTTAAAAGATGCAAGGATAATCCAGCAGCTTTATATATGATGGATGATGACCTAGCTACTAGAGTGTTTACTCCACCTGCAAATTAAATAGTACTTAGAATAATCTTTAATTCAAAAAACTATCTCTTATATTTCATATATAAGAGATAGTTTTTATTTATTTTAATATTTGCTTTAATATTTATTTTAATGCCAATTTATAAATACTAAATATATCTTCCCAATCTAGTTTTTTAAGTCCACCAATTTTAGATTCTTCTCCATTATTATAATTAGTAGCTTTTTTAGCCATTATTTCTAAGTTACTATCGTCTATGTTTAATTCTTCTAAAGTAACAGGTAATCCCATCTTTACGAAGAATTCTTTCAGTCTTTCTATACCTTCTAAGGCAATACTATCTTCATCTCTAAAGCTTCCCTCTACACCCATAACATTTACTGCAAACTGTACGAACATAGATAAGTTTGTTTTATAAACATACTTCATCCAAGCTATAGTAACAACAGAAAGTCCTGCACCATGATAAACATCGTATATAGCGCTTAATTCATGCTCTATTTGGTGAGATGCCCAATCTTGCTCTCTTCCAAGTCCTAATAATCCATTGTGAGCTAAGTTACCTGCAAATGCAATTTCTGCCCATGCATCATAATTTTTATTGTCTTTCTTTAAGATTAAACCATTTTTCATAATAGTTTTTAAAGTAGTCTCACATAATCCATCTGTTAAATCTGTATGTATTGTATTTGTAAAGTATCTTTCCATTATATGACTCATCATATCACAAACACCATTTGAAATTTGATTTTCTGGTAAAGTATAGTATATTTCTGGATTTATGATACTAAATTCAGGTCTTAGGAATTCTGCTCCACAAGATAATTTAAGCTGTTTTTCTTCATTTGTAATTACAGTTCCTGTACTTGACTCGCTTCCTGCTGCAGGTATAGTAAGTATTGTAGCTAAAGGTATGGCAGATTTTATTTTTGTTCCTTTTTCATAAAAGTCCCAAACGTCTCCCTCATAGTCCACTCCTATAGCTATAGCTTTTGCAGAATCTATTACACTACCTCCACCTACTGCTAGTATAAAGTCTACATTTTCTTTTCTACATAATTCTATTCCTTCACGAACAAGAGATACTCTAGGGTTTGGTTTTACCCCTGAAAGTTCTACATATTCTACATTGTTTTCTTCTAGAGATTTTATTACATCTTGGTACACTCCATTACTTTTTATGCTTTTTCCACCATAGTGAAGTAATACTTTTTTACCTAATGTTTTGATGTGCTTTCCAACTTCTTTGTGTGTATCTTTTCCAAAAATAATTCTTGTTTTATTCCAATAATTAAAATTAAGCATTAATTTTTTCTCCTTTGATTAAAGTTATTATTTATAATATAATTTTTTATACCCAAATTTACAATACTATCAAATGTGAAAGTGTACCTCATTTTTCAACTTATTGAGTTTGTCGTACTAAAAAATCATCCAATTTAAATAAAAGGATGATTTTTTAGTACTATTAATTTATTGTTTTACTTTATATTAAAAATGGAATTTAATATCATATTATTATTTATTGTAATCAGCTAAAAACTTTTCTATCCCTATATCAGTAAGAGGGTGTTTAGTCATTTGTTTTAATACACCAAATGGTATTGTAGCTATATCAGCTCCTGCTAATGCACATTCTGATGCATGTATTGGATTTCTTATACTTGCTGATATTATTTCTGTTTCCATATTATGAATTTTAAATATGCTAGCTATTTCAGTTATCAACTCGCTACCTCTAGCTCCTATATCATCAACTCTTCCTACAAAAGGACTTACATATGTAGCACCAGCTTTTGCTGCTAATAATGCTTGCTGAGATGAGAATATTAAAGTTACGTTAGTCTTTATATTTCTTTCAGTTAATACCTTAACTGCCTTTAATCCTTCTATGCACATAGGTATTTTTATAACTATATTTTTGTGTAATTTTACTAATTCCATAGCTTCTTCAACCATCTTGTCAGCTTCTAAGCTTATTACCTCTGCACTTATTGGTCCATCTACTATAGAACAGATTTCATTTATTACTTCCTGTAAATCTCTTCCTTCTTTAGCTATAAGAGATGGATTTGTTGTAACTCCATCTAATATTCCCCAGCTATTAGCCTCTATTATTTCACTTACGTTTGCTGTATCTATAAATATTTTCATATGAATTCTCCTCTTATAATCCTTATTTCTTTAGGTTTTCTTTTATCATTTTAACTATATTTTCTTTTGTTAATCCATGCTTTTCTAATAACTGTGCTGGAGTTCCTGATTCTCCAAATACATCATTTATTCCTAACTTAACTACTTTAGTAGGTGCTGTTTCAGAAGTAACTCCTGCTACTATTTGTCCTAATCCACCAACTACTGAATGTTCTTCACAAGTTAATATAAAGTCTGTTTCTTTAGCTGCTTTTTCTATTATTTCTCTATCTATTGGTTTTATCGTAGGCATATGTATAAGCCTTACATCTATCCCTTCATTTTTAAGTTCTTCGCAAGCTTCTTTTGCCATAGCTGTCATAAGTCCTGTAGAAATTATTGTACATTCCTTACCTTCTTTTAGGCATACACCTTTTCCGTATTCAAACTTGTAGTTATCATCAAATATATCTTCACTATTTAATCTTCCTAATCTTATGTACACAGGACCTACATGGTTAGCTGCATATTTTATTATTTCATTAGTTTCTTTAGCATCAGCCGGAACTAATATACTCATATTAGGTAAAGAGTTCATTATTGCTATATCTTCTATAGATTGATGAGATCCACCATCTTCTCCTACTGTTATTCCTGCATGAGTTGCTGCTATTTTTACGTTAGCTTTTGGATAACATATAGAGTTTCTTATTATTTCAAAAGCTCTACCTGTTGCAAATACTGCAAAGGTACTAGCAAAAGGTATTTTACCGTATCCAGCTAATCCAGCACTTATTCCTAAAAGGTTTTGCTCTGCTATACCAACATTTATAAATCTCTCAGGATATGCTTTTGCAAAGTCTGCTGTTTTAGTAGATTTTGAAAGGTCTGCATCTAATACTACTATGTTGCTATTTTGTTCTCCTAGTTCAACTAAAGCCTTTCCGTATGCTTCACGTGTTGCTAATCCCATATTATAAGCACCCCTTTCTCATTTTTTCTAATTCATTTATAGCTAAATCTCTTTGTTCAATATTTGGTGCAGTTCCGTGCCATCCAGCATTATTTTCCATAAAAGATACTCCTTTACCTTTTACAGTTTTAGCTATTACAACTGTTGGCTTATCTTCTATCTTCTTAGCGCTATCTAATGCTTTTTCTATTTCACCAAAATCATGTCCATCTATTATTATTACGTTCCATCCAAAGCTTTCAAACTTCTTGTCTAAAGGCTTAATGTTCATAACGTCTTCATTTTTTCCATCTATTTGTAAAGTGTTGTAGTCTAAAAAGGCTACTAAATTATTTAAATTGTAATGAGCAGCACTCATTGTAGCTTCCCATACTAATCCTTCTTGTAATTCACCATCTCCAAGTACTGTATATACTCTAGAAGATGAGTTATCAAGCTTTGCTCCTAAAGCAAGCCCTACTGCATTTGATATACCTTGTCCTAGAGAACCTGTTGATATATCTATAGCTTTTATTTTCTTGCTATCAGGATGTCCTTGTAGATTAGAACCTAGTTTTCTTAAAGTCATAAGTTCTTCTTTTAGAATAAATCCTTTTTCACTTAAAGTAGCGTATAAAACTGGAGCTGCATGTCCTTTAGATAATACAAAGTAATCTCTTTCTTTGCTATCTAAGTTATTTTCATTTATATTCATTTCTTTAAAATATAAATATGTAAGTATTTCAACTGCTGATAATGACCCACCTGGATGACCTGACTTTGACTCTGTTATCATCTCAACTATATTTTTTCTAATATTTATAGCATGATTTTCTAATTTTTTATACATGGTATTCCTCCGGTTAAATTTCAAAATTTATCAATTTAAAAAGTATTGCCAAAACTGACAATACTTTTTAAGTTATATAGCTACTATTAAACCTACTATTAAAGCACTTAGTAAACTTACACAGAATCCACCTAACATTCCTCTTAATGCTAGTCTAGATAACACGCCTCTCTTTTCTGGACAGAATACTGATATACCAGATATACAGATACCCATACTTGATATATTTGCAAATCCTGTAAGAGATATAGCCATCATTAATCCTGATCTATAATCTAATGTACTTAATATTTGACCTAATTGACCAAAGGCAACGAATTCGTTTAATACTAACTTACTTCCAAGTAATTGACTTGCAGTTAATATATTTTCTTTTGGTACACCCATTAATAATCCTATAGGTGCAAAGATATATGATAATATTTGTTCTAATGATACTCCAAATACTCCTAATAAACCATTAACTAAAGCAACTAAAGATATTATTGCTATAAGTGATGCACCTATACCAAGAGCCATGTTAAGACCATCATTAGCACCTTGAGCTATAGCAGATATTAGATTCGTATTATCACCTTTATTGTCTATACTTACATCATCAGATGCTACATGTGTTATAGCAAGTTCAGCTTCTGATACTGAAACACTTCCATCTCCATGTACAACTGTTTCTTCTATATGTGCTACTTCTGTTACTTTTTCTGGAAGTATAAGTTTAGATACTATAATACTTCCTAATGGAACTAATGCTCCACCTATTAAAAGATATTCCATAGGTATACCCATTCCTGCGTAACCCATAAGTACAGTAGCTGACATACTCCCCATACCAGATATTAAAACTAGCATTATTTCACTTTCACTCATGCTTCCTAAATACTTACTTACAAGTATTGGAGATTCTGTTTGACCTAAGAACATATTTGCAACAGCAACAAAACTTTCTACCTTACTAGTTCCAAGTATGTTTCCTATTACTCCACCTATTCCTTTAACTACAAATCCTATAATACCTAAATAGTATAATGCAGCAACTAATGCTGATATGAATATAATATTACCTAAAACTTGTATCCCAAATATAAACCCTGTTGGCATTGCTGCATCAGATAATCCACCAAATATAAAGCTTAATCCTTCTCGTCCATAACTCAATATGTTAGTTACTACATCTGATACTTTTTCTAGTGCTATTCTTCCTAATGGGAATTTTACTAGTAAAAATGCAAGTACAAATTGAAGTACAAGTGCTTTTACAATCATCTTTTTATTAACTTCTTTTTTGTTAGCCGAGCAGAAATATAATACAGTTAATAAAAGAACTATTCCTAAGGCGTTTAATAATTTTAACATGGTCTCTCCCTCTATTTATGACAAATATGCCTGATTATTTTTTCAATCAAAATTATATTTCACTAACTATTTTCTTAACTAAGCTTAAGAATTGTGACTTAACTTTTTGTGTTGTTTCTATAACTTCTTCATGATTTAAAGGTTGATCTAATATACCAGCTGCCATGTTAGTTATACATGATATACCTACAACTTTAAGGTTACTATGAGAAGCAACTATTACTTCTGGTACTGTAGACATTCCTACCGCATCAGCTCCTAAAACTCTAGCCATTCTTACTTCTGCTGGTGTTTCATATGTAGGACCTGTGAAGAATGCATATACACCTTCTTTTATATTTATCTCTAATTCTTTAGCGCATTTTCTAGCAACTTCTATATACTCTGGAGTATAAGCTGTAGACATATCTGGGAATCTAACTCCTAGTTTATTGTCATTTGGTCCTATTAGTGGATTGTATCCACCAAGGTTTATATGATCTGTTATTATCATTAAATCTCCAGGTTTGAATTCTTTATTAGCTCCACCTGCTGCATTAGTTACAAATACAGTTTCTACACCTAATGCTTTCATTACTCTCACTGGGAAAGTAGTATCTTGCATTGCGTATCCTTCATAGTAGTGGAATCTGCCTTGCATAGCTACAACATTTTTTCCTTGCAATTGTCCTATAACTAATTGACCCTTGTGACCTTCTACAGTTGATACTGGGAAGTTAGGTATTTCGTCATAGCTTATTACTACTGGATTTTCTATTTCATCAGCTAATACACCTAAACCAGAACCTAGTATTAATCCTATTTGTGGTGCTATATTAGTTTTTGATTTTATATATACTGTACTTTCAACTATTTTGTCATATAAATTTTTCATGATATTCACTCCTATAATTTATTATTTAATAAGATCTATAAATGATTTTCCGATTTCGAAATTGTAAGTTTCATTTTCTTTGCTAAAGTTATCTAATATAGTAACTCCTATATCTGCCATTGTCTTAAGCTTAGGCATTTCTTTAGGTTCTTTTAAAGATTTGCTATAAACTATTACTGGTACATATTCTCTAGTGTGATCTGTTCCTTTGAATGTTGGATCATTACCGTGATCTGCTGTTATTATTAAAAGGTCATCTTCTTTAAGTTCTTTGATAAGGTTTCCTAATTGATAATCAAATTCCTCTAATGCGCCTTTATAGCCCTCTGCATCTCTTCTATGTCCATATAAAGCATCAAAATCTACTAGATTTAAGAATACTAATCCTTTATATAAGTCCTCTTTTGCAATAGATATAATTTCATTCATTCCAGCTTCATTACTTTTGCTTTTTATACTTTTAGTTATTCCTTGGTAAGAGTAAATATCTCCTATTTTACCTATACCTACAACATCTAAGTTTTTCTCACAAAGAGCGTCTAACACTGTTTTTGTTGGTGGCTTTAAAGCATAGTCTTTTCTATTTGAAGTACGCTTAAAGTTTTCTTTGTTAGTTCCTACAAATGGTCTCGCTATTATTCTACCAACTTTGTACTCTTCTTGTAATGTAACTTCTCTTGCTATTTCACATACTCTATATAACTCTTCTAGAGGTATAATCTCTTCATTTGCTGCTATTTGTAAAACACTATCTGCTGATGTGTATAATATTAAGCTTTTAGTTTCTATATGTTCTTCACCAAGATTTTGAATTATTTCAGTTCCTGATGCTGATATATTTCCTATAAACTTATGACCGCTTTTTTCTTCAAGCTCATTTATAAGCTCTTTTGGGAATCCTGTATCAGTAAATACTTTGAAAGGTTCATTTATACATATTCCAGCCATTTCCCAATGACCAGTTATTGTATCTTTTCCTTTTGATAATTCTCCACACTTTGTACTATATGCTATTTGATTTTTTACTGGCTCTACACCTTTGATACTTGCTATGTTTCCTAGACCCATAGTTTGAAGGTTAGGAAGGTTAACCCCTCCTACCTTATTTGCTAGGTTGCAAAGAGTATTAGCACCTACATCGCCATACTCTTTTGCATCTTCTAGCTCACCTATTCCAACAGAGTCTAATACTATTAAAAATCCTCTATTAAATTTTTTCATATTAATACCCTGTTACTTCTTCATTGTTTATCATTTTTATTATTGAACTAGTACCAAGTCTTACTGATCCTTTGTTTATAAAGTCTTTAGCTGTATCAAGATCTTTTATTCCACCTGCTGCTTTTATTAAAACATCTTTTCCTATATTTTCTTTAAATAACACTATGTCTTCAGCTGTTGCTCCACCAGTACTAAATCCTGTTGAAGTCTTTATAAAATCAGCCTTAGCATCTGTTACACATTTACACATTTTTATCTTTTCTTCATTACTTAAAAGACAAGTTTCTATTATAACTTTTAATATGTTTTTGCCACAAGCTTCTTTTATAGCTTTTATTTCTTCAGTTATTTCATCAAACTTACCTTCTTTTAACATACCTAAGTTTATTACCATATCAATTTCATCTGCACCATTTGCTATCGCATCTTTGGTTTCAAATACCTTTACGGCAGTTGTGTTATAACCATTTGGGAATCCTATTACAGTACAAACTTGCATATTATCACCAACAAATTCCTTTGCTTTCTTTACAAATGATGGTGGTATACAAACTGAAGCTACCTCATATTTCATTGCATCTTCACATATTACCTTTATATCTTCCCAAGTAGATGTTTGTTTTAATAAAGTATGATCTACTGTTTTTAATATTGTTTTGTTATCCATAGTTCTTTCTCCTTATTACAACCATTAGTAAATGATTTCGATTTTTTGTTATGTTTAAACTTTAAGCATCATATTTTAATAAATTATCTTATTATCTTGTGTATTATTTTAGTCTTTTCTGGCTTTTCATTTTGTATATTGTATGCAGATAATAATTCTTCTTCAGCCTTTTCAAACTTAGCTTCATCACTTGAATATAATGTAGCTAATACATCTCCAACTTTTACGTAATCGCCCATTTTCTTTTCAAGTCTTATTCCTGCTCCGTAATCTAATTCATCATCTTTTGTATGTCTTCCTGCTCCTGTAAGTAATGAAGCTACTCCAACTTTTTCTGCATTTAAGTCGTATACATATCCTTCTTTAGTAGCTTTAACTTCATGAGTTAATGGTGCTATTACAAATAATTCTGGGTTATCTATAACCTTAGGATCTCCACCTTGAAGAACTGCTAGCTCTCTTAATTTTTTTAGTGCACTTCCGTCTTTTAAGATAGTTTCTAACTTAGCTCTACCTTTCTCAACATCAGCTTCTATATTACCAAGCATAAGCATTTGAGCTCCTAATTGTAAGCATAATTCTCTTAAATCATCTGGTCCTTCACCTTTTAAGATTTCTATTACTTCTTGTAATTCAAGAGCATTTCCTATTGCGTATCCTAGTGGTTCTCCGTTTAGAGTAATTGCTGCAGATGTGTTTCTACCTACACTCTTACCTATTTCAACCATAGCTGTAGCTAATTTTTCTGCATCTTCTGCAGTCTTCATGAATGCACCTTCACCGTATTTAACATCTAGTACTATTGCATCTGAACCTGAAGCTATTTTTTTACTCATTATACTTGCTGCTATTAAAGGTATACTGTCTACTGTTGCAGTAACATCTCTTAATGCATATATTTTTTTATCTGCTGGAACTAAGTTTTGAGTTTGACCTGCTATAACTAGTCCATGATTTTTAACCATATCTATAAATTTATCTTCTTCTACTGATATATTGAATCCTGGTATAGATTCTAATTTATCTAATGTTCCACCAGTATGTCCAAGTCCTCTACCAGATAGTTTTGCAACCTTTCCTCCAGCTGCAGCAACCATTGGTACTAATATAAGAGAAGTCTTATCTCCTACTCCCCCTGTACTATGCTTGTCTAATTTTACTCCATCTATCATGCTAAGATCTACAACGTCACCTGAGTTAACCATTGCCATAGTAAGGTTTGCTGTTTCTTCTTTAGTAAGTCCATTTAGGTATATCGCCATTAATAATGCAGATGCCTGATAGTCAGGAACTTCTCCGCTAGTATACTTCTCTATAAAGAAATCAATTTCACCTTTAGATAACTCTTTTTTATCTCTTTTTTTAGATATTATGTCGTATAGTCTCATAACATTCTCCCTTTATATATTATTTATATTTATTGGACTGAATCCATATTTCTAGTTCTTCATAAGTTGAAGGTATCTGAAGCTTGCCCTCTACTATATCTTTTTTAGTTTTTTCTACGATTTCTATTACTTTTTGTGGTATCTCTACGCTAGAACCTTCTCTTTCATATCCTATAACGTTTTCTTTAATTCCATAAATATGCATACCTGGTGACCACGTATTTTTTACAACGTCTTCAATCTCATTGTAGATTATGTCATCTGCATGTCTCATAGCTGTTGCTACTATATAATCTGGTTCAAAGAAATTTTGATTACCATCAATTCCAAATGCATGCTTATCAACTTCCTTCGCAGCGGCAAATACTCCAAATCCTGATTCACCTGCAATGTGTTGAATATATTTCACTCCTTTTCTATACATAGAAAGAGCTATTTCTTTTGCTTTAGCAGGGTTTGAAAAATCATCCACCACTCCTACTATCACTTTTGCATCTGGATTTATATATCTAATTCCTGCTTCAAATCCTACCGCTCCTTCTCTTAAATGCTCCATATCCATTCCAAGGATAACACCTCCAACTTCTTTATCTTGAAGTTTTTCTTTATCCTTTTCCATAAGTAATCCAGCTATAACACCATTAAGAAATGTTTGTTCTGTCCAGTTTGTATTTATAGAGCTTACATTTGGAAGTTCTAAGGTAGAATCTACTAAAGTGAATTTTTGATTTAGAAACTCCTGTGAAACCTTCCTCACAGCCTCTTCTTGTTCAAACCCAATAGATATTATTAGATCGTATTTTTTACTTTCTGCGTATTCTCTAGCGATATTTTCATAATCTTCTTCAGATCTGGATTCAGAATAATCAAATTCAATGCCTAATTTATCCTGAGCCCTTAAAATACCATCAAAGCATAAATCATTAAATGATTTATCTCCTAAACCATGTTTATTAAATATTATTCCTATTCTTTTTACATTTCCATTTGATTCATTAGATAAAGTAGTAAGTTTGCCATCACTATTATCTGATGGATAAATGATTATAATAAATAGTACTAATAATACTGAAATACTTGCTATTATATTTTCTTTAGATTTACTCATTATTGCCTCCTATGATACATAGTAAAGCAAGTAACTTAAGTATCTCTTTCTTTACTAGTATTTTATTATAAATAACGTTTTCTTACTATGGATTATATTGATAAGCCATAACACAATATTGATAAATTTATGGCTTATCCTTAATAAGATGTGCAAAATATTGACTTTAATTGAACAATATTGACATATATTAGTATCTATCTTCTTCTGGAGACACTCCTTTGTACTTTTTATAAGTTTTTGAAAAATAACCCGAGTTGACATAACCTACTTCATTAGATATTTGGCAGATTTTCATATCTGTATTTTTTAATAATTTCTCAGCTTTTCTCATTCTAAATAAAGTAAGATATGTGCTAAAGTTTTCTCCTACTTCTTCTTTAAATAATCTTGAAAAATACTCTGGAGATAAAAACACATGCTTTGATATTTCCCCTAAGGATATAGATTCTTTATAATTAACCTCTATATACTCCATGGATTTTTTTATTGCCTTTGAATATTTACCTTGTTCTAGTTCAGTATTATTTTCTTCTTCACTACTAGTAGTACTTATGCTAGTATCATTCTCTTTTATTTTTTCATAAATACTTGTAAGTACATCCTTTAACTCTTTTGGTCTTATATCTGACTTTATAAGGTATTCATGTACTCCACAACTTATAGCCTGCTTTGCATATGAGAATTCTGCATAGTTTGTAAGTAGGACTATATAAATATCTGGCATTATTTTTTTTATTTCTTTAGTAAGCTCTATCCCGCTCATTATAGGCATTTTTATATCACTTATAATAACCTGTGGCTTTAACTTTATTGCCAGTTCATATGCTTCTTTTCCGTTAGATGCAGATGCTAACACCTTAAAGTCTTCAGAAATATTGTCTACTGTATAAGCTACCCAATCTCTTATTGGTGCTTCGTCTTCCACTACTAATATATTTAACAACTTCCACTCCCCCTAACTAGGTAAAATAAATATTACTTTTGTACCTTTAGATTCTATACTTTCTATTTTTAATCCATATTCTTCACCATAATTTAACTGTAATCTTTCATGAACATTTATTACTCCCACTCTATTCATAGATTCTTCTTTCTTTAATACAGCTTTTACTTGGTTTTGAGTCATTCCGATTCCGTTGTCTTCTATTATTATTCTTATTCCATCTTTACTTCTATATCCAGTAATACTAATAACACCTTTGTTATGCTCTTTTTCCATACTATACAAAATAGCATTTTCTACAATCGGCTGTAAAATAAAAGATGGAACATCAAATTCATTTATACTTGGATCTATGTCATAGCTAACATCAAAACAATTTGGATGTCTCATTTTTTGTAGCTCTACGTAGTTTTCAATGTTATTCATTTCTTCTTCTAAAGAAATCATTTCACTAGCTTTTGGCAATATACTTCTTAATAATTTTGTAAACCTATAAAGCATCTCCTCTGCTTCTTCTGTTTTATTCATAGATATTAAAAACCTAATTCCACTTAAAGTGTTGTATAAGAAGTGTGGATTTATCTGTGCTTGTAAAAAGCTTAACTCTGCTATTCTTTTTTGCTCTTCTTGTTGTTTTATTTCTATTATAGAAGAATCTAGCCAATTTACCATGCTGTTAAAGGATTTCCCTAATTGTCCTATTTCATCATCATTTTCTACCTCAACTTGTACTTTTAAATTTCCTTCCATTACTTCATCCATTTTATTTTTTATATTAAAAATTGGTTTAGTAATAAGTACAGATAACTTGTAAGCTATTAATAATGCTAATAAACTTACCACTGCTAATATTAATAAAATTCTTTGTGCTATTTGTGTTGATAATTGAGTCAAAATGCTTGATGGAACTTCTTGTACTATGCTCCATCCATATCTATTAATTTTAGAAGTTATTTCAATATTTTGTGTATTATTTTTACGTTCTAGACCTTCCTTAACTTCTTCATAATTCATGCCTATATCTCTTTTATCTTTGCTTGAGATTATTTTTCCTTGTGAGTCTATAATATAAATATCTGATCCTGATTTTAAGGCTTCAGCATATCTGTCATATAACATAGTTTCACTTATATCAATTATTAATACCCCTAAGGTTTCTTCTGTTATTAAGTCCTTTATTAATCTTCCCATTTTGAATATATTTTTGTATGGACCTATTCCATTTTCATCTTTATAGGTATTAATAAGTACCGTGTCACCATCAGCTTCTATTATTTTATTATACCAGTCTTCGCTTTTTATTTTATCTATGTCATATTTAGTCTTTGAGTAGGTACTATAAGTAAGTCCATTTTCACCTATTACATATAGCTCTGGCTTCATGTTAAACTCACCGTATTTCCATACTTCATCATTTAGTAGACCTTCTACATATGAGTCCATTTTCTTCTTTGATTCTTTATCTTTAGGAAGTTCTTCTTTGGGTACATCTAATATATCTGTTAATTCACTGTCTACTACTATATTATTTCCTATGGTTTCTACATTGGATAACAGTATTGATATGTTGTTGGATATTTCACTTAAAACTTGGTTTCTCATCTCATACATTTCTTTTTTAGTCATTTGGTTTGTATCTCTGATAATCCATGTTACTATTAGTCCAACTATTAGTAGTGTAAATGTAAACATTAATAAGAATAATTTAAATGTAATACTTTTATTTAGTATTTTAATAGGTCCCATCTCCTTTGCTACTTCTTATAAGTCTAATTATTAATTTTATACCAATGAAAGGGTTTTATCAATATTGAAAGAATATTTGGATGCTAAATAAAAAAATAGAGAATTATATCAAAAAGAGCAGTTATATTAGATAATATCCTCTCTAATACAACTGCTCTTTTTAATTTTTGACATATTAATATTACTTATTAAATTTACTTTATAAATTAAAATCTAGTATAGTTTAATACTAATATTCATTAACTTTTCTTGTGCTTATTATCATAAATAGAACCGATTAATAATCCTATAAAAGCTCCTATGATTAGACTATAAGCTGATGAAATTACAGAGCTTCCAAATATTAGCCCTAACCCTGCCCCAAAAACAATTCCTAAGCCTTTACCTTTATTTTCATTCATGAACACAGCACTCCTTTATATTATTTGAATATCTATTCCTATATAAATCTTTTCCTATCTAGTTTAAAAATAAGACATAGTGCTATATAGCATATACCAATTACTAGTACCCCATAAGCCATAGATACTCCTATATTAAATTCTTGCATATTAGTTACAATCGAAATGGAAATAGGTCTGTTGTAAACACCATAAAGTAATGCTGACATTGTATACTCTCCTATGGTACGAATGAACACCAATATGGCTCCTGAAATTATTCCTGGCATCATATTAGGAATTATTACATTATAAAAAGTTTTTAATTTTCCGGCTCCTAAGCTTCTTGAGGATTCTTCTAGTCCTAAATTTATAGACTTCATAGCAACCTCATTAGAAGAAAATAATAATGGTAAAGCGTAAATTGTATAAGCTATAGGTAAAATATAAAATCCACCTATTAAAATTTCATTAAAAGCAAAGATGTTCTTTTGGTTAAATGTATTTATTAAATTTACTGCAATAGCACTTGCCGGCATACTCCAAGGCAACATTATCATAAACTTGGCTAGTTTATTATAGCTATTGTCCTTTTTAGTCACCAAATATGCTACTGGTACAGTAATTATAAGACCTGATACCACTGCCATTAAAGACATTTTTAAACTGTTTAACATTGGTTGTAGTACTCGTGATTTTTCAAAGATCATTTTATAATTCTCTAAGGTAAAATCTTTAGGGAATATAGTCGTCATAATCGAATGGGTACTTACAAAAGATAAATAAACAATAGTAATTATAGGAAGCATAATCATAAGGATTTGTATTCCAATAACAATCTTACATACAAAGGTAAATAAGGTATTTTTCTTATTGTTTACTTTAAAGCTTTGAGATTTTAAGGATGCTACTACTCCATATTTTTTGCCATAATACTGTAATAATATCATAAATGAAATACCCATCAGTAATAATATAATTACTTGAACTGAGGCTATATCCATATGGTTATTAGCCTTAGACCTAACAATTTGAGTACTTAAAACTTTAAATCCACCACCTATAAGGTTTGGTGCTGAAAATGAACTAATTCCTGAAGCGAAAGTTACAATAGTAGATGTTATAACTGCTGGTGTAATAACTGGTACTATTACATCAAAGAATACTCTTAGCTTTGATGCTCCCATACCTTTTGCTGCTTCCACTGTTGAGTAATCTACATATTTTAAGGCAACATACACATTTAAGTAGAAATACACATATTGAGTATATGCAACCACGAATAAAATACCTTTTAATCCACTAAATTCATAAGGTATGTTGATAAAAGGTAGTAGAATTTCTATAGCTTTTGTGACTATTCCACTTTCTCCATATAGTTGAATACATGCTATTACCATAATTACTCCAGGGATCATCATTGGACTTAGTAAAAGGATATGTATTGCTTTTTTGTGTTTATCACAAATAAATGTCATATATAAAGCAAGTGATATTCCCATAACTCCACATACAAGTACAGATCCTAATCCCAAGATAATAGTATTACTTATTACTCTTAAATTATTAGCATTTGAAAAATATTCTTTGAAAACTCCAAAAGAATATCCACCTTCACCATATAAGGCTTGTACAAAGGTATTACATATAGGTACAATAATATATCCAATCAAGACCCAAAATAATAAACTGTATAAAATAATAGAGATAATATTTTTAGCTATAAATTTATGATTTTTATTTTTTTTAATCATATTATTCACCTTGTAACACACCTAAATATGCCATGTCCCCTACTTTTAGTTTGTCACTATTATTAAGTCTATTAAGTTCAGTTACTTGATATTTCTTTCCATTATTTGATACTGTATATTCTAATATTGGCCCTAAAAAATTCTTAGATTCTATTTTTACTTTCACAAATCCCCTTTGATTAGTATTTTGTAATAATACCATTTCTTCAGGTCGTTTATAAATATAATGTTTAGTCTCTTTTTCAATAGCAAAATCATTATAATCTTCTTTTTCAATACAATTTGAAGTACCTACAAAGTTTGCCACAAAGTCATTTGCTGGATTTTTGTAAACTTCCATTGGTGTACCAATCTGAAGTACTTTTCCCTTATCCATTACAGCTATTCTATCAGAAATAGCTAAAGCTTCTTGTTGATCATGAGTAATAAATAATGTTGTAATACCTATCTTTTGCTGTATCTCCCTTATTTCTTCTCTCATCTTTGTTCTTAAAGCTATATCTAAATTAGACATTGGCTCATCTAATAAAAGCATAGTGGGCTCAGTAGCCAAAGCTCTTGCTACTGCTACCCTTTGTTGTTGCCCACCAGATAGTTCATCAATTCTTTTTTTCCTAAAATCTTTCATTCCTGCCAATTCTAAATAATTATCACATTTTTCCATTATCATTTTTTTAGATAACTTCTTTATTTTTAATCCATAAGATACATTTTCTTCTACCGTCATATTAGGAAACAATGCGTAGTTTTGAAACACTGTTCCCATATTCCTATTCTCTGGCTCTAGGTTAGTAATATCTTTATCACCAACATAAATACTCCCAGAAGAAGGTTTTATAAATCCCCCAATAGTTCTTAAAATAGTTGTTTTTCCACATCCAGAAGGACCTAATAAAGTAAAAAACTCCCCTTCCTCAATGGATATATTAACATCGTGTAATACTTTTTCTTTTCCATAATAATGATTAATCTCTTTTAATTCTATATTCTTCATATCGCCCTATCTTCCCCGTAAATTATCTAATGTTTATAAAAGTCTAAATATACACATGATGAATCATCATAAATTTTAAATCTAGGAAACTCTATGGCCATTTCATCATCCTTTTCAAGTTTCCTAACTTTTCTATAAATATAGTCTATCCCTTTGACTTGAGCTACTTTCATCATCTCTTCTTTATTAAAAATCTTATATCTATCATATCCACATGAAAAACCATCACTAGTCATCATAATTTTCATTTCATCTTCTAAATCAATAAATCCACTTACACAGTTGTCAACGGCTTCTTTAGAAAACTCTAACGCCCAATAACCACCTACAGTATTTTTCTTAAGTCTATTTTCTATTATAATCGGCATTACCTTAGCTTTTTTCTCATTTAAAGTCAGGTTTGTAGAATCTTTTATTTCTTCCATAAAATCAAATACTTTTTTATCAAGTCCGCATATAGTCTCATCTTTTAAGATTTTTACAGAATCCTTATGATCAACTAATAAAGTACAATCGCCTAAAAGTAAATACTCTATTTTATCTTCATAAAACTTTAATATAGAACATGAACAAGAAGGAAAATCTATTGCTTCTATCTTATTATCACCTATTAATTTGTTATACTCTTTATTTATTTCTTCAATACCATCTTTAATAATTTCTTTTAAGCTTTCTTCTCTTTTCATATTTTCATGAAGATAACTATTCCACCAATTTACATACCATTTGGCATCACTTTCTGTAGAGACTAGGTTTTTATTATTTAAACCTGTCGCTCCATCAAGTACCCATGCCCCATAAGGTGATAAACCTATGATATCTTCGTTAAAATCGCCACTACCTTTATTGCATAATAATTTGTAATCACTAATTTTTAGTCCCATTTTCTTATCTCCTTATCCACATGAATCCTACTTTTAGTACTATCTGTAAAAGTTTTGCCTAGAAAAATAGCGAGGAGAATCCTCACTATTTTTGTATATGATATTAAATTATTTAATTAGGCTATTTTACAGTTTTGTTGTTATCAATTATATCAGTTTCCCATTTTTCAATCCAATTAGATTGATTTTTTCCAATTACTGACCAATCTACATCCATAGCTTTATATTCTTTTGACATCCACTCTGGTGAATCTTTAAGTGCAGAATCTAATGTTGGTATACGGTTAAAGTCGTTTGCAACCATAGCTTGAACCTTAGCACTTCCAACAAAATCTACGAATTTAGCTGCTGCATTTGGATGTGGTGCATTTTTTAAAGCTGCTACACAGTCTGTTATTACTACTGAACCACTTTCTGCATCTACAACTTCTAATGGCATATTATTTTTTTCTTTGTTATCTATTATATCACTTAATACTGCAACAGATATAGCCGCTTCACCTTTACCTATTGCTGAGTACATAACACTTCCACTGTTGTAGTAGTTCTTTATATTTTTATTTAAATCTTCAAGGTACTTCCAAGCTTCATCTTCACTCTTTGTAGTTGAATAGTAGTTTATTAAATTACTAACTGTAGAACGCATAGAAGATGATAATGAATCTCTAGTAACTATTAAGTCCTTATATTCTTCTTTTGTTAAATCGCTCCAATCTTTTGGTGCTTTATCAGCTGGTAAAAGTTCTGTGTTATAAAACATCATTACTGGTGTTTTTATAGTCCCATACCAATATCCTTCTGAATCTTTGAAAGACTTGTCTAATTCGTTACTCCAACTTGGTTCAGTCTTTTCATATAATCCTTCTTCTTTTAATTGCATATATGTAGACGTATCCCCACCAAACATTATATCTGCTTGAGGATTGTCCTTCTCACTTCTAACACGGTCTGCTAGCTCACCTTTTAAGTTGATAAATTCAACGTTAACCCCTGTTTCTTCTGTAAATTCATCAGATATTTTTTCTAGCATCTCTTCCCCATGAGTAGTATAAACTACTAATGTATCTTCTAATTTCCCAGTTTTTGATGCATCATCTTTACTTGATCCACTGTCTTTAGTACAAGCAACAAGTGATAATGACATTGCTGCAGTTAATAAAATTGCTGTTAATTTTCTCTTCATTTTTGATTTCCCCCCTAATGATTTCCATCTTAATTTTAAGACTTATTATTTTCAGGGTCAACAATTTGGGGTTAATCTTTAGTATCGTTTGTTTCTATAGTTTACTTATTATATATCGTTTTTTTCTATGATGATTTTTTATTTCTTACTTTTATATATATAAAGTTTTATTTTTATCTATTCTCTATTTATTTTATACTTTAACTTACGCTTTAATTTAACCCTTAACTTACTCTTTAATTTTCATACTTATATTTTTAATAACTATGTATACCATATTCTGTTTTTTTAATATCTTTTATAAAAATATCATTTTCTAAACCTAATAAATCTTTTATACTGTAGCTTATATTATTCTTAATACCTTTATTTATGGAACTATCTAAAAATAATATATTATTAACACCCCACTCTTCATAAACGTTTTCCTCAGAAGCATAATTATCGAAGTATTTTATATATAACTCTCCACCTATAGCGCCATTAATAGATTTTACAGCTCCAAATATTTGTAAGCTTTCTAAAGCTCTGTGTTTTAAGTATGCATTTTCAAAGTCTACACTTATCAAAGACTTTATAAAGTATTTTTCAATAGTAATTAATAAATCAATTTCCACCACTAAGAGATTTAGCTTGTTATCTAGGCATAAATCAAGTACATAGATTTCTTTTTCAAAAGCTAAGTTGTAATCTTCTCTAATACCTACTAATCTTAAGATTTTTTCACTATAAACACTTCCCATTCCTTTGTGTCCACAGTTAGTATCGAACCAATATTCATTACAATTTTCATCAAATAAAATCAAATTATAATAATTTTTATTATTATCTATTGTTTCATAATAATCATGATTTTCATGGCTAAATGCTTTAAATGCTACTATATTTTCCATTTCGCATAATATACTTTTTGCATATTCATAGGATTTATAGTATCCTTTTTTCCCTGATTTATATATCAATATTCCCACCTCTAATTAGATTATATAATAATTTTTATAATATTTTATTATTTTTATATAAAAATTCTCAGTTTAATATATATTTAATTAAAATAAAAAAAGACACATAATGTGTCTTTTTCACGAACATATATATATTATAATATAGTTACATTCTCTGCTTGAGGACCTCTAGCACCTTTAACTATATTAAAGTTTACTTGTTGACCTTCTTCTAATGATTTAAACCCACCAGTTTGTATAGCTGAAAAATGTACGAATACATCATCTCCACCTTCTACTGATATGAAACCAAATCCTTTTTCATTGTTAAACCATTTTACTATTCCATTTGTCATTTAAAAATACTCCTGTGAACCTATTTCTAGGTTTCTGTTAATTTATTTGTGTATTGCTACAAATATTATTATAGCACATATTATTAATAATAGATAGTCTTTTATTTTAAGTTACTTAAAAATCTCAACGGATCGTTCTAATATCTTTGTAAAATACGCTATAACCATTCCGTAGTTAGTTATAGGAACATTTTTCTCTTTGCATATTTTAATCTTATTTAATACACTTTTCCTGTTTACCATACATGCACCACAGTGAATTATTAGGTCATAATCTTCTACATTTTCTTTAAAATCATAACCTACCTTGTACTCAATGTCTAAGTCTCCACCTACTATTTTTCTTAGCATATTAGGTATCTTAACTCTTCCAATATCCTCATGAGAAACATTGTGAGTACAACTTTCACAAATTAGTACTTTGTCATTTGGCTTTAAGGTATCAAGCTTTTTAGTTCCCTCTAAAAATTCACTTAGCTCACCTTTTTGCCTAGCAAATAATATTGAAAAGCTTGTAAGCTTCATATCTTTTGGTATTATACTTTCAACTTCCTTAAAAGCTTGAGAATCTGTAATAACTAAATCTATGTTTTTTACTTCATTTAAGGCTTCTTCAAGTTCAGTATCTCTTACAACATAAGTCTTTATACCATGGTCTAGGCAATCTCTTATAACTTGTACTTGTGGTAAAATTATTCTTCCCTTTGGTGCTTCACTATCAATGGGAACTACTAAAACTACTTTAGATCCATATTCTAATAAATCACCAACAATAGGTAATTCCTCTTCACCATCTTCTAGGTTCTTTATTATTTTATCTTTAAGCTCATCTATTCCCATCTTATCTTTTGCAGATACCCCTACATATTCTTTAAAGCTTTTAGATAAACTTTCTAATTCTTCACTACTTACAGTATCTAATTTATTTATAACTACTAAATGCTCCACATTATATCTAAGAGCTTCTTTTTTCCAAATCTTATAAGTATCTAAATCAGGATTTTTTGCATCTACTACATATAAAGCAAAATCTAGCCTTTTTAAGAAATCATAACTTTTTTGTATTCTTATAGCACCAAGTTCACTTTTATCTTCTAGTCCTGCTGTGTCAATTAATAAAACTGGACCATAAGGTATAAGCTCCATAGCTTTTTGAACAGGGTCTGTAGTAGTACCTTCTACACTAGATACAAGCGAAATATCTTGTCCTAAAATAGTGTTCATAAGAGATGATTTTCCACTGTTTGTATTTCCATAGATACCTATGTGTTTTCTATTTGCATTTGGAGTATTGTTCATAGTTTCCTCCTATAAAAATTTATAAATAAAAGTCTCTTTCACCCTTTTTCATTTTTTCTAAATTTTCTTTAGTCATATTTTTTATATCTTCTCTTGGAATATTTTCAACTTCAGCATTTATTATTTCTTGAGCTTTATCATACAGTTCTTTATCTCCATAATCTAGAGTAAACTCAAGAAGTGTCATAATAGCATTAGGCTCACATACATATTTTATGTTTCCTGATTTTGCAAGAGCCATAAATCTATCCCCAGTTCTTCCTTTTCTATAACAAGCTGTGCAATAACTTGGTATATATCCATCATCTAATAGCTCTTTTAAGATTTCTATAGGACTTCTTTCATCATTAGTCTTAAATTGCTTAACTTCTTCCCCTTCTTCTCTTTGCTTATATCCACCAACACCAGTAGATGAACCTGCTGAGATTTGACTTACACCATACTTTAATAATTCTCTTCTCATTGATGCAGTTTCTCTAGTTGAAAGTATAAGACCTGTAAAAGGTACGGCAATTCTAAGTATTGTAACTATCTTTTTAAACATTTCATCACTTAATAAATGTGGATAGTTTTCTATTGATACTCCTTTAGCTGGCTGTAATCTTGGTACAGATATAGTGTGGAATCCTACTCCAAACTTTTCTTCTAAGTGTGCATTATGCATCATAAGAGCTAATACCTCAAATCTAGGGTCAGCTAATCCAAATAAAACACCTGCTCCAACATCATCTATTCCAGCTTCCATAGCTCTGTCAAAAGCAGTTAAGTGATAGTTATAATCTCCTTTTAATGATTTTGGATGCATTGTTTCGTAAGTTTCTTTATGATATGTTTCTTGGAATAATATATACGTTCCTATTCCCTTTTCATTTAATAACTTATAGTTTTCCACAGTAGTAGCTGCTATGTTTACATTAACTCTTCTTATTTCTCCATTAGCATTTTGAGTTTTATATATTGTGTCTAAGCACTCTAAAGCATAGTCTATTGGCGCATTTACTGGGTCTTCACCAAGCTCTAGTGCTAATCTTTTGTGTCCCATTTGCTCTAATATTCTAACCTCTTCTGCTACTTCTTCCATTGTTAATTTTCTTCTATTGAATTTATTGTCTCTTTTATATCCACAATATACACAGTTATTCACACAATAGTCACTAACATAAAGAGGTGCAAATACTACTACTCTTTTTCCATAGATGTCTCTTTTTATTTCTCCAGCTAATGAATATATTTCTTGTAAATCTTTTTCATCTTCTGCTTGAAGAAGTATTGCTATATCTTTGTATGATAATCCATCTCTTTTTTTAGCTCTTTCTAAAACTTCTCTTATTTCTTCAATACTTGGATTCTTTGTTTCTTCTAAAATTTTATATATATAATCGTGATTTATAAACATAATATCCTCCCTTTATATTCAGCTTATCTCCAGTCTGGATTATCTCCTCTTCCTACTTCTAGCACAAATCCTGCTTCTTTTAAATTTTTCTCTATATTTTGTCTATACTCTGCATCTTCATCAAGTATAAATGCCTTGTTATTGTATAAAGAATATTTCTTCCTAACACCCATTGGTGATAAGTTTGGCATTATAACATTCGCTCCTGCTTTTAGACCTTCATTTCTTCCATTAGAATCAATGCTTGCAAGTGCAGTAGTTGCAGGTAATAACACCTTTGGAAGTAATAATCTAGTTATAGCAAGTAATATTACTGTTTTTTCTGTTGTTCCAGCAGTACAATCTCTAAGAGGTGTATCTTTATGAGGTATAAATGGGCCTATTCCACACATAGCTGGCTCTAATTCTTTTACAAATCTTAAGTCATTTACTAAATCTTCATTAGTTTGATTAGGCAGACCTATCATAAATCCTGCCCCCGCTTGGAAGCCTATTTCTTTTAAGTTTCTTAAACACTTTCTTCTTTCTTCAAAAGACTCGTTATTATGAATAGATTCGTATAAGTCCTTTGTAGCACTTTCATGTCTTAATAAAAATCTATCTGCACCTGCTTCATATAATTTTTTATAAGATTCATAGCTTCTCTCACCTATTGATAAAGTTAGTGCGTTGTTTGGAAGTTCTTCCTTTATGGCTTTAATAATTTCTACCATTTTTTCATCAGTGTAGTAAGCATCTTCTCCACCTTGTAAAACAATAGTCTTATATCCTAATTCATTTCCTCTTCTTGCACACTCTAATATCTGTTCTTTCTCTAGTCTATATCTATCTGCGTTTTTATTGCTTCTTCTAAGTCCACAGTACAGACAATCTTTTTTACAATAGCTACTAATTTCTATAAGACCTCTAACATACACCGTATTTCCAAAGTACTTAAGCCTAGTTTGATAGGCTTTTTCTATAAGAAATTTTTTGCTATCATCGTCTATATTGTCTAATAAATATAGTAATTCTTCTCTAGATGCATCATTAGTATCATATAGCTTTTGTATTATAGCTCTAATATCCATTTTCTCACCTCGATTTTATGTTTTCGATTTCTACTATTTTTTATTAATGCTTTAAAATGAGCTAAATAAAGTCTTCTCATAAAATATTAATTAAAAAACTCAAATTATCTTATATTCAAAAAAATACTGCCTTAAAATTTATTATATTTTTAAGGCAGCATAATTATAGTAAATCAACTTTTACTATATAAGTTTATATAATCTCATCTGAACATACTTCTTTTTCATTATCAAGACCTAGCATGTGTTTTCTAGAACTATATGACGTATGTAATAGTTCATGTGCTAAATGTGATAATGGTTCATTATAAAATTCATCATATACTGCTACTATATCAGGATTTTGGTAACTACATTTTATTTTTAACTCAACATCTTTTCCGTATAATCCTTCTATACGGCTAAGTCTTATCTTATCGTTTATAACTTTTGTAGTTTTAGGTTGACCACCGCCACCTATACATCCACCTTTACAAGCCATTACTTCTATAAAATCATAATCAAC
The DNA here is from genome assembly GCF_056171995.1 of Romboutsia sp. LXY-2. NCBI lineage: Bacteria > Bacillati > Bacillota > Clostridia > Peptostreptococcales > Peptostreptococcaceae > Romboutsia > Romboutsia sp. LXY-2. The sequence goes on along the minus strand of NZ_JBKFGI010000008.1, from coordinate 344,438 downwards.
TTCATTATTTTTTATCTTCTCTATTAATGTTCTTGCATTAGCAGTTCCTTGAACTACAGCTAATTTTAAATTAACATCACCTATAGTTATAGAGGCTTCTTTTACTCCATCTAATCCTCTTACTGGTTCAAACTTTAAAAGTTCACTAGTTGGATCTTGTCCAGTTATTGAGTGATAGGCTGTTCTAACAGCAGCTTCTGTAACCCCACCACTATTACCAAATATAACTCCAGCTCCACTTCCTAGACCCAACATATTATCAAACTTAGAACCTTCTAAGTTTTCAAAGTCTATTCCTTCTTCTTTTATCCATTTAGCTAATTCTTTAGTTGTTATTATTATGTCGTTATCTCTTAGACCATCTATGTTGTTAAACTTAGCTGAATCATTCATCTCAGGTCTATCTATTTCAAACTTTTTAGCAGTACATGGTGTAATTGTAACATTTACAATCTTACTTGGATCAATATCTACTTTTTTAGCAAAGTAAGTTTTTATAGTTGCTCCTTGCATAGATATTGGACTTTTTGCAGTAGATAAATTGTTTAGAAGTTCTGGATAGAAAGTCTCTACAAATGTAACCCATCCAGGACAACAACTTGTAAATTGAGGTATATTTTCATTTTTCTCAACTATTCTTTTTACAAGTTCATTAGCTTCTTCCATTATTGTCATATCAGCTCCAAATGTAACGTCAAAAACATAATCTCCTCCTAGTGCTCTAAGAGCATGGACCATCTTATCTTCTACATATGAACCTGTCTCCATTTGGAATTCTTCACCTAAAGCAACACGGACTGCCGGTGCGGTATTAAATATTACTATTTTTTCTTCATCTTCTAAGGCTTCTTTTACTCTATCTATATCTTCCACTTGAGTTATAGCACCTACTGGACAAGCTTGAGCACACTGTGCACAGTTTATACAGATGGCTATATCATTAGTCTTTTCTAGATCAAAAAAGTTAGCAACACCTATCTCCCTTTCACATACTCGTTTACATAGACCGCATTTAATACATTTGTCATAGTCTATCTTTATAGCAGGGTTATCCGGTTCTATTGGTACAACTTTTTCTGTGTATAGATGTTTCATAATTTCGCACTCCTTATAAATAATATTCCACTTTAATTTATACCATAATAAAAAAATCTCAAACATATAGTTATAAATTAAACTAGTTTGAGATTGATTTTTATAATTTTTTAAGAAAGTGGCTGAGATATTATAACTAGTATTTTACTTGGTTCTTTAGCTATAACATTGTGTTCTACCCTTGCATCAAATGGTAAAAAGTCTCCTTGATTTAACTCAAATTTTTCACCACTTTTAAATTCCATATCAAAACTACCACTTAATATTTGTACTGCTGCATATCCGTTATGAGTGTGATTAGGTAGACCCTTACCAGCTTCAAATTCAAAGTATACTGTTTTGAATTTTTCATTTTGAACTAATATTTCTCTATTTTTGTTTAGGTTATTTATGTTTACTGGGTTTAATTTTATATTATTAATATTCATCATATTATTTACCTCCAACTTAATTTATGTCTTTAGTTATGCCTTTATAATATACTATCTTTAATTGTTTTCATGTAACACATGTTACGTTTTTGAATATTTTTTGCAAAAACTTTTAATTAATCTTCATATACTTTTTTATTTGAATATATTCTTTATAAAAATTGATGTATATTTTGTCCTACATCGTGATGAGCTTTTTAATTTCTACAGATATCTAGTATAATAGATATATTAATTCTTTTCAGAGGTGAAATATCATGAAGAAAAAAGTAAAAGTTGTTGCGGCTATTATAGAAAATAGTAATAATGAAATATTATGTGCATTAAGGTCTCCTAAGATGGTTCTTCCTAATTGTTGGGAGTTTCCTGGAGGAAAAGTCGAAGATGGTGAGTCATTGTATGAGGCTATCGAAAGGGAGATTAGAGAGGAGCTTGCGTGTAGTGTTAAAGCTCTTGATATATTTAATAATACTACTTATGAGTATGATAGTTTCACTATAAACCTTACTTGTATGAGGTGTAAGTTGATAGAGGGTGTTCCTGTTGCTTCGGAGCATTCTAAGATTATTTGGCTTAAACGTGAGAATCTAGATTCTTTAAAATGGGCACCTGCTGATGTTGAAGCCGTTAAAGCACTTATTGATTAATTTGTCATACAAATAAATATGATCTATATCAGGCTTATTGTATTCAAATTATATACAAAAAGGGATGAAATCTATATGAGTTCATCCCTTTATTTTTGTGGCTCTATATTTTTATTTTGAGTTACATATAGCATCTCCTCATACATAATGAATAAATGCTAAATCTTTAATATTATCTAACTAACCATCCACCATCAACTGCTAAAACATGACCATTTACATAGTCAGATGCTTTACTAGATAAGAATACAACTGCACCCATTAGGTCAAATGGATCTGCCCATCGTTCTGCCGGTATTCTACTTAATATTTCTGCATTTCTCTTTTCATCAGCTCTTATTGGTGCTGTATTTGCTGTTTTTATGTATCCTGGTGCTATTGCGTTTATTTGAACATTATGAGCAGCTAATTCATTAGCAAATGCTTTTGTTATTCCAGCTACTCCATGCTTACTTGCAGTATATGGTGGAACAAATTTACCACCTTGGAATGCTAGCATAGATGCTATATTTATAATTTTACCACATTTTTGTTCAACCATTATTCTAGCTACATCTTGACTTAAGAAATAAACTGCATTTAAGTTTATATCCATAACTGCATTCCAATCTTCAGCTTTATAGTCAAGTAGCGGTGCTCTTCTTATAGTACCTGCATTGTTAACTAGTATGTCTATTTTGTTGAAGTTTTCCATAGTAGTTTTTACAACATTTTTTCTATCTTCTTCTTTAGTTAAGTCTGCTTGTACAAATACAACCTTTTTATTTTCTTTTTCTATAAGTTCTCTAGTCTCATCCCAATTTCTATCATATGTTGGTATAACTAAGTCAGCACCAGCTTTAGCTAATGCTACTGCATAAGCTTGACCTAATCCAGTATTTCCACCTGTTACTATTGCTACCTTTCCTTCTAATGAAAAAAAGTTCATATTAAATTTATCTAATATATTACTCATATTTTCTCCCCTTAAATTTATTATTTTAAATTTTTAATTGCTATTGTATCCATATCGTTGAAAGTTTTATTTTCTCCACACATTCCCCATATAAATGCATAGTTTCTAGTCCCTGCACCTGAATGTATAGACCAGCTTGGTGAAATTACAGCTTGCTCATTTCTCACAACTATATGTCTAGTCTCTGTTCCCTCTCCCATAAAGTGCATTACACAATCATCTTCTGGTAAATCAAGATATAAATAAACTTCCATACGTCTTTCATGAGTGTGACATGGCATAGTATTCCATACATTACCTGGTTCTAGTATTGTTAGCCCCATTACTAATTGACAACTGTCACAAACTGCAGGATGTACGTATTGATATATTGTTCTTTTATTTACAGTTTCTTGATCTCCTAATCTAACTGGATTAGCTTTCTCTATATCAATTTTAACTGTAGGATATGATTTGTGTGCTGGTGATGAATTTATATAAAATTTAGCTGGATTATTAGAATCTAAAGATATAAATTCAACAGATTTAGTTCCTTGACCAACATATAATCCATCTCTATTTTTCATATTATATTCAGTTCCATCAACAACTATTTTTCCTTCTCCACCAACATTGATTATTCCTAATTCTCTACGCTCTAAGAAATAATCAGTTCCTAGTTCCTTACATACACCTAACTTTAAACTTTCATCTATTGGTGTGATTCCCCCAAATATTATTCTATCGTTATGACTATATATTAGTCTTATTTTACCTTCTTCAAAAACAGACTCTACTAAATAATGTTCTCTTAGTTGATTTGTATCATATTTTTTAGAATCTGATGGGTGATTCGAGTAACGAATTTCCATATTCATAATTAATCTCTCCCTTTCTTTACACACGTGTGCATTTTTTAGCACACGTGTGCTTCCTTCTTTTGAATTCATTATATCAACCTATGCACACGATTGCAATACTATTTTTTAGATTTATATTCTTTTTATAGATTTACCTATAACTAGTGTTGATCCTACACATACTTTTTTTTGCGTAATTGCTTCTCCATTAATTTTTTTAATTAATAGCTCTGTACCTTTTTTAGCTATTTCTCCCATAGGTCTTTTAATAGTACACATACTCGGTATTAAATATTCACCAAATTCATTCCCATCAAATCCTAATATAGATATATCTTTTGGTACTTCTTTTCCTATCTCTCTTATGGCTTTAATAGCTCCAATAGCCATTTCATCATTAAATGCAAATATAGCTGTAATATCATTTTCTATAATTTTCTTTGCTGCTTCGTATCCTCCTTTTACTGAAAAATCGCCTTTAGATATATTTTTATCATCAACTTTAATACTATAATTATTAAAAGCTTCTTTATAGCCCTTTTTCCTTAAGTTTGTTGAATCAAACCCTTCTTTTCCCTCTATTATGCCTATTTTTCTGTGACCAGATTCTATTAAGTAGCTTACACCTTCGCATGTTCCAACATCCTCATTTGTATAAACATTTATTACTTCAAAATCAACTTCTCTATTTATAACCACCATCGGTATATCTTTTCTTAGAATTTCTTCTATAAAAATATTGTCTTCTTGTTTTTGGCTTACTACTATTATCCCATCATAGTTTTTAGGATTAATTGAGTTTATTTCATAAGTATCGATTCCTTTAACTATTACATTGTATCTTTTATCTATACTATCATATACATTATTTATTACATTTTGAAACACAAAGGCTGAAGTACCATTATCTATAGTTGAAAAAAACACTCCTATATTATAGGCTTTTGATAATTTTAAACTCCTTGCATTTATATTTGGAATATACCCTAGTTCTTCTGCTTTGTTTATTATTTTTTCTTTAGTTTGCTCATTGACACTATTTGATCCATTTAATGCTCTTGATACAGTTGAATGTGATATCCCTAATTGCTTTGCTATATCCTTTATCGTTATTGCCATAAATAACCTCCATAAACATATTGTTTATCTCTCATCTTTATAATGGTAATATTATATTTTATATAGTTACACAAATCAATAAAAACTATCACATAACAGTTTGAAACTATCCATGTACTAGTTTATTTTTGCATTTCATATTACAAAACTAGTAAATTCAATCCTCGTTTTACACTGATGCCTTTTCTAATATAGAACTTATAGCCTTAGCTACTCCCGAATTAGTATTTGTATCCGTTATATAATCAGCATTTTTTTTAAGAGCTTCAGATCCATTCCCCATAGCTACTCCAGTTCCTGCAAAACGTATCATTTCAATATCGTTATCATTGTCACCTATGCAAAAGATTTCTTCTTTATTTATATGTAACTTTTCAGATAAGAGCTTTACTGCACTTCCTTTATTACAATCCTTTTTCATAATCTCTAAAAAGTTTTTGTCTGAATTAACTACTTCAAATCTATTAAATTCACATAAACTTTCTTTAATTTTTTTAAATATTTCGTCGTCCATCTCATTAACACTTATCTTTAATATTTCTTTCTTAGTTTTTATAATTTCTGCCAATATATCTTCCTTATTTACTGAAATACGATTCATTCCTTTAGGCACATTTTTATTATTAAAAGATTCTTTAGAGTTTGTTATTGTGTAAGTTTCAGTATTGAAATACACTATTGAATCAAATCCACTTAATACACTGTAAATTAACTCTACCTCTTCATAGTCAAAGCATGTTTTAGATATTACATTATCATTTGTAGTACTTTTTATATACGATCCATTCAATGCAATCACATGACCGTTAATCCCCAATATATCTTCTAGATGATATCTTGCTGATGCATAAGATCTACCTGTTGCTATAGCTATCGAGATTCCATCATTATAAGCTTTACTTATTACTTTTTTATTCTCACTAGATACTTCTTTATTTTCATCTAATAAAGTTCCATCCATATCTATACAGATTAACTTATACATACTATCCTCTCTCCTTTGACTTTCTATATTATATTCTTACCATAAAACTCAATTTGAGTTAATGCAGGGAATGGTGACTCATCTTCAGCTTTTATAAGGTCTTTAAATTTTATCCATTCTACCTTTGTTTGTTCTATATCAAAATACTGACGATCTAACACCTTCTCTAACTCTAACACTTTTACTGTTCCATCTGAAAATTCAAGTGTAGCTTGAGTCCAATAACTATCATGAGGATAATCCCCTCTTAATACTATCGCCACTTTATCTATTTCTACTGTGCGTCCAAAATCAATAGTTAGCTCTGCATCTTTTTGTTGATTTATTCCCCATGATTGAAACGGATATTTACCATGATATTCGTTCGCCAATACACCATCTATTGCGTTTCTTGCAAAGAACGTTGACTCATCTCTTGTTTCTACATTAGCAAATGCATGCGGGTAAGCTCCACTTTCATTTTTTTGATCATGAGGATTAAAAGCTAGATTTTGATATCTGATTATTTCCTCCTTAGTTGCATATCTAGCACTTATGTAATGCACAGCACCTGAAAAAACTTTCGGTGAGTATGCCTTTCTTAACTTCGTATCTGTTGGAACCTTGTACTCCCACGTATTTTCTTTTAAATAAATTAATGACATTGAAAGTGCTTCATCTAATTGCACCATTAAGTATACGTTTTTTTCTGGTACTGTAATAACTATTTTATCACCTTCAACATACTCATCTTTGTAATCTAAATAAGTACTATTCTTTCTTTGACGCTCCTTTTTTATATTCCCTTCATTTCCTACAATAGATAACTTAATTTCTCTCATAATTCCTCCATTATTAGTTATTTAATATTTACTTCTATATAGTTTTATAAAAAAAGTTAATGGAAATCATCAACCTTTTATTCTGATTTTATCCTATTACACCTAAATTTGTAAGTATAAAATATAAAATTACTATACCAATCATTATTAAATCTAATACACTTATCTTATTATATTTTCACCATATTATATTTATAATTATTTTATATGAATTATTCACAATTTTCGACATTTTACATATATTAATTATGTCAAGATTATAAATTATCTTGACATAATTTAAAAATCGTTTCAATGAGGTGAAAATTTATGTCAATAAGCCCCGAGACCTTAATGGCAATTCTTGCTCCAGGTCAAAGTATAATTGAACATAAATATGTTTATATTGATCCCTTACCTCCACAAGCAGACGTGGTATTTAGTTTTGATACAACAGGAAGTATGGGAAATATTATTAATACTGCAAAAGATAAGGCTATAGAATTAATAAATGCATTAAATGATACTGGTATAAATATTCAATACGCAGTTATCTCTCATAAAGATTATCCACATTACTATAACATCAATGGATATGCAGCTTCATATGGTAGCACATCCGACTATCCTTATAAATTAGAACAATCAATGACAAATGATTCATCTAAAATACAAACTGCTATAAATGGGTTATCCGCTTCTGAAGGAGCTGATGGTCCTGAGTCTTATACTAGAGTATTCTATGAAAGCTACGCTGATACTGATTTAGGTTGGCGTCCAGGTTCAAAGAAAATATATGTCCATTTTGGAGACAATGTTCCACATGATGATAACTTAAATAAAGGTATCCATCCTGATTTAGATATTTGGAGTACAGGTGGAGATCCTGGAAGAAGTGAATCATTTGGAGATGGCGATGACTTAGACTTACAAACTGTTCTTAATGAAATGGCAAACAATAGTATTATATTACTCGAATGTAGAAGTAATAGTGATGTTTTTGATTATTGGGAATATTGGAGTGCTATTACAGGAGGATCTACTTTTATAGTAACCACTGATGATTTTGTTAATCAGTTAAAAGATGAAATTTTATCTGCACTTACTACTCCTTTAATATCTGGTTTACACCTAGTAACTACTACAGGTTATATATCTTGGCTAAATTCAGTAATACCATCTTCATACTCTGGCCCAACAGGTGTAGTGTATCCTTTTGAAATAGAAATAAAAGTACCGATGGATACACCGCCTGGTATCTATGGCTTTGATATAGTAGCTATTGATTCTGATGAAATACAGTATGGAACACAAAATGTAATAATTACAATTCCTTCTCCACCAGACACTTCAAATGCTTATGCTAGTCCAGATTGTCTATGGCCTGCTAATAACAAATTTATTGATGTTGAGATTTTAGGTGTAACAGATCCTAATGAATCTCCTATTACAATAACTATTTTATCTATCACCAGTGACGAAGCTACTTCCACTGAACCTGGAGCAGGAGGTCCAGAAATGGCACCAGATGCGGATCCAAGCTGTATAGGAACTAGTATAGCTAAGCTAAGAGCTGAGCGTTCTGGATTAGGAGATGGAAGAGTTTATCAAATTAACTTTAGAGCTGAAAATGGATATGGCTTATACACTGATGATTATGTACAGGTAAAAGTACCTCATAATGCTGATAGTTGCGATGCTGTAGATAGTGGTCAAAACTACGATGCAACTGGTATAAACTAAAATGTTATATTATTTGCTTTTATTTTTAAAATGATATATAAAGCTGGTTTTTCTTAAGCCTTTTATGCTATGTGTATCAGGTTTATTATATTCAAATTATATACAAAAGGGATGAAATCTTTATGAGTTCATCCCTTTCTTTTTTGTAGTGCTATATTTTTACTTTGAGTTAGCCCTTCTTATTTTGGTGTATTCTAGACATTGTCTTGCAGCATCTCTTGATTGTGTAAAGTTATTCTATTTAGCTTCTATTATTTCTTTCAAATCATTTTAGAATTATCTACTTTATATAATATGACAATATGCAAAATGTTCATTTTCAAATTTCACTTCAGGAGGATTTTCCTTTGAACAAATGTCTTTAGCATATTTACATCTTGTTCTAAATCTACATCCAGAAGGTGGATTTAGAGGACTTGGTACATCTCCTTCTAAAATTTCTTCTTCTACCTCACCATCTATTTTCGGTATACTACTTAAAAGTGCCTTTGTATATGGGTGCTTTGGATTTTCGTATATGTCTTCACTACTACCAACCTCAACCACCTTACCAAGATACATTACACATACCCTATCTGATATATGCTTTACCATAGATAAATCATGAGCTATGAATAAATAAGTTATTCCCAGCTCTTTTTGTAAATCCTCTAGTAAATTTATAATCTGTGCTTGTATAGAAACATCTAATGCTGATATTGGTTCATCACAAAATATAAAGTCAGGTTTAACAGATAATGCCCTTGCAATACCTATTCGTTGTCTTTGCCCACCACTAAACTCGTGTGGATATCTGTCTGCATGCTCTTTGTTAAGACCTACTTTTTCTAACATTTCATATACTACTTTATCTTTTTCATCCTTACTTAAATCAGTATGTATCTCTAGTGGCTCTTTTATAATTTCTTTTACTGTCATGTTTGGATTTAAAGATGCATATGGATCTTGGAATATTGTCTGAGTTCTTTTTCTAAAACTCTTTAATTCTTTTTCGCTTTTTTTAGAAATATCTTCTCCGTCAAATAATATTTCTCCATCAGTAACATCATATAACCTTATTAAAGTTCTTCCTAAAGTAGATTTACCACATCCACTTTCTCCTACTAATCCTAAGGTTTCTCCCTTTTTTATATATAAACTAACATCATCTACAGCTTTAACTTCTTTTATTTGCTTTTTTATTAATCCACTTTTTTGAGTGAAGTATTTTTTTAAGTTTTTTATCTCTATTAAGTTCATATTAATCCTCCTTATGTAAAAGCCAACAGTTTACCTTATGAGTATCACTTAAAACTGTATTTTTTGGTTGCTTCAAATTACATACATCCTTTTTAGACTCACATCTATCATAAAAAGGACATCCCTTTGGAGGATTTAATAAGTTAGGTGGTGTTCTTTCTATTGGTACTAGTTTTTCTTTTTTTGAACTTCTTCCTTTTGGAATAGATTTTAAAAGGCCTATTGTATATGGATGCTTCGGATTTTCAAATATTTCTTTTACGCTTCCAGTTTCCATAATCATTCCGCCATACATTACTATCACTCTATCACAAGTATTATAAACTACACCTAAATCATGAGTTATTAGTATAGTTGAGTTTTCTTGTTCTACATTTAAGTTTTTTATAAGTCTTAATATCTGAGCTTGTATAGTTACATCTAATGCCGTAGTTGGCTCATCTGCTATTAACAACTTTGGTGATGAGCTAATAGCCATCGCTATACACACTCTTTGTCTCATCCCTCCACTAAACTCATGTGGGTAGTTATCTATTCTAGTTTCTGGAGATGGTATTCCGACTAATCTAAGCATTTCTATACATTTTTCTCTAGCTTCCACTTTGCTTATATTTTGATGTCTTATTATTATTTCGCTCATTTGTTTTCCAACTTTTAAAAGTGGATTTAGAGCAGTCATAGGATCTTGAAATACCATAGATATTTCATTTCCTCTAATAGTTCTCATGTCCTTATCACTTAATTTAAGTAAATCTCTATTATTAAATATAACTTCCCCATCTACAACTTTCCCCGGATGCATTATTAATCTCATTATAGATTTTGAAGTTATACTTTTTCCGCTTCCACTTTCCCCAACAATGCCTACAATCTCATTTTTCCCTACTTCAAAGCTTACTCCTCTTACAGCCTGTACTTCCCCTTTTTTAGTAAAGAAAGAAGTTTTTAAATTTTTAACTTCTAGTATATTCTCCATATGCCTCACCTACCTATCATTTACCTTTGCTTCAAACACAGATCTTAATGTGTCTCCTATTAAGTTAAAACTAAGCACTGTTAAAAGTATAAATATTCCTGGGAATAGTGCCATATGTGGAGCATCTGCTAAAAAGCTTTGTGCATCTTTTAGCATACTTCCCCAAGATGCATTAGGCTGTTGAACTCCTAAACCTAAAAAGCTTAATGAAGATTCCATAAGTATTGCATTAGCTATGTTTATACTAGATGCAACTATTACTGTAGGTAATATACTTGGAATTATATGCTTAGTTATTATTTTTAAATTACTCTGTCCTGCTGATTTAGCATACAGTACATATTCTCTTTCTTTTACAGATAATGTTTCTGCTCTTACTATTCTTGCAACTCCCATCCATCCCAAAAATCCTATAACTAATATAATATTTTGTATCCCTGAACCTAAGTATGAATTTACAACTAATATTAAGAAGAATGTTGGTATACTCATAAGTATATCTATACTTCTAGTTATAAATCCGTCTACCTTGCCTCCGAAAAATCCACTTATTGAACCAATTATTGTACCCACAGATGTTGATATAATCATTGATAAAAATCCTACAGTTAATGAAACTCTACCTCCGTATAAAGCCCTTGTTAAATAATCTCTTCCCATATTATCCGTCCCAAATAAATTAATTCCACCCGGTGCTTTTAATCTATTTGCAGGATCTATCTGATTAGGATCAATAGGGCTTAAAAAAGCAAGAGCCGATGCTAAACAAAATGTAAGAATTACTACAACTGCAACTAAAGCTAATTTATTTTCTTTTAAGTTATCTTTTAATCTTTCTAACATTTTAATCTCCCCCTATCTAATGCTTAATTCTTGGATCTACAAGTTGATATAGTAAATCTGCTAATAAGTTTCCTAATATAAGCATTAAAGAAGAAATCATAGTTATTCCCATAACAACAGGATAATCATATCCAAATATAGCATTAACACCTAGTTGTCCCATTCCTGGCCATCCAAAAATTGTTTCTGTTATAAATGCACCTGTAACTAACTGAGGAAGTGCCATTGCAAATATTGTTATTACAGGTAATAAAGTATTCTTTAGTACATGCTTAAATAGTATTTCCTTAGTAGTTGCACCATAAGCCCTTTGTGTAAGAACATAATCTTCTCTTAGTTGACCTATTGTACTAGACCTTATGTACCTAGTGAATACACATAGATTATAGTAACTTAATACTATAACAGGCATTACCATGTGTTTTAGCAAGTCTATTGTTGTATCAACTCCTGCAGTCCTCATCCCTACACTTGGTAGTAAACCTAATTTTACTGAGAAAATATATATAAGTATCATTGCAAACCAAAAGCTTGGTATAGATATCCCAATATATGAAGTTACATTTAATATATTATCTATTATTGAATTTTTCTTATATCCAGCATAAAGACCTACTGGTATAGCTACTAATATAGATATTACTAAAGCTGTTACTGTTATTATTAAAGTATTTGGTATTCTTTCTACAATAACTTGTATTACTGGTCTATGACTTACCATTGAATATCCTAAGTTACCTTGAAGTGCATTTATTAACCATCTAAAGTACTGTACTATAATCGGTTGATCAAGACCCATACTTTGTCTAATTCTTTCTATATCATCAGGATTCATCTGAGGTGTTATATACGCCTGAAGAGGATCACCTGGAGCCATTTGCATTAAAATGAATGATATTATCGATATGAAAAATAACATAGGTATTATACTTATTAACCTTTTAATTACCTTTTCTTTCATCTAAAGACCTCACCTTCTATATTGTCAAAAAAAGAATATCCATAAAGTAAGTAACAAAGAGTGTGTCTAAGTTAATCTACTATATAGATATTCTATTTTAATTTTTAATCAGTTATCTATTTTAATTTTAACTTGTTTAAGTCTCTAAACATAAATATTGGAGCTGGATTAGCTTCTTCTACACCGTCATAATTTTTATCTATAGCCACTAAAGATTTAGGATAAGCTATTGGATAAAGAGCTGCCTCATCTACTATAATTTGTTGAATTTCTTTATATAGAGCTTCTCTTTTAGCTTCATCAGTTTCTTTTAGTGCTGCTTCAAACTTAGCATCTACATCTTTATTAGAATATTTTTCTGCGTTGTCTCCTCCATTAGTTGTAAATAAAGAAGAATACTCAGATGGCTCTGTTCCCATAACATATCCGTTTAACGCCATATCAAAACTTGGTGCTTCTGTGCCAAATAATTGTCCAAGGAAAGCACTCTTTTCCATTGGCATTAATTCTACTTCTATTCCTACATCTTTTAAGTTATTTTGTATAACTAAAGCTGTAGCTTCTAATTGCCCCTTATGTGTTCCATAAGCTAATTTTAATTTTATATTTTCTGCCCCTGCTTGTTTTAATAGTTCTTTAGATTTTTCTTTGTTTTGTTCATATTTTTCAACTTCATCAGTAAATCCTATTGTATTTGGAGCAAATAAAGAAGTTGCTTTAACTGCATACTCATCAGATTTATAAGCCGCTTTAATTATTTCATCTCTATTTATTGCATAACATATAGCTTGTCTAACTTCTTTTTTCTTTAAGATATCATTTGAACTTTGAGAGAATATCATATTATCAACCATACCCTCATCATATGCAACTATGTCTACATTTCCTTTTGATTCAACATTCTCTACTTCATCTGGTTGAACATACTTAGCTTGAACTTCACCATTTTGTAAAGCTATATTTGCAGAATTAGAATCTGCTATAACTCTGTATGTTACTGTATCTAAGTTAGCTTTTTCACCATAGTAATCATCAAATCTTTCTAAAGTTATTAATTCTCCAGTTTTATATTCTTTAAATTTATATGAGCCATTTCCTATTGGATTAGCATTTTTCTCACTTTTTGCTATATCTGTTTCTCCTTCATAGATATGCTTTGGTATAGGTCTTATTCCACCAAGTACATCTTCTATTGCAGAAGATACTTCTGGTAGCTTAAATTCAACAGTAGTATCATCTACTTTTTTAACCTCTAGAGCTTTATCACCTATTACAAAACTGCCTCTATCTTTAGCTGCTTGAGTTTCATTTAGTATACTTTCAACTGTAAAAACTATATCATCAGCAGTTAAAGGTTTTCCATCATGCCATTTTAAATCTTTCTTTAGTTTTACAGTATATGTTAAGAAATCATCTGATGCCTTTACATCTTCAGCTAAATAAAAAGTTTTATCGCCATTTTCTTCTATAACGTATAGCGGATTAAATAATGCATTCATAACTGTCATAGAAACTCTATCATTAGCATACATTGGGTTAAAATTCATAGCATCTCCACCAGCTACTATACTTATAGTTGACACTTCTCCTCCTGTTGATTTTGCCTCTTGACCTGACTCTTTTGCTGAGCAACCAACTACTACAAGAGCTGTACTTATAAGTCCTAGTGCTATTAACTTTCTTGCAAATTTCATAAATATTCCTCCTAAATACTCCCCTAATATTTCTTGTTGTTTTTTGGTAGTTTTTGTTTTGACTACCACTCATAAGTATAGGTTCTGCCTAAAAAAAAGTACAATCGATTTTTACTATTCACCAATACCATCAAATAGAAAAAAACAATTGTCTCAATAGTCCAACAAAACCATTAAATATAGTAAAATTCCCAAAATTACAACGTTAGAAAGTTAATCATTATCATTATGCAGAATATGTATTTTTCTGAATTAAAATTATTAGTTCATTTTGATTCTATTTCTTTTAAAAACATACTCTAAATTTACACTAATATTTATACAAAAAAACACATTGATAAATTTATCAACGTGCTTCGTTATTTTAAATATATTACAATTCGTTATAATACTTCTTATTTTCAATTTCTCTATATTCTTGCATCTTATGTTTAAATAATTCTGCATTTGTTGGTGGTGTATATGTAATACCATTTGCTCCAGCTTCAATAGTTTCTAAAATAGATTCTTCAGTTGGTCCACCTGTCGCAATAATCGGAAGGTGCGGGAATTTTTCTCTAATCTTACGAACAATCTTAGCAGTGTTTGCTCCTCCACTAACATTTAATATATCTGCTCCTGCATCTATCTTACTTTGAATATCTGTTAACTCCGATACTATAGTTACCACTACAGGAATATCAATAGATTCTTTTACATATCTAATAGTTTCATCAGGCGCTGGTGAATTAAGTATTGCACCTATTGCTCCTTGGAATTCAGCATGTAACGCGATATTTGCGGATCTAGTACCATGAGTCAATCCACCACCAACACCACATAAAACTGGTATATCTGAAACAGATAATATAGCTTGAGTAATTGTTGGCTGAGGTGTAAATGGATATACTGCTATTACAGCATCAGCGTTAGTATTTTTTATTATGGCAACATCAGTTGTAAAAATAAATGATTTAAGTCTTTTTCCAAAAATTCTTATTCCCGATGCTTTAGAAATTACACTTGGTATTGATACATAATTATTTCTTAAATGTGATGTTAATTCTGGTACATATTTCATTTTTATATTGTCCATAAGTATTCCTCCATTTCCTCTTTTAACTATTATAAACGCGTTAATGACTTATGTACATATTATATACTAAAATGAATTTATAAAAACTTATCTAGTGCTGATATTAGAAAAAAAACAAAAAATCCACGACGATTTTGTCGTGGATTTTATTAATATCTTTTAATTACTTATATAAACATAAGTAAGCAGTTTCAACATCAATTATTACATTAAATTTTGAATTTGCATCAATAGTGAATATTTCATCTTTAGAATATAATTTGTATTCATTTTCTCCTGGAAGCATAACCTTCATGTTCCCACTTATAACTTTCATATATTCTTTTTTAGATGTAGAGAATTCATACTCACCTGGAGCCATAACTCCAACTGTTGCCTCTCCATCTATCCCATTAAATCCTACTGATACTACATTTCCTTCAAAATAACTGTTCGATTTAAACATACACTGTCTCTCCCCTATAATTTCAATATTATTTTCATCTTTTGGTATATTTTATACACCCTTTTTGTACATGTTCTTATTAATTCGACAGTTACATATCTAAATCCTCTTTTTTCGAGAATTAATACTACTTATATCCTTCTCTCTACATATTTATTAATAAGGAATTAAGTTTACTTACATTTCTATATATTTCATTTAGACGTAAACATGTTGGTGGTGATGTATATGCTCCCCTGTAAATCCATCTTCATGGACATGATCGTGTCCCACTCCATTTACATGTTCATGAGTATGCATAAATGATACTTGTAATTTATTATTGATAGGATTAATCCCTACATAAGCATTTACACCAAAGATTTCTTTCAACATTTGTGAGGTTATGACTTCTTCAACCGTTCCAAATTCTCTTATCTGACCATCTTGCATTACTATTAAATAATCACAGTACATAGATGCTATATTCATATCGTGTATTGCTGATAAGGTAGTAATATTAAGACTCTTAACTAAATCCATAAGTTGTATTTGATACCCAATATCTAAGTGGTTTGTAGGCTCATCTAATATTAAAAAATCAGTATTTTGAACTAATGCTCTTGCAATTAATGTTCTTTGCTTCTCTCCACCTGATAAATTGGAAAAACTTCTATCACTATAATTATCTAGGCCTACTTTTTTTAACATATCTGAAACCATTTTCAAATCATCTTTTGAATAATCTTCAAATACTGATTTGTATGGATATCTTCCCATTTTAACAATCTGCTCTACCGTAAAGTCAAACTGAGAATTACTTTCTTGTGCAAGTACTGCTATCTCCTTTGCACAATCTTTATCTTTCATTTTTGATAACTCCTTATTATCTAAAAATATCTCTCCACCAGTAGGTTTGTATAATCTGTATATATTTTTTAATAAAGTTGATTTTCCTGAACCATTTGGACCTATAACTCCTACAAAACTTCCTTTTGGAACATCAAAAGATATGTCTTTTAGTATTTCTTTTTTCTCTATACTAAATCTTAAATTTTTAACTTGTATCTTCTGCATTATTCTTTTCCTCCAAAAGCATAATTTTTCTTACAAATTAAGTATAAGAAGAATGGTCCTCCAACCAATGAAGTTATTATTCCTATAGGTATTTCTATTGGTGGGAAAAGTCCTCTTGCAAATATATCTGATATTATTAAAAATATTGATCCGACTAATGAAGAAAGAACTATTAATTTTTTATGGTCACTTCCTGCTATTGTTCTACATACATGGGGAACTACAAGACCTATAAATCCAATAGCACCTGTTATTGCAACTAATGATGAAGTAAGCAAAGTAGCTAATATTAATATTATAGATTTTATCATTTTTACATTTATCCCAAGCACTATAGCACTGTCATCACCTAAAAGTAATATATCCAGTGATTTAGACATTACAAATGTAATTATCATGACTATAACCAGTACTATAAATGGAAATAATAACACATCCCACTTAGCTCCTCCCAAACTACCAACCGTCCAAAACAGTGCATTTTTAGCTTGGTTCGAGTTATCAGCTGAGTATATAAGTAAGTTTGTAAGGGCAGAAAATATTGTTGATATAGCCATCCCTGTAAGAACTAGTCTTGTAGTAGATGTTGTTTTTCCCATTTGAGTTCCTATAGCAAATACTAATATTCCTGACACTATTGATCCAACAAATGCACCTGCACTTATACTATTAATTCCTATAGCTGACACTCCACCTAAAACTATAACAGCCACAGCACCACAAGATGCGCCTGACGATATACCAAGTATATATGGTTCTGCTATAGGATTTTTAGTTACACATTGCATAAGTACACCACAAAGAGCAAGTCCAGCTCCACATAATGCACCTAATAATACCCTAGGAAATCTTATTTCCCATATTATATTCTGTGTCATAACAGTTCCAACATCTCCAAATAAAGCTCCATCAGATAATTTGTTTAGTAATACTTTATAAACTTCTCCAGGTTCTATATATGTACTCCCTATAGCTATAGCTCCGATTATTGTCCCAGCCAATATTACACTCAAAGCTATAACCCAAAATAAGAAACCTTTCTTTTTAGAAAGGCTTCTTTGTTCTTGTACTGAGATCTCCACTACTTACTCTCTCCAAAGAAGTATCCATACATTTGCTCTATAAGTTTTGGATTTCTAACTCCTGGAGATAAGTCAGCTAATCCTACCACATAAAGTTTATTATTTTTTATTGCCGGAACATCCTTAAGGGCTGGATGTGCTTTTAAGAAGTCTATCTTTTCTTGTACTGGCTGTCCTGCCATAAAATCTGTTATTAATATAACTTCAGGATTTTCTGCTACTATACTTTCCCAAGATACATTTATATAAGGCTTAGCTGCATCTTTTCCAAATATATTATTTCCACCTGCTAAATCTATTAGATTATTAGCTAAACCAGAACCAACTACCATGGCATCATTTTCCCCTGAATCATATACCATCATTTTTACTCTATCTTCTTCTTTTATATCTCCTACTTTATCTGTTACAGCTTTTATATCACTTTTCATTTTATTTATTACTTCAGTAGCTTTATCTTCTACTCCAAATATCTTTCCTAATAATTCGAAATCTTCATATACAGTTTCAACTGTAGCATCTGGGTTATATGATTTTGCCATAAATGGAGTTATATCTTTTGCAATAAGCTCATCTGGATCTCCTGTTGTTTGTTCACTTATAGATGAATCCCATCCACTTACAAAGTCAGCTCCTGTTGCCATAAATCCTTCTTTAGATACAGAATGTCCTTCTCCTACTTGAAGTTCAGGTATTTTATTGTATGCTTCTTCAAACTCAGGAAGTATTGGGTTATCTAAAAGAGCTGTTCCTATCATTTGATCACCTAAATCTAGTGCAAGTAACATCTCAGTCATAAATTGTGATAATGTTACTGCTTTTTTTCTTGGAGTTTCAACTTTTACCTCATAATCTTTTGCTCCATCTGAATATGTAAACTCTACTGGTTTAAAATTACTAGACTCTACTTTAGTCTCTGGTTTTTCGTCTTTTTTATCATTGCTTGATGAACATCCTACAACACTTAGTGTCAGCCCCATTATTGAAATTGCTACTAAAAATCTTTTTAAACTTATACTTTTTATCATAATTTCCCCCTAGATTTATAATTGATTTGTTTATTTAAAGTATAAAAAAATCACGAAGATATCTATAAGCGCTATAAGTAAGCCTATCTAAATCTTCATGATTTTAATTATATTTTTTATTAACTTTTTAATATTACGCTATATAACTTATTGTACTCTCTAATCCCAATAAGTACTTCAGTACTTGTTTATCTATTACCTAAATAATAGCTTTTTTGTATATTGTTGTAAACATTTAGTGTAATTCTCAGAATTTTTAGTTTTATATATATTATTTCATTTTTATATGAGTTTTTACATTAGTTTACTTTTTTCTACAAAATCTCTATAATAAAGCTAAAAAGGCATCAGCAAATTACTGATACCTTTTTAGCTTATATATTAGACTTCTGCTTTAGTTACTTTTCTTGGTCTACCTTTTATATTCTTTGTTTGTAAGGCTTTTAGTACCATCTCACCTTTATTGTTTAGTACTTCAACATAAGTAGATACATCAAGTACACTTATAACACCAATATCCTGTGAAGTCATACCTTCTATACTACAAAGTGTACCTACTATATCAACAGGTCTCATTTTAGTTTTTTTACCAGCATTGATGTGTAACTTCATGATTTCTTGGCTTAGATTTGCACCTTTATCTACTTTAATCTTTTGTCTTTGCTCTAACTTCTTATCAAACTCAGGCTTCATACTCATAACAAGCCTTTTGCTTGGTTTCATTTTCATCGTTAGTTCTTTGCCTGTGTATGAATATATTTCAAAGATACGTCTTTCATCAGATTTCATAACAAAGGTAATAGCTCTACCTTCTTTACCCGCACGGCCTGTTCTTCCTATTCTATGAACATAGTTTTCTCTTAAAACAGGTACATCATAGTTTATTACATGAGTAATATTGTCTATATCTATACCTCTAGCAGCTACATCTGTTGCTATTAAGTATCTAAAGTATCCTTTTTTAAAGTTGTTCATTACTTTTATTCTCTCATCTTGTTCCATACCTCCATGTATTTTGTCACATGGATATTTAAGTTTTGTTAATTCATTATATAGCGCTTCTACTTTAACTTGAGTATTACAGAAGATCACACAACTATCTGGATTTTCTATTGTTGTTATATCTTTTAATAAATTTAGCTTCCCTGTTTCTTCTACTCTATATCCATCTTGCTGTATTCTATCTACTGTTAAAGTTTTTGCTTTGATTTCTATAGTAACAGGTTCTTTCATATATTTTTTTGACAATGCATCTATATCTTCTGGCATTGTTGCTGAGAATAACATAGTCACACGCTCAACAGGTAATGCTGAAATTATCTCTTCCACTTGCTCTAAGAATCCCATGCTAAGCATTTCGTCTGCTTCATCTAGTACAAGATATTTTATGTTATCCGTTATAAAGTTTCCTTCTTTAATGTGGTCTATTGTTCTACCTGGTGTTCCAACTACTATATGAGTTTTTTGCTTTAACTCTTTTGCTTGTAGTGCAAAAGATGATTTTCCGTATAGTGCTGGTACTTTTATTCTTTTAAATCTTCCTATGTTAAATACATCCTCTTTTACTTGTATTGCAAGCTCTCTTGTTGGTGTAAGTATTAATGCTTGTGGTTTGTTTTCTTCCCAGTCTACTAATTCGCATAGTGGTATTGCAAAGGTTGCTGTTTTTCCACTTCCTGTTTGTGATTTTACTAGTACATCTTTGTTTTCTAGTGCAACTGGTATTACTTCTTGCTGAACTTTTGTTGGTGATTTGTAGTTTAGCATGTTAAGGGCTTTTAGTATTTCGTTGCTTAGTTTGTAATCTTTAAAGTTTGTTTTTGTCATTTATGTTATCTTCCTTTGTGTCATTTTAGTGTTTTTATATATTGTTCTCTTTGACTTAATCTATATTCTATATCTATATTCACTAGTTAATAATATCATAAAAATCATCCTTTCTTTTCGTAAAGTTTTATTTTGAGTTTTGGACAACAAAAATGATACAGACTATGAGCTATAATAGCTTCATTATACGTAAAAAAGATATTGACTTATCCTCCGCCACATACAGGTAATATCTGAACTACATCTTCTTCAGACAATTCCATAAAATATCCTCCATGTAAGCTGCTATTTTCTCCATTAACTATAATATGGCTTTTTTTGCATATTTCATATACTTCTTTACCATATTTAGACTTTATTTCTTTTAATAACTTACGTACATTTTTAGCATTAATTTCTTCTTCTTTTTTGTTCACTAAACTTTTAACTAAACCTAAATATTTTACTTTTGCCATATTTATATTCCTAATTTTTTCAGTTTTTTATCTGATGGAACTCCATATTCATCCCATCCACGGATTTTATAATATACAGGTAACATATTTTCTAAATCAACAACTGTATCTTTTCTATCTTTTACTTGAGGTTCTTTCGTTAAACGATCTGGTAATGTATCATCTTTATATGTGAGTCCTTCTCTTAAATTGTATAGCCTTTCTACATTATATCCTCTTTCGCCTATATATAAGAAATCTCCTGTTGTCATACTTAAACCTGTAGCTAATTCTATAGCTTTACAGTGTGGGAATAAAAACTTTGTTTTTATAGGTAATCCTCCTGGTGCCATGTTACCTAAATTTCCTATTATTTTTCTAGATGAAATCATAGAACTTCCTGCTACCCGATTTATAAAGCTCGATGGACCGCTATTAAACAAGAATGACGGTATCATAGTTTGTAGTGAAAATAAACAAAATCCTGACGCAGATACTGCCTCTATAGCATTTTGTAACATTACAGTAAGTTCTGGTTTTCCTTTTATCGTTTGAGCATCCATTCCTACCACACCTACTGATTCCATAAGCGCAAGATATCCGCCATTTAAGTGACACCCACCTCGATTTGAAGTAGCATATCCAAGTCCCATTCCGACAGATCTTCTTGGTTCATATGAAGCTATTTCCATACCTTTTGCATGCATTGCAAAGTCCTTACCTCCATATTTTTCACTTAAATATTTACTACCCTCGCCTAATTCAAAATATTCATCTTCTCTATAGGCTATTTTCTTAATGATATCTATTATATTGTCTTTATTTTTAAAATCAAGCCCAAAATCAGCCATATTTCTTTCTTGTAGTTCCATTGTAAATGCAATAGTTCCACCTAAGGATATAGTGTCCATTCCCATTATATCTGCATAATAATTAATCTCATTTATTAACTGTAAATTATTATTATCTATATTAGATCCAAGTAAACCTACTGTCTCAAATTCTGGACCTTTTACTTCTTTATTATTGACCATTACTCTTCTTTCACAACGTATCGGACAACTTACACAACCAGAATTTCTAGTTAATAATTTTTCTTGTAATGTTTCTCCACATATGTCCTCTGCCTTATCATAATAACCTTTCTTAAAGTTATGTGTTGGCAATGCATGAGAAGCATTTGCTTTATTCACTAATCCTGCTGATCCATATAAAGGTAATGCACTACCTGTCATTGGATGTGATTTTAAAAATTTGACCCAACTCTTAACATATTTATCAAAACCATTTTTATTGTATATTTCTGTTTTTTTAGTACCATAGGCAACTATTGCTTTAACTTTTTTTGCCCCTAAAACAGCTCCAGCACCACAACGTCCTGCTACTCTTTCCCCTGAAACTGCACATGCATATTTTACTAAATTTTCACCAGCAGGACCAATTACTAACTTACCATATCTTTTAGGTAAATTTTCTTGTGTTTTTTCAGCATCCATTCCCCATAAATTATCTGCTGATTTGATTTCTATATTTCCGTCTATTATTTCAATTTTTATAGGTTCCTTTGCCTGTCCCTTTAATATAATTCCATCAAATCCAGCTTTTTTTAACATTGCACCAAATTGTCCACCACAATTTGATGATGCAATACCTCCTGTAAGCACATTCTTAAATGTCATATTAAAACGGCTTGAAGATGGTGCACCAGTATTATTCATTAATCCAGTATTTATTATCACTATACTCTCCTCTGAAAATGGATCTAATCCTGGTTTTGTTAAGTCTGTAAGCAAACGTGCACCTAATATTTTTCCACCTATATATTTTTCAAAAATTTCACTTGAAATTTTATAATGCTCCCATTCCCCACTTGATAAATCAATTAAAGCATATATCGGACACTCCATTATTCTTCCTCCCTCATTTCAATTGCATGAAGTGGACACACCTCTGAACACATACTACACCCAACACAATTTTTACTATTTTCTAAATGAGCATAATTATTTATATCCCCTTTAAATTTAGGCATCGTTATTTTTAAACATTCAAATTTACAAATATCAACACAAATAGAGCATCCACTACATTCCTTTGAATCTATTACTGGTTTTAACCATTTGTCTTTTGCTACTTTAGTTAAATTTTTTTTATTATTATCTAGTATAGCTTCCTTTGGACAAACTTTACCACAAACACCACAATCTACACATCTTAATTCATTTACTTTATGTAAATTCTTTGTTTCACCTATAATTGCATCAACTGGACAATGCTTTATACATAGGCTACATCCTATACATTTATCTGTTATAAAATATGCCACAATCCCACCCCCCAATACTTTATTTATTTCAAAATCTTAAATTTAGTGAAACGTTTGTGATATCAACCTACTTACAATTTAAAAATACTGTTATAAATATTCTAGTATAAAGTCTAAATTTTGTATTTCACTACAAATAATTTGTCCTTTACAATTCTTATTATTTTAAATTTATTCTTCGTTGCATACTTTAAATAATATTTCTTCTCCTTCTTTTTTGCTATAGTAATAAGGTACTGGATAAGTGCCATGGCACTCTTTAAATCCTGCTTGGCATATTTCTGATACAGCTTTTTTATCAAACTTATCCAATCTTTCAGGAATATTTAACGTTCTATTTAATTCAAATATGCTACTTACAAATAGTTCAGCTTTCTTTTTATTGCTATCATTTTTATTTCCTATCTCTAACAAATCTGCAAGTCTAGCAAATCTATTTTCACATGTTGGTAAATATGATTTCATAACATGAGGTAATAATACTGCATTAGCAAGACCATGTGAAACACCAAACTTTCCACCTATATTATGAGCAAATGCGTGAACATACCCTACGAAAGTACGCGTGAATGCCATACCTGCATAGAAAGATGCCACTAGCATATCTTCTCTTAATTTAATGTCTTTAGGATTTTTATATAATTTTTCTATTGAATCATATATTAGTTTTATTGCTATTTCAGCGTATTTATCAGCTTCATCAGTAGCATAAGTTGATACATATGCTTCTACAGCATGTGTTAAAGCATCCATAGCTGTATGTGCTGTTATTGATAACGGTAAGTCTAAAGTTAATTGTGGATCTAAAATTGCCACATTTGGTACTATTTTAGGATCTATAACCGTTGTTTTTTTATGAGTTATTGTATCTGAAATAACTGATACTAATGTAGTTTCAGAACCAGTACCTGCTGTTGTTGGTACTGCTATAAAGGGTAAACCGATTTTTTTAACTTTTAATAATCCCTCAAAATCTTTTGGAGGTTTATTATTTGTATAAGATACGGATACTACTTTAGCTGTATCTATTACTGATCCTCCTCCAATAGCTACTATAGCTTCACACTTATTATCTTTACAGATTTTAAGTGCTTCTTCAACAATTGCAAATGTAGGATCTGGTTTTACTCCATTGTACATAAATATATTTATGCCCTCTGATTTAATTAAATCCATCATAGTATCTAATAAACCTAATTTAACAACCGATTTACTAGCAATCAAAAGCACTCTCTTAACATTGTTCATTTTTAATATGTCTGAAATTTTATTAACTTTACCTTCTCCTATGTGACATACTGGTGTTGGCTTTTGAACTAACTTAAATACTTGTTTTGATACTCCTACCTTTGATTTTGTTATTATTGGCATAACAGGTATCCTCCCAACTTTTTATAAATATCTCTTACTCTAGCAAGTTGATTATAATTACATTCATCTACCTTATTCCATTATTTTTAAAAAAAGAGAGCCTAATATAAGGATCTCTCTGAAAAATACTTTTCTAATGAATCTATTTCTATTATCTTATATCAGATTATACCCTACTTGGAATCCTTCACTAACAGCATCTCCAATACGCCCTATTTTATTTGCATCTCCAATATTCCAAGCTTTATCAAATTCATTCTTTATCTCTTCATATAAACTATTTTCGCTCGTAACACCAAGAGATAATACAACTATATCTGTATTATGCTCTATTATTTCGCCCTGAGAGTTCTCCATAACAACAGAATCTTCTCTGACTTCAACTAGCTTATGACCTAGTAATATATTAACATCATGATTATTTACTCTCGACATAACATCTATTACATTCATAAAGAATGCTCCTGGTGCTATACTATCTGCCATTTCAATAATACTTACTTTATTTCCTTGTTCAGCTAGCATTTCTGCTGTTTCTATACCAGTCATACCAGACCCTACTACACACACTTTCTTATTTGTAATTACTTTTTCCCCTGATAATATATCTGTTACAAGGTACACATTTTTATTATCAATTCCTAATATACTTTGAGGAATAATTGGTTTTGATCCTGTTGCTGCTATTACTGCATAAGGAGATAACTCTTTTAAATTCTCAATAGTTGCACTTGTATTTAAACGAATTTCAATATTCAATGATTCTAATGTATTTTTGTAGTATTTAGTAAGCCAACTAATACGCTCTTTATTAGGTGGCTTTTTAGCATAACGTAGCTGACCACCTATATCATCACCTGATTCAAAAATAACAGGTTTAAAATTACGCATAGCTAATATACGAGCTGCCTCTAATCCAGCTGGGCCACTACCTATAATAGCTACTTTTCTATCTTCTCCATCCTTATTAAGTTCTAATGGATAATCTACTTCTTTTGCTAGTACAGGATTAACACTACACTCTAAAGGTTTTTGCGTCATAGGACTTGCATTAAATGTTTCTACACATCTTAAACAACTAATGCATTTTCTAATTTCACTGTCACGACCTTCAAAGGCTTTTTGAACCCAGTATGGATCTGCCAGAAAACTTCTTCCCATTGCTATGAAATCCACACTTTCATTTTGTAAAATTTCTTCAGCATATTTGGGATTACGTATTACTGCATTTCCAAATACAGGTATATTAACTGATTTTTTAACTGTTTCTGCAAGATATACTCTCCATCCTTCTGGATAAGACGTTGGCTCCATAAATGTTGTAATTGTTTCATAAGTACCACAAGTAACATTTAATGCATCTGCACCTGATTTTTCAAGTAGTTTACATATTTCTATAGCCATATCTAGATTTATTCCTTGACCTGACTTATCGATGTACTGAAGAAATTCATCTACCGTGATTCTCACACTTATAGGAAAGCTTTCACCACATTTTTCTTTTATTCCTTGGATAATTTCACATACTATCCTGCATCTATTTTCTGTACTTCCACCATACTCATCTTGGCGTTTATTTGTATTTGGACTTAAAAATTGGTTTAATAAATATCCGTGTCCTGCATGAACTTCTACTCCATCAGCACCAGCAAGCTTTGCACGATATGCAGCATTTATAAATTTATCTATAATTTCTTTTATTTCATTTATTTCTAACGCTCTTGTCTCCTGCTGACAAATTCCACATGGAATTGCTGATGGAGCAACTACTGGCTCTCCATTAATTAACATACTATATGTTTGTCTTCCTGCATGGTGTAGCTGTATAAATATCTTTGTACCATATTTGTGAACTGTATCCACTAATTTACTCATCGGCTCAATATGCTCATCTGTTGTAAGTGATAATTGAAATAATGTACCTGGCCCCATGTCACTTACTTTTGTAAACTCAGGAATAATTAATCCTACTCCACCTTTTGCGCGCTCTTCATAATATTTAATTATTCTTTCTGTAGGCATACCATTTATATCTGCCATAGCAACTCCCATAGCAGCCATAACTGTACGATTTTTGATTTTTACATCTCCTATATTCATTGATGATTCTAATAAACTATATTTCATAATATCAATCTCCTTTTATCCACCACGTAACCTATAATACTATGATTTTTCTAGCTCTTGAAATTGTACCCCTTGCAAAATGATTTATATATATATTCCCTTACCTCTAATGCAGTTTATCAAATATAGGGAGATAGCTACATTAACCTTCTCCCTATTTATATACTAATTTTTTTTTTATAATTTTAGAATACAACTATTCCTTTTAACATCGAAGGATCGCCAGATGCTAACATTTCGAATCCTTTTCCTATTTCATCTAAAGTAAATTCATGTGTAACTAATTTATCCATAGGTAATATTCCTTTAATATAGGCATCCACACCTATCATTACATCTCTCTCATAATCATCACTATATGTAGGATGAGCAGAATGAAGTACTGGTGCTTTTAACATTAAGTTTGCACCCATCTCAGGATCCCATTCTTCTGGTCTTGCATAAACAGAAGATGTAAGTATTTTTCCTCTTCCTTTATAACCAAATATATCAGCATTTCTTACTATTTTAAGTGCCGTATTTAATCCTTTTAAACTTCCTGTTATTTCTACTACTACATCCACACCATTTACATTAGTAATTTCTTGTATTTCATCATATATATCTACTTTTGAAGGATTTATTGTTATTGTAGCTCCCATTTCTTTAGCTTTTTCTAATCTTTCCTCAGAAAAATCTATTGCTATTACTTCCCTTGCTCCGCATTTAGATAATCCTGCTATAGTTAATAATCCCATTAGACCACATCCAACTACAGCTGTATAATCTCCAAACTTAGGATTAGCAACTCTTAATATATTACTTATACACGTTAAAGGCTCTGCAAGACAATGTTTTAAATCTTCAACTTTATCTGATATTTTAAATATCATGTTTTCATTTATTACAAGATGTGAAGCGAAAGCATGCTGAACAAACCCACCAGCAAAATCTCCTACTTCAAATTTAGTTACATTTTTACCTACTTCTTGTACTATACCTACAGGTTCATGACCAGTCATAGCAGGAAATTCAACACCTGGAACAGGTTGTGGTTGACCATATTTATTAAATTTCAAGTCACTTGCACCTAAATAAGTTGGCACATCTGTATGGCATAAACCGCAAGCTACTAATTTTACTACTATGTCATTATCTCCAACTGCTGGTATTGGTTCTTCAACGATTTTAAATTCTTTTGGTCCTATTAATACAGCGCTTTTTCTTTTCATATTACAACCCCATTTTTTAATATATATTTACTATAAAAAATTTATCATTATACTTTTACCAGATTGTATATCCACCGTCAGCTACAATATTCGAACCAGTCATGTAACTTGATAAATCTGTAGCAAGCATTGCTATTACACCAACAATTTCATCTAATGTACCATATCTTTTCATAGGAACTGTTTGAGCTGTATAATCTATGAATTCAGATGGTATTTCATCGTGTAATCCTGATAATATATATCCTGGACTTATACTATTTATTCTTATTCCATAATCTACATAACTTATGGCTAAAGATTTAGTCATATGATTTACAGCTGCCTTTGTAGAGCAGTAAGCAACTTGAGATAAACTATTCATAGGGAGTTTATTTATTATCATGCCAGACATGGATCCTGTTAATATAATAGAACCACCATGATTATGTCTTTTCATTAACTCAGCAGCCCCTCTTGATATTAATAACATACCTGTATAATTTACATCTAACATTTTTTGCCATGATTTTGTACTTATTTCACAAGTATCATCCATCATATTTATTCCTGCATTGCTATGAACTACATGTAGTGTTCCAAACTTTTCTTCTATTTCAGCAAACATTGCATTTACAGATTCTTCGCTAGATACATCTCCTACTATAGGTAATACTTTTACTCCGTGTTTATCAGACAATTCTCTTGCTATTTCTTCTAATGCTTCTTTCTTAGGTGGAATATCCATAATAGCAACATCTGCGCCTAATTCTGCCAATGCAGCTGCTGATGATCTACCTATTCCTCCAGCTGCACCTGTTACAAAAGCTTTTTTTCCTACTAAAGAAAACTTGTCTTTAATACTTGGTAACTCATTTATTTTTAATACTTTAGACATTTAATTCTCTCCTTTTAATATATATCTGGTAATACTTTATCGGAATACAATATGTCATAAACTATTATTGATTTTACAGATTTTATAAATCTATTGAGCCGACGGATCTATTTTTATGATAACTTTGGTATGTTTAGATGATTTTTGTTCTGCGAACGCTTCTTTGTATTTTTCTATAGGAAGTACACATTGTGTAAATATATCTAAATTTAAATCTGGTAAAATATTCATTGTTTTCTCCCAAGTATATGGCGATTGATGAGGTGCTGTTATATTTATTTCTTTAGCAAATAACATCCAAAGGTCTACTTCTAATTTATGTCCTCCATACATTGCAGCATAAACAACATCTGCTCCACAAGATGCTATATCAAGCATAGGCTGTATAGTTGAACGTGCACCAGAACATTCTAATACACAATCAAACCCTAAACCATTTGTAATTTCATTAACTCTATTACTTAAGTCTTCATTTATTGGATCTATTACATGAGTTGCTCCTAATTCTAATGCTATCTTTCTTTTAGACTCTATTGGCTCGATTACTGTAATCTTACTTCCGCCAGCAAGTTTTGCAAGTTGTAATGTCATAAGGCCTATTGCTCCACCACCAGATATAATTACTGTTTTACCTGGAGATACTTTTGCCTGTTCTATACTTCTCAAACAGAATGATACTGGCTCTGATAATGCTCCTTGTAATAAAGAAATTCCTTTTGGAAGTTTATATACCTGTTCTTCTCCTACTATTATGTACTCACACATAGTGCTAAGATTTGCTTGAATATGTGTACATAAATTTTCTTGACCATTTCTACAGAAATGACATTTTCCACAGTGTAAATTGAAATAAAATGCTACCTTATCCCCAATTTCTAATCCCTTTACATTTGCTTTTGGTCCTAATTCAACTACAACACCACTAGTTTCATGTCCAAGTGGCATCGGTGTTATAGGTACCATTGGGTCAAAGTGACCTTCAGCGATATGAGCATCTGTTCCACATATCCCTGAATAAGCAACCTTTATTTTTACATAATCATCTCGAGTTACTTCTGGCTCTGGTATGTCTAATAATTCTAAGCCTGGTTTCATATAGCATATAGCTTTCACGTATTAATATCCCCCTTTAATTTCAAAATAAGGTTTGATATTAACAATATCAAACCTTATTATTAATACATTTTCATATTACAAGTTATTATAAAGTAACTGCACACTCTACTTTTCTTGCAATAGCTTTTTTAGCTTTGTTGGCTATATCTGCAGCGGTTAATCCATATGTTTCTTTTAAGAATTCAACATCCCCAACTTGACCAAATAAATCTTGTACCCCTACTTTTTCTAATGGAATTAAGCAATTATCATTTACTACTTCTGCTACTGCAGCTCCTAAACCATTTATTACACTGTGGTTTTCTGCAGTAACTATTGCACCAGTTTCCTGAGCACATTTTATTATTAATTCACTATCAATAGGTTTAATCGTAAACATATCTACAAGTCTTGCTGATATTCCTTCTTCTTTTAATAGTTCAACAGCTTTAAGTCCTTCTTCTACCATTATTCCAGATGCTATAATAGTAACATCAGTTCCTTCTTTTATTACATTACCTTTACCTATTGTAAATGTAGAACCTTCTTCATATAATTGAGCAGCATTTTTACGAGTAAACCTTATGTAATGCATACCTTCTGCTTTAGCTACTTCTTCAAATATTTGTCTAGCTATTATAGTATCTGAAGGTTCAACTACAGTCATTTCTGGTATAGATCTCATTATTGCAACATCTTCAAATGGCATATGAGTTCCACCATTAAATGCTGCCATTACTCCTGGGTCACTACCTATAATTTTTACATTTGCTTTCGAATATGCTCCCGAAATAAACACCTGATCACAAACTCTTCTTGACATAAATGGTCCAAAAGAGTGAACAAAAGGTATAAATCCTGTATTAGAAAGACCACATGCTACACCTACAGCATTAGCTTCTTGTATACCAACATCTATCCATTGCTTTGGATATTTCTCCATAATACTTAACATATCAAATTTTAAAAGAGATAAACCTAAATCTGCATCTACGTGAACTACTCTTTCATCTTTCATTCCTTCTACAAGGAACTCATAATATGCAGAAGCCATACTGTTTTTACAAGCTTCGTTTGTTTTTGATAATATAACGCTCATTTATTTCAATCCCCCTCTTCATTAATTATGCATTCATAGCTTCTATAGCTTTGTCTGCCATTTCTCTACTAACTTCTATATGATGATTGAACTCATTTTCTGCCCAAACTATACCTTTACCTTTAACTGTGTCACATATTATTACCGTTGCTTGACCTTTATGTGCTTTTGCAGCTTGTATAGCTTCTTGTACTGCATTTAAATCATGGCCATCTACTCTTAATGTATGCCAATTAAATGCATTAAATTTAGCATCATAACTTTCTAGATTATTTATTGCATGAACTGGTCCATCTAATTGAACCTTATTACTATCTACAAATAATATGACATTATCTAATTTCAATTGAGCAATTGACATTATAGCTTCCCAGTTTTGCCCTTCTTGTAACTCACCATCTCCAACTATACAGTACGTGTAGTTATCCATACTTTTCAATTTATGACCTAAGGCTACACCTTCAGCTACTGATAGACCTTGACCTAATGATCCTGTAGTTATATCTATACCAGGAGTTTTATTTTGGTCACAGTGGCTTGGTAAGTTTGTATTTCTTTGATTTAAAGTTTTTAATTCTTCCACAGGGAAAAATCCTTTTAATGCTAAAGCTGCATATACTGCAGGTCCTGCGTGTCCCTTAGAGCAAACTAACCAGTCTCTTCCTTCCCACTTAGGATTTTTAGGGTCATACTTCATTTCTTCACCATATAAAACGGCTAAGATTTCAACTATTGACATTGATCCTCCAAGATGACCAAAACCTCTAGCAACAAATTGCTCTAATGTTTGTACTCTTATTTCTTTAGAATACTCTCTAAGTTCATTTAACTTTACTTCACTTAACATTTTTCTCACCATCCTAAAATTATTTTTACTTTATATTAATTTTTTAATATTCCACATTATTTGGGAACGTTTTCCCAATCCGTCAAAAACTTAGTTATACCAGATGATGTTAATGGATGACTAATCATTTGAGTTATTATTTTATATGGAATAGTAGCAATGTGAGCCCCCACCTTAGCAGATTCCATAACATGTATTGGATTTCTTATACTTGCTGCTATAATTTCTGATTTTATATTATGTACAGCAAATATTTGGACAATCTCCTCTATAAGTCCCATACCTACAGCACCTATATCATCTAATCTTCCTAAAAAAGGACTTACATATGTTGCACCAGCTCTAGCTGCTAAAAGAGCTTGTACTGATGAAAATATTAATGTTACATTTGTTTTTATACCTTTTTCACTTAAAATTTTAGTTGCCTTTAATCCTTCTTCACACATAGGTATTTTTATTACTATATTTTCATGTATTTTTGCTAATTCTAAAGCTTCTTCAACCATCTTATTACTTTCTAGTGATATAACTTCAGCAGAAATAGGTCCATCTACTATTTCAGTTATTTCTTTCACAACTTCTTCAAATACACGACCTTCTCTTGCAATTAAACTTGGATTAGTTGTTACTCCGCAAATTACACCTAAGTCATTTGCTTTTTTTATTTCTTCAATATTTGCTGTGTCAATAAATAGTTTCATGCAATCACCTCTCCCAATTAAAATTCAGTTTCTATAGATCGTTGAGCCTCTTCAATTTTTTCATAAACCCATAGTAAACCCATAGATTTTAATACATTCCCACCTAATTTAAGCTCTCCTGAGGTAATACCCTTAGCTCCATTCAGTTCGCCTCTTATAATCTTTTTAAATGTGTTATAAGTTCCTATGGCAGAAAGTTCATATTTAGGAGGTTTACCTTCTCCGACCTCATAACTTACAAATTTACCTTTTACTAAAGATAAGAACATCCACTTTTGTACATTTTCTGGTGTGTCTGTTACTACCTGCACAAAAATTATACTTACATTTCCATTGGTGTTAAAACTTTCTTGTAACTTTACTGTCATTTCTTCTACCCAGTTCTGACTTAAAAATTTTACCGCCATAATTACATCACCTTTTGTTTTACTTAACTTAACTTAATTTACCTTTATGATATAATGATATTTATTTTTTACTATTTTAAAAACGAGACATTATTTTCATTTGTTTGTTAATTTGGTGGATAATATTAACCTATTATTTCTTTTTAAATATCTAGTGGATTTTTTGCATAAAAAATAACTATATTCCCACATATATGGAAATATAGTTATTTTTTATGTCATATTTATGCCTATTTTTATATTCTTACAACTTTTATTTATTTCAAATGCTTCTACGGCCTTTTCAAAAGGATATTCCTTATCTACTAAATCGTCAAAATTCATTACTTCTAATATTTTTTTTGTTTTATGGATTTTATTATTTGAAAAAAATGTTGTATGTATCTCTATATTATTTATATATATATATTGTAAGTCTAAATGAATTTTTTCGTATTCATTAAATGGAGCATTAATAATTAGCTTTCCTCCCTTAGACAAATACTTTAGTGCTCTATTAACTGCCTCACTGTTACTTGATGTATCTATAATCACATCAAATCCAACAAAGTCAGTAATATTCATAATCTTATTATTAATAAACTTATCATTGGCATCTAATACATAATTAGCTCCATACTTCTTAGCCATGTCTCGTCTATAATCTATAGGCTCTATTACAGTTATGTTTGTTGCTCCCCTTATTTTTGCTAATGCAAGAGATAGTAATCCAATAGTGCCTGCACCAAGTATTCCAACGGAATCTCCAAAATAAACGTTTGCACTTTCAATAGTTTCTATAGCACCAGAAATATCTTCTATCAAACAACCAGACTTATAAGATGTATCCTCTTCTAATTTTATAAGTTGTTTACTTTTCCAAACAATATATTCACATATTGTTCCTTCAGTTATTTTAATTTCTAAGCAGCAGTTATACTTATTCTTTTTGCATAATTTACATTTACCGCAATATACAATAGGAATTCCACCTACTTTATCCCCTATATTAAAACCATCTCTTTTAGCCTCATCTCCTAGGTCTACAATTTCACCACACATTTCATGTCCCAATATACCATCTCTAGAAAAGTAGTATTCTTCTTTATTAATATTTCTGTCTTCAGATGAAAGAGTTGCATACTTCACTTTAATTTTTACATCATCAGGTTCATTAACATAAGGTTCTTCAACCTCACATATTTTTACAATTTTTTCATTAGTTTTACATAGAGCTTTCAAAATATTGCTCCTTTCTTGAAAATCTTCTATATTCCTCTGGAGTGAAACTCGTTCTTTTCTTAAATTGTCGACAAAAATAATGAGAGTCAAAATATCCAACTTGATCTGAAATTTCATATATTTTTAAATCTGTATAAGTCAATAAATGCTTTGCATTGTACATTTTTACAATCTTAAGAAAGTCCATAAAAGTTATTCCTATCTCCTTTTTAAAAACTCTACTCAGATAAACCTTACTAACATCCATATCCTGTGACGTGGTTTGTAAACTAATATCTTTTGTTGCATTCTCAAAAATATATAAAACTGCTTTTTTAACTATCTTAGGAATCTTTCTTTCATTAATTAATTTAGTGTATTGTAAAAATTTATTTTTACTATATTCAAACTCATCTTCTATATTTGTGTGTTTGAAATTTAATTCTTCTAAATCTTTATTTGTTATACATTTAATCAGTATATCTAAAATGTTTATAATTCCTCTAATATAATAAATCGCATTAAAATCTAATTTTTCCTTTATGGTACGAATATATATATTCTTTAATTTATATATAATATCTTTTTCATTGTTCAAAAATATAGCATTTATTACCTTTATATATTCATTATTTAAATCTTTTATATAAATATTATCTATTTGCTTATATAGTTCTTCTACATAAATAATTTGTTCATGATAAAAATATGCATATTCTGATAGTTCTACAATTTCACTAGATTTATATTGCAAATCTTTCCAGTTAACTTTTTCCGATAGAAGTATCGAATAATCTCCAAAACAAAATTTTTGTACTATTTTTATAATCCTCTTTAATTCTAGTTTGGTATTAACTTGTTTCGATATAGATAATAATATATCCTTATTTTCTTTGCATATTATATCTATGTTTCCATATGCTGAAATTTCTAATTTAAACTTTTCAAACTGCTCTTGTGTAAAAATTACGTTCTTTTTTCCTGTATATTTTGCGAATAAAAGAGTATAAAAATTTAGATTTGATTTCAAATAAATTTTTTCTTCTGATATAAATATATAATTATCTCCACGTTCATTTCTGTTATTTATATTTTCATATAAATTTTCCAATGTATTAATCAACTTTTCTTTTGATAAATATCTTTTATTTAACCATTTTTTATTTTCCTCTATCGTAACATCTATATAATCATTGTTATGGATAATTATCATATCATATTGCCAGTTACAACTTTTTAATTGCTTTATTATTGTATTATAAGGAGTTATAGTATTCGCATCAAGTATTACAATATCAGGTTTCAATTTAATAAATTCTTCAAGTGAATTGGCACTATAATTTATAATACTTATTATATATTTTTCTTCTTCATATAAGTATGAGTATATGTCTTTTAGTAATATTCTATTTTCCGAAACCACCATTATGTTTAGCATTCCATACTCCTCTCATTATTTCGTTTATATAAATAAATTCTATAATATTTAAATATGTATCATTGAAATCTTAAACTCTAAAACAGCTAATTTTGCTATATTTATTTTACTTGTTGAAAATTTCTTTTCTTGGTGCTAGTATGAAAGTATAAACTTAATTTACCTTTAATAATTAAATATATATTTTGGAGGCTAACTCATGCAAAGTAATAAATTTTATAATCTAAAAAAAGATTTAAAAAATTGCTTAACTATGATAAATGACAAAAAAATTGATAATAAATACGATGTTGAACAAACTAAAAGTGTATTCAAACACTTTTTAAACTTCTGCCAAGAAAATGAGATTATAACTAGCTATGATAAATCTCATATGTATAATATTATAGAGAATTCTTTAGAAGAAAATGATAATTAATGTTTTTTACAAAATTTCATATAATTCTATCAAATATTTATAATTATCATATAATTCTATTAATTATTTATAATTATTCTATAATTAGGTTAAAGTTTCCTCTTCTAATCGAATAAATTTATATAAAAATGCATGGCTTAAAATATTTAGTAATTTCAAGCCATGCATTTATTTACTTTACATTATTATTTTTATTGTTACTTCTGTTAGGTTTTCTACTTCTTCTATAGTCTTTTTTAGGTGCTGCTGTTACATCATATGCACTAGCTATAAAACTATGTTCTCCTACAACTTCAATTTTTTTATTTATAAGTTTTTCTATAGCCTTATAAAGATCTCTTTCTTCCATTGAACAAAATGCTGTTGCTCTACCGCTTCTTCCAGCTCTTCCTGTTCTTCCTATTCTATGAACATAAGTCTCTGCAACTTCTGGTAAATCATAGTTTATTACATATGGTAGTTCATCAATATCAATTCCTCTTGCTGCTATATCAGTTGCCACCAATACTCTAATCTTACCTTCTTTAAATTCATTTAATG
This sequence comes from Romboutsia sp. LXY-2, assembly GCF_056171995.1. Classification (NCBI taxonomy): domain Bacteria; kingdom Bacillati; phylum Bacillota; class Clostridia; order Peptostreptococcales; family Peptostreptococcaceae; genus Romboutsia; species Romboutsia sp. LXY-2. Next base: position 307,507 of record NZ_JBKFGI010000008.1, on the reverse strand, counting down.
CTAGTTGCCTTGCATTTTGAGACTTATTCCCATGTATTGCCGCCGCACTTATTGATGCTGATATTAAAGATTGTGTTATTTTATTTGCTCCATGCTTTGTTCTTGAAAACACAAGTACAGATTCTTCTGGTTTATTTTTTAATAGTTCTATAAGTAAATTAGTTTTTTGTTTTTTACTTACAAAATAAATATTTTGTTCAACCATCTCAGTTGTTGATGATACTGGTGCAACTTCTACCTTAACTGGATTTTTGAACATTGAATCTGCTAATTTTGCTATTTCTTTTGGCATAGTAGCCGAGAAAAATATGTTTTGTCTAACCTTTGGAAGACAATTAACTATTTTTTTTACATCATGTATCATACCCATATCTAACATGCTATCAGCTTCATCTAAAACAAAGTGCTTAACATCATTTAAATTTAAGAATTTTTGATTGTATAAATCAAGCATTCTACCTGGAGTAGCTATTAGTATATCTACGCCTTCTTTTAATGCTTTAGTTTGAGGATTCTGAGATACTCCTCCGAATATTACCAAGCTTTTTATATTTGTATGTCTTGCATAAGCTGCAAAGTTTTCTTCTATTTGTATTGCTAATTCTCTTGTAGGTGCTAATATTACTGCTTTTATAGTTCTTTTGCCCTTTAGTGATTTTTTATTATTATATATTTGTTGTATTATTGGAATTGCGAAAGATGCTGTTTTACCCGTACCAGTCTGTGCGCATCCTAATAAATCTCTACCTTCTAATAATGGTGTTATTGACTGTGCTTGTATTGGTGTTGGTTTTACATACCCTTCTTCTTTTAGTGCTTTTTGTATTGGTTTAATTATGTCTAAATCTATAAATTGCATTTATTTCTCCTTTTTGTTTCCTTATTATATTAATCTTAGTTATTTACAAAATAAAAATAAACACTTCAAATGCCAGTTAATATCTAAACATAAAAAGTGTTTATCTTTTATATTATACATCATATTTTTTAAAATAAGGATACATTTATTATTTGATACTTAATTCTTTTAAGTGTTGTTGTATTAGTAACTGAACTTTGAATTCATAATTATTATTTGTTGTTTTGTAATTATTTATTATAAATACACCTGTTTTTAAATCGGTGTTATTCAAGTGTAACAGAAATCCATGATAAAAGCTAATAAGTTTTATTGTTAACGCTTCTAGTTTTATCCATTATATCTAATTTAGTTCTAATTATTCTATATCTGACCATTTTCATTAGCAAAATGAAGTTTAGTATCTCCCCATGTAGCATGATCTGAACCTTGTCCATTTCCTCCATTTGTAACTACTAGTTTTAATTCTTTTGCTCCTGTTATATCTACTTCTATATTTTTTAATGGATCTTTTGAATTCATTAATCCACTATCAAATTTCTTTTCTCCATCAACATGAATCTCAAAAGTTACCGATCCAACAGTATTATACATTTTTCTATCTACACCTACTTTAGAAGTAAAGTATGAATAGTCTTTTTCACTTAAATCGTAGACTATTGTTGTAGTTGCATGAGATTCTATACCTTTTTCAAATGTAGCTACAGAGCCATCTTCATTAGTTAAGCTTAATATACCACCGTCTAAATTTGTATCTTTAACTGGCGCTTTATAACTTTGTTGAGTTGATACCCAGTCTAAATCACTTAGGTAAGTGTAGTCTTCCATATTAACCACTGATATAATTCTATTCTTACTTACTGTATTTCCATCATTATCAGTTACTGTATATGTTATTGGATATTTGCCTGGCTTATTAAAGTTTACTTCATTTTGACCAGAAACTGTTACATTACTTGTTAAGTCTCCGTCTTCCGTATCTGTTGCTGAGTATTCTCCAGCTATATTATCTATACTATCTCCTAGTTTAACGGAAATATCTTTTCCTACTTTAAGGGTTGGGAATTTAGCTTCTATTAATTCTTTTGCTTTATTTAAATCTTCTACAAATAATTCATATGCTGGATGATTTTTCACTTCTTCTTTTAATGCTTCTAGCTTTTCTAAAGTATTGTAGTTTTCAGTTACTTGTGTTTTACTATCATCTGTAAATAAATCATTTTCTATTTTTTTAGATAATACATCTTCTTTATAAAACGCTACTTCACTTAAACTTGCCCATCCTTGACTAGCTTCTACAAACTTAAATTTGATTCTTCTTGCATTAACATTACTCATGTTAAATTCTACAATATCTGTAGTTCTATCTCTATAAGTTCCTTCTCCTACTAGATAGAAGTCATTTCCTTGTGCTTCATTTGAGGCATATATTTCAAATACATGTGCAAATCCTTTACCTCCTGCATCACGTCTTGAAGCATAATCCATTTTGCTTATTTCTTTAACATCACCTAAGTCAAATATAACTTCATTTGTAAATGAACTACTATTTGGCTTATTTGTTTCCCAATGAGTATTTATATTTCCATCTATAGCCTTAGATATCACGCTACTTCCGTAGTTTCCAGCATTATTACTTATAGATTCTACTGGTAATTTAAACTCTTTATTGTATTGTTCTAAATTTGTGAAATAGCCAAACTTAGACTTTTTAACTGTATAATCTTCTGATACTATAACAGATATCTTCTTAGTAACTACATTGTTATCAGAATCAGTTATTTTATATACAACTTCAAATCTTCCTACTTTATTTTCTTCAAAATTACTTGATTCAACTTCAATTCTAGGTGTTAAATCTCCATCTTCAGCGTCTACTGCTGTAATACCTTCCATTATATTAAGTTCATCACCAAGTTTTAAAGATTTATTACTAGCATTAATTTCTGGCTTGGCATTATTTGTTGTTACCTTAGGATTGGCTATTACTCCATGATCTGAACCATTTCCATTTCCACCATCATTAACTTCTATAACTAATTGATTTACTCCACTAACTGGAACATTTATATGAACCATATTATCTTTATGTTTTAACACTGGTGTAGTAGCTAGAGTTTTTCCATCTCCTACTATTTTAAATGTTATACTTGAGTAGCTATTTTCTTGTAGCAACATATCTACGCCTAATAATGCTTCAAAGTTTTCGTATCCTTTACCTGATAAATCATAAGTTATCTTTCCATTTGCGTGTATTCCAAATCCTTTATCAGAGGTCTTTATTTCTCCATTTACCCTACCTTTTATATTAGTATTCCTTCTTGGTGTTCCCCACTGAGTCTCTACTGAATTCCATTCTTCATCAGATAAATAATCATAATCACTAACAACATTTACATTTAATATTTCTTTAGTAGTTACTCCTTCATCTGTAATAACATATTCTATTGGATAAGTTCCCTTTTTAGTAGTATCAATATTACCATTTACTACAATCTTAGAAGTTATTTCTTCACCGCTATAACTATACGCTTTTGCTAAATCCATTTTATTAAATTCTTCATTTAACTTAATACTTATCTGATTTTGCTGTAATTTTATAATAGGTGTATGTGAATTTATTTCAGTAGCTTTTCCTTCGTTTAGTCTTTTATCAAAAGGTACAACTTTGTACATATTATTTTCTTCAAAATTTGTTCCTTTATCTATAAAACTACCTGTAGATGTAAATCCTACCAATTTATTATTTCTATAAATTTCATATCCCATTAAATGTTCTTTGGATTCTTTATCTATATCGAAAGATAATTTTACATTTTCTCCTTCTTGAGTAATTGATACTTTTACGTTCGGTTCTTGAGTAAATCCTTCACCTTTATATTCTATATAATCATAATTTGCGTACCATATTTTCTTATCTGGCTTTTTGTATTTGCTTACAAGTTCTTTAGTTTCATTAGACACCCAGAATCCATGTCTTTCAAAGTATTCAGTTAAGTCTAGTTCTAAAGCTATACTTGAATAGTATGCTAGTTTATTTAATTTATCATTACTTTCATTACCAACCTCTAGTGATACATTGTTTTCTCTGTATAAACTATTTAGTTTAGCCCAATATCCTGGATATGTCATTTCTAATTGCCAAAATACTGCTAGCTTTTCAAAGAAATCACCATCATTATAGATATTGTTATCCGTTGCTAATACGTTTTTATATACATGGCTTTCAAAAGGAATTCTTTTGTTTGGTTTATTATAGTAATAAGATGAATATTGAGGTAGCATATTATTAGTTACTTCTCCAATCGTTCTTACACCTATATCCATTTTATGTCCTATCTCATGATCGACACCCCATCCACCAACATCAGTTAGTAAATTAACCATGACATCACGTTGAACTCCTATATGGCCACCTGCAGCATACATATATCCATAGGGCTGTGCAAGTCTTATATTTTCTCTAGTATATTTTATATCATTAGTTTCATTTCTTCCGTCTATACCTTGATATTTAAAAAGCATATCCATATGGTCATCCCACATCTTTACAGAATCCATTGGATTTTTTCCTTGATTTATAAATGCTTCATATGCACCTGTTGCAGTACCTGTTATTACCATGTGATCTGTAACTAATTCAAAGGTATCTATTACTTTTCTTTCCATTACATCTGGCTTATTTTTTGAATCTTCATCTACATTTTTCTTATACTCTTTTAATAAATTTATAAATTCTTCTTCATTAGTATTTTTATCAAATATAGGGAAAGCTTCTACACCTTTCGCAAATCTTATAGTAGGTGCTTTTCCTTGTTGTTCCTCTGTATAAGGATTTACTATGTATACTGGCCCTCCTGGTGTTACACTATGCTTATACCAGCCATCATCTTGAGTAACTTTCGGAACTGTTATTACATTCTTTCCAGGATGTAATGATACTGTTCTTCCCCAGCTAGCAAAACTTCCTTCTTGTTGAGAGAACATAAGCTGCGGAAGTGGCTTACCTTCTTCAACATCAACATATACAGTAACAGTCTCTCCAGGCATAGCAACTACCCCTGTTGGTTGATTATTATTACCAAATCCAAACTTAAGATTTTTATCATTATGAGCATTTCTATCACCTTGTTGCTCTACAACTACAGTTTTTATATTTTGAAGTTGACCTGATATTATAGATTTAGCATCTTCTATGTCTTGTTTAAATAAATTGTATAAAGGATGATTTTTAACTTCTTCTTCTAATTTATTTAATCTTTCTATAGAATTAAATTCTTCACTTACACTATCCATAGCTATACTTGTAAATAATCTATCCATCTTTTCTGATGTAATATCTTGTCTATAAAGTCTTAAATCCCCTATTGATGCCCAATCTTGATTGGCTTTATCAAATACTAACTTCACTCTTTTAGCTTTTGTTGGATTAAATCTTATTTCTAGCACATCATTTGTAGTCGTATATCTACCTTCACTAACTTTTTGGAAATTATCTCCTGTGCTCACCGGCGATATATATATACTAAAGTTTTCTGCAAACCCTTTACCACCATTTCTAGATTTATAAGTTAAACGATTTATAACTTCAGCTTGATCTAATGTTAAAGTGACCTCATTTTTAAATGATTCACTATTAGGTCTTCCTGTTTCCCAATGTGTGTTAACATCTTCATCTATTGCATACTCAATTAAAGAATTTCCATATCTTCCACCGTTATTTTCTATTTTTGATATATTGTTACTTTGGACTCTATACTCTTCATCATAAGTATTTATATATTCACTATAAAATACATCGAATTTTTTTATATTAGCACTTCCTGCTTCTATCTTACCAAATTCCACTAATTCTTTTGCTATATTTATTTTTTCTATATACTCATTCTCTAAAGCATGTCCTTTAACTGCTTCAAATAAGTTGTCAATCGCTTGGACTGTAGAAAACTCTGGATTTACTTCATTCATACTAGAATCTGTAAATAGTCTGTCCATCTTGTCTTTTACTATATCTTCTTTGTATAATCCAAACTCATTAGCTAGTGCCCAGTTTTCATGACCTTCTTTATATACAAATTTAACTCTTCTTAATTCTGTTGGTTTAAACTTTATCTCTAAAGTATCTGATGTTATACTATGGCTTCCCGAACTTATCTTTTCAAATGTATCTCCGCTAGTTGTTTTTGATCCATAAATATCAAAAGACTTAGCAAACCCTCTAGATACTTTATTTAGATAAGTTATTCTATCTATTGTAGTAAGGTCGTCTAAAGTTATGATTACATCATTGGTAAAGCTTGAATTGTTTGTTTTACCAGAATGCCAATTTGTATTAACATCTCCATCTATAGCTCTATCTACTGAGTTACTAGCATATTGACCACCATTTGTAGTTATGCTAGTTATATTTTCTCTTTTTATTTTAAAATCTTCATCGTACTTTGCTAACCTATCATCATTACTTGATAAAAACTTTGATACCTTAGCATCTACATACTCTAAATTTTTACTTTCTAATAATATTCTTGCATTATCTATATCTTCTTTTATATCTTCATAAAGAGGATGAGTCATAGCCTCAGCTTCAAATTTATCTAATTTTTCTAAGGTATTAAATTCTTCATTTATTTGATTTTTTTGTTCATTTGTAAATATGTTGTACATTTTATCTATCATAGAATCTTCACTATAAAACATAAACTCTGATGCAGATGCCCAGTTCTGATTAGCTTCTTTAAATTTAAACTTTACTCTTTTAAAGTCAGTTGGATTAAACTTTATTTCAACTAGGTCTCCAGTTGAACCGCTATATTCTCCACTAGTTGCTAAGGTAAAATCATCTCCTTCATCAGTTAGTGATGTATATACTTCTACTTGTTGTGCAAATCCTTTACCTTTAGCTCCATCTTGTCTTGCTGCATATACTATTCTACTTATATTAGTTATTTCATCTAATGTAATTACTACTTCATTTTTAAAATCTGTATTATTTGGTTTCCCTGTTTCCCAATGTGTACTTAAATTTCCGTCAATAGCTCTATATATTACTGATGATCCATAGTTTCCACCATTGTTAGTTATTGAAGTTATTTTAGAATTGTCAACCTTGAATACCTTATTGTATTCTTCTAAATATTTACTATAAAATAAATCAAATTTACTTATAGTTGCTTTTGTTGACTGTGTTTCTTGAGTTTTTTCCTCTGATACACTCTGAACTATTTCACTGCTTTCTAGTTCTTGTGCTAAAACACCGATTGTGCTTGCTGAAAAGTTTGAGATTATCGCAACCATAGTTATAGCTGCTATTTTTTTCTTATGCATTTTATCTTCCTCCTGAATTAAATTCCCCATCAGAAGTACATTAAAAAAAGCTACTCAAAAGAGTAGCTTTTATACCTAATAAATCTAATACTTTGCACCATAAATATGCATCAGTATTTTAAATTAACTAAGCTTAAAAACAAAAAGTATAATGTACTCTTTGGCAACTGGCTAGCATAGTTATAAACCTTAGCCCCTATAGCTTTGCGTCCCTAAATTTCCCTAGGTTTGCCTATTATATTTTCTAAGCTTAAATTACCATAATTTTGCAATAATTTCAATTATTTTTTCTTTTTCTATAAATTTTTTTAAATTTATTTTATATATTATCTATAAATTTTCCCGTATTTATTATTTTATAATTATAAATATTACTAAGCCTTAGCATCATTATTTTTCTTAGAGTATATCCTAGTCATATATAAGTATATAGGAACTACAAATATCATACCACCTAATCCCCAAACTATCTTCATAGGTGCATCTATACCTGCTTTTATAAGCAATACTATACTTACCGCTACTGCAAATATTGGTATAATAGCTCCTCCAGGTATTTTAAAGTTTACTTCTTTACCTGCATATTTCTTTCTTAATATTAGTACGGCTAAGCAAGTAGGTATATATTGAATAAATCTAGATACAACACTTATTTGAGATAATGTTGTAAATGATCCTGACCATGCTATTAATAAAGTTCCTATAACAGACACAATAACTGCTATATATGGAGATTCGTTTTTATTAGTTTTGCTAAAAGATTTAGGCATTAATCCTTGATCTACTAAAGCTTTAGCTGATCTTGGTGTAAATATAGATGATGCAATATTTATACCTCCAACAGATACTATAGTTCCTATAGTTATTACATAACCACCTATAGGTCCTACCATTTTAGTAGCAGCATCTGCAACAGGAGTAGATGATCCTACTAGTCCATCTCCTAACACACCTATACTTATAGCTAATATAAGTACATATATTACTGATACAACAAACATTACTGTTACTAATGCTTTAGGTACATTTTTCTTAGGATTTTCCATATCTTTCGCTGCAACAGCTAGAGACTCAAATCCTGTAAAAGCATAGAATAAAGATATTGATACTGCTACAAATGCAGATGAAGTACTTTGACCTTCTGGTATTATTACAAAAGGTGTAAAATTAGAACCTTTCATGAAGAATATACCTACAGCTATAAATAACACTATTGGAACTAATTTTCCTATAGTCATTATATTATTTAGGTTCTTAGATTGCTTCATACCCATAAGGTTTATCGCTCCAAGACCTCCAACTAAAATACCAATTATTATATTTTTAGTAAATGGTTCTGCTGCTTGTGGCCATACAGATGACAATGTAACTGCAAAGAAGTTTGCCATAGTCGCCCAAGCAATCATACTAACTATCCATTTCATAAATCCAACTTCAAATCCAACAAACTCTCCAAATGCCTCTTTTGCATAAAGATACGGTCCTCCATCAGTATCAAACCAACTTCCAGCTTCAGCAAAACATAAAGCAATAGATACTGCTAAAATCATACAGAAACCTAATACTAATATACTAGACGGACCTACATTTGTATAAGCATCCCCTGGTAGACCAAATATACCTGAACCTATTATTGCATTGATACCTAATAATACAATACTCCAAAACCCTAATTTAGCACTTTTTTCCATCGTAATTCCTCCTCATACACTTTCTTGTATGCTTATAGTTTTTTTGTACTAGCTGCTTCTTTTACTAGCGCCTTAAATATTTTTTTCATACTATCACAATCTTTAGTCATCATTTCTGGATGCCATTGTATTCCTATTACAAATTCATCCCCTTCTTTTTCTATAGCTTCAACTAATCCATCTTTTGCTGTAGCAGAAACAATATATCCTGGCGCAACCTTATTAACACCTAAGTGATGGAAACTGTTCACTAAAACCTCTTTTTCACCTAATATTTCATATAACTTAGTACCTTCTTTTATTTGTGCTGTATGTGTCGGTATATTAGATAAGTGTTGCTGATTATGTTTTATATAAGATCCTTCAATTAAAGATAAATCTTGATATAAACTTCCTCCTTCAGCTACATTTATCATTTGCTCTCCTCTACATATACCTAATACAGGCTTCTTCATTTCTAAAGCATACTTTAATAACTTCATATCAAAAGTATCCCTTTTAGGCATTATTGAACCTAGCTTATTATGCGGTTCTTCCCCCCATATAAGAGGATTTACATCTTGCCCCCCTGATAATATAAGAGCATCTATGTTTGATACTTGCTCTTTTATTAACTCATCATCATATACAATAGGTACAATATATGGTACAGCTTTACACATAGCTACTGATTGTATGTAATCGTTATTTACATAAGCTCTTTCATAACCTGGGAACATCCCTCCCTCATCGATTAATAGATTGCCTGATATTCCTATTACTGGATATTTCTTTTCAGTCATTTCCTTCACTCCTTAACTTGTTTATAAATAATAAAAATGCTACTGCTTTATAAAAAGCAAGTAGCATGCCAATGTTTTTTTATTTTATCTATAATTTAGAAATCATTTTCCCAGATATAAGATATATAAGTAACTTTAGAAGATTTTATTTTGTTTTAACTGTAGTATATTTAACAAAGTAAAATAATCTTCTTCCTATTTAACAGGTAAAATAGGTATATATATTTTCCTATTTCATTACCTATTAAATGATTTCCAATATATTATTACCTTTTCTACTTAATTCACTTCCCTTTCTACCTGGCTCACAAATTATTAACTCTAAATCTTTAAGTATATTAAGTATCCCCCTTACCTCACCTTCTGTTATGCTATAGCCTAATTCATTTAGAGAACTAACGATACCATTTCTACCAATGTTTTTGTTAAGCTCGCTAGCATTTTTTAAGCATTCCATAACTAACTTTGATTTTTCTATAGATGTTTTCTCATTTAATATACTTATTTCTTTGCTATAATCTTTATCTATATCTATCAAGTTATGAGGCAAATCGTGAGCTAAAATAATATTATCATTACACATAATATCAATATACATAGCCGCATTTTTTAGTTCTCTTATATTACCCGGCCATTCATATTCATTAATAATCTCTTCAACCTCTTTACTAATCTCTCTTTTACTTTTCATAAAATACTTTAGCATAACTTCTATATCTTCTCTTCTTTCTCTTAAAGAAGGTATGCTTATAGGTAATACATTTATCCTGTAATATAAGTCTGCTCTAAACTTATCTTTTTTTATCATCTCTAATAAATCTTTATTAGTAGCTGCGATTACTCTAACATCAATATCTATTACACTTTCTCCTCCAACTCTCATTACTTGATTTTCTTGTAATACCCTAAGTAATTTAGTTTGTAAGTATATAGGCATATCCCCTATCTCATCCAAAAATATAGTTCCATTATTAGCTTGTTCAAATAAACCTTTTTTTCCTCCTCTTAGCGCTCCTGTAAAAGCACCTTCTTCATATCCAAAAAGCTCACTTTCTAGTAGATTCTCTGGCATAGCTGCACAATTTATTGCTATAAATGGCTGACTATGTCTTGGTGATGCATTATGTATAGACTGTGCCATTAATTCTTTTCCTGTTCCACTTTCTCCTGTTATAAGAACTGTATAATCAGATTTTGAAAGCTTCAATCCTAGCTCTTTTGTTTTTTCCATCTTTGGACTTACTGTTTTTATATCCTTAAAAGTATATCTAGCAACTTGTCCTTTTTCTCTCAACTTCTTTGATAGATTCTGTTCTAATTTTTTTATATATGTTATTTCTTGAACACAAAAATAATACCCTGTTACCTTTCCAAAACTTTCTATATTGTATTTATTTACATTTATATACTTATTATTAACTTTTATGACCTCATCCTGTGCTTTATCCAAACTCAAAATCATTTTAATATCTTTATTTTCTAATTCACTTACATTTTTTCCTACTATATCATCACTAATATCTAGTATATTACTTAGACTCTTATTACAAATAATTATCTTTTCTTTATCCGAAACCATTGCCATTCCTGAACTTGAAAGATTTATTATAGAATTTAGTTCATCTGACTTTATAGTAAGTTCTTTATATTTATTGTTTATTCCAGAATATAAACTAACAACTTCATCTGTATACTTAATTAATCTTTCAGTAATATCTTTATCATCTATTTTAAGTTTAGTTATTATTTGAATAAAGGTTGAGCTATCAATATATCTATGGCCTAAATCAATTTTTTCTTCAATATATTTTGGGACTAGATTAACCTCCCCAGGTGTAACAGCTACCTTAATATGCGAATAATCTTTATTAAAATCATATGGTATGAAATTTAAATGGTTAATTCCTATATTATATAAACTAGATACTGTTTCTAATATGGTATGTTCATTATCATTTACTACCAATACATCTATTCCTTCAGGTAAGGAAAATAACTTATATATCTCATTTTGCTTGATACTTCTATTTATGGTTATTATTTTTGATGCATCTTCTACATATTTTTTTATTTTTAAAGCTCTATCATCTATCATTACTAATATAATATCGCCCTTTATACAATCTTTTTCTGTTATCCTATTTAAATAATAGTTTTTTATAATAACTTTATCTTTAAATATTAACCTTAGATTTTCATTTAGAAAACACTCTAACTTAGACACCCCATCAGTTACGACCGCTATAGTTTTCATTTAGTTAGCTCCTTTTACAACGTAATATATACTCTATTTTATACTAGTTTTTTCGCTATATAAATATATACTATACTATAATGACCAATATATTGTTCTTACAACTAAAAGTGAATATTAAGTTTTCAATATAAAAATAAAATTATATTTATAAAAATATTTTTATTGTTGACATTAAATTTAATATTGTATATTATTGTTATTAATAAATTTTAAAAATAAAAAAACAAATTCTATGAAGAGAAAAAGTAAGTATTATCTTGTTCCACAGAGAGTTGGTGTTTGCTGAAAACCAATGTTCAAATTTTACTGAAAAATCATCTCTGAGAAGCAATACTGAACAGATTTTTAGTAAGTATTGCCGGCATCTTTCACCGTTAAAAGATAAGCGTATTGATAGATACGTAACTGAGCGCTACAAAAAGGTTTATTTTTTATAACTTTTTTTGTGGAATTAGGGTGGTAACGCGGATAATCCGTCCCTTGTATATTTTACAAGGGGCGGTTTTTTTATTTTTCGGAAGGGGGAATTTTAAATGGACATAGAAGGAGACATATTATGATGTAAAAAAATTTTAATTAAAAACAGGAGGATATATATGAACAATTTATCAAAAAGAGATTTATTACTTGTAGGATTAATGCTTTTTTCTTTATTCTTTGGAGCAGGAAATTTAATATTCCCACCATTTCTAGGTCAATTAGCAGGGGAAAATATGTACTTATCACTGGCATCATTTTTTATAACAGCAGTTGTTTTACCTATACTAGGTGTAGTTGCAGTTGCTAAATCTGGAGGACTTGCTAACTTATCTAAAAGAGTTAATAATAGTTTTTCAATAGTTTTTACGGTTTTAATATATTTATCAATAGGACCTTGTTTAGGTATACCTAGAGCCGGTAGTTTACCTTTTGAGATGGTAGTGTCTCCTTATTTACCAGAAAGTGTACCGAAAACATTAGCATTATTCTTATTTACATTTGTATTCTTTTCAGTAGCATACTGGCTTTCATTATCGCCAGCCAAATTAGTAGATCGTATGGGTAAAGTTTTAACACCAACTTTATTACTTTTAATATTAGTAATATTTGTAGGTTTTTTATTTAAACCACTTGGTAGTTATGCACAAGCTACAGGAGATTATGCAACTACTCCACTAGTTAAAGGATTTTTGGACGGATATTTAACTATGGACACAATAGCAGCCCTAAACTTCGGTATCGTTATAGCTACTGCAATAAAATCTAAAGGTGTAAATGATGAAAAAGCTGTCGTTTCAATATCTATAAAATCAGGACTTATAGCAGGTGCTTTATTAATAGTAATCTATTCATTACTTGCACATTTAGGAGCCTCTACTGGTTTAAGATTTGGAACAACTGAAAATGGAGCTCAGACTTTAACAAATGTTACAAATTATATATTCGGTAAGCCTGGAGCATTGTTATTAGCTGTTACATTTACTTTAGCTTGTTTAACAACTAGTGTTGGACTTATAACTTCTTGTAGTCAGTATTTCGCAACACTTACAGATAAGTTATCTTATAAATCTTTTGTTAGAATACTATCTCTTTCTAGTATGACTCTTGCTAATTTAGGATTAACTAAAATACTTGCAGTATCAGTACCTGTACTAAATGCAATATATCCAATAGCAATAATGCTTATAGTACTAGCAATGCTAGATAGCTTTTTAAAGGAAAGTTCTTTAGTTTATAAGTTTACAATATTATTTACTAGTGTAGTAAGCGTTGTTGACGCTCTAGGACAAGTAGGTGTAAAATTAGGTTATGTTTCAAACTTATTTGCTAAATTGCCTTTATACTCACAAGGATTAGGTTGGATGGTCCCTGCAATACTTGGAATGTTTTTAGGATTAGGTGTCACTTATCTAAAATCTAGTTTGAATAATAGATATGTTTTAAAAAGAGAAAACTTATAGTAAAAATATAAAAGATATAGGATTATTGATAAATTATCACTAAAAATCCTATATCTTTTGAGTATATAAATTAATTTTCATCTTTTTTATTAAGCTTATACATTTACCTTACATAACATACAGATAATATTTGAGCTACATCTACTTTAGACAATTCCATAAAATATCCTCAATGTAAGCTCCTATTTTCTCCATTAACTATAATATGGCTTTTTTGTATATTTCATATACATCTTTACCATATTTATATTCCTAATTTTTTCAGTTTTCTACCTGATAGAACTCCATATTCATCCCATCCACGTATTTTATAATACATAGATAACATATTTTCCAAATCAACAACTCTATCTTTTACTTGAGGCTCTTTCGTTAAACGATCTGGCAATGTATCTATGATATTATACTAATATCAATAATTTATCACTTAATAATTAAGTACTCGTTTTTTTAATCATATGTATTATATAGTTTTATCTATATACATATATTATTTTAAATTAGTTGTGGGACAATCAGGGTGATTTATCCATTGATTAACATATCTATTTTGTAATCTCTCTCCTCAATTGATATAATTCCTAATTCATGCTGTTGCTCTATTTTCTTTATAGCTTCAAAGTTATCTAATCTTCTTCTGTGTTGATTTAACTTTTCGTTATATTCACCTTCTGCTATAACATCCATAGCTAGTGCTGTGTCTAGCTTCTCTTTCTCTTTTCTAAACCTTTCCTCTAGTATATTTTTCTCCTGAACAATCATTTGGTCTTTTATTCTTTTTTGTATTTCTACTAACTCTTTTTCTAACTCAACCTTTCTAATCATTTTAGGGTCTAATACATTTAGTATGTCGCTTATATCTATTCCTGGCATTTCCTTAGTTTCTATTACATATTCAAGAAACTTTCTCCCTATTTGAGTACATGCAGAGTCAATTTCTGAATTTATTGAATTTATTTCTTTGTTTACCCTAGATAGATTTGCCTGCTCCATATTATTAACAGCTATCGTATTACTTATATTACTTGCTGTTTTTGATATTGAATCCTTCATTACTTTTATATTATCGAAAAATGACATTTACTATACCTCCCTATATTTTATAAATTTATGTGTTAGCTATTTTCTTTCTTTTATTTATAGTTTTTAAGCATCTAATATATTTCACATTTGATAGAACCACTATTAAGGTTAATATACATGGTAGTACGTACTCAATCATCCCTAATGAATCTGAATACATCTGTAAACATATCTTAGAATATGTAGTCTCTTCTATTATTAAAAATACTAAAACTATTAGTGATATTAAGCTACTATTTGACTTTTTCCTCACAATTTACCTGTTTCATATATAATAAATTTGAAATTTATTAATTTAAAGATCAAATTTATTATATATGAAACCGATTGAAAATAATGTCAAAATTTGTAATTGTATGCATATTTTTTGTATTATTATTATATTTAGTGTCTACTAATTCATAAATCACTAATAAATTTATCAGTAATAATTTGTATATGCATATAAATATATTTACTTATCTAATGCTTATTTTTTATAACCCTTAGTATATAAAAAACTCATATCTACTTAGATATGAGTTTTCGTGGATTTCAATGGTGGAGACGAATCGAAGCAATGATACCCGCGATTTTATTTCTATAATTAATTAGTTATTATTATCAGCTCATATTATTTATATATCTATTGTAATACAATATTTATATCTGTTTTTTCATTGACTTCTCTATATTATTTCATTTCATACTTAAATAATTCTGTATTTATTGATGGTGTATATTCAATACAATCTACACCATCCTCAACGGTTTCTAAAATTGATTCCTCTGTCAGACCACTTATATCCATAATTGTCATATATAGGAATATTTATCTGATTTTATGAACAATCCTAGATAAGCTATTCCTCAACTCACATTCATTATATCCGTTCTTGCATCTATTTTACTTTGAATATCTGTTAACTCTGATACGATACTGCAAATACTAGAATATCAATTGATTGATTTATACATTGTCAGTAAAATAACTAAAGGATATGTTTAAAAACATATCCTTTAGTTGAGCCTATAATAAAATTATAAGCTAATTATCTTTTATTTTCTATAATATTTGATATAATACTTTTACATCTTCCACATCCTGTACCTGCTGTAGTAATTTCTCCTACTTTTTCAACAGTATCTGCTCCATTTTTTACGGCTTCTACAATTGTATCTATTGTTACATTTTTACATTTACATGCATTTTTTATAAGAGTTTCTACCTCCTTAAGTTCTTCTTCATTTTCAATAACTATATCAGATATTTCTTTAAGCTCTTCAATAGTTCTAGCTCCTTGTGCTTGAGCCTTTCTAACTTGTAAATATT
The DNA here is from genome assembly GCF_056171995.1 of Romboutsia sp. LXY-2. NCBI lineage: Bacteria > Bacillati > Bacillota > Clostridia > Peptostreptococcales > Peptostreptococcaceae > Romboutsia > Romboutsia sp. LXY-2. Next base: position 291,259 of record NZ_JBKFGI010000008.1, on the reverse strand, counting down.
TACTCATTTCTAGTGACATGTCTATTTCTCCTTAATATTTAAATTTATTGTTTAATATCTTAATTCTATAATCTTATTATTAAATATAAATATATTTTATATTTATATTTAATAAATAAAATTTTAAAATTAGATATTTAAATAGCTAGTGTTTAATTGAATAGAGTATAATCTATTACTTAATACTTTCCTAAAGTTTTTATAAAATTTTTTGTTCTGTTTTATCAATTAAAACCTATTTGCTAATCTTTCAGCATTTTCAAGGCCTTCAGCGATAATTTCTTCTGCTTTATCTTTGAATTTATGATGGCCTTCAATTACTACTGTTTCTATATCTTTTACACCGAAGAATCTCATCATACTTTCTACATATTTAACAGCCATTTCTATTTCAGCTTCTGGACCTTTAGAATATACACCACCTCTTGCATTCAATAATGCAACTTTCTTATTTCCAATAAGGCCTACTGGACCATCTTGTGTATATTTAATCGTCTTACCTACACGATTTAAGTAATCAATGTACGTATGCAGTACAGCTGGGATTGTTAAATTCCATAATGGGAATCCAAACACAACTTTATCAGCTGAAAGGAATTGGTCTAAATATTTATCAGCTACTGCTAATGCTTTTGCTTCCTTTTCTGTTAGATCTAATTCTTTAGCATCTTTAAAAATGCCATTAATCAAATCTACTCCTATATATGGCAATTCTTCACTATACAAATCAAGTTCTACTACTGTATCGTCTGGGTGTGATTTTTTATAACTATCTAAAAAAGTTTCATATAATTTCACACTAACCGCCTGATTTGATGGACGATTGTTTGCTTTTACAAATAAAACTGTTGTCATTTTCTTTACTCCTATTCCTAACTGCAATGTTAAAAGTATATTTACTCATTAAAAATGGTATCCTATTGTAATTGTTATTACTATGTATTCCCCATTTCATCTATAATAAAACAAAATAGTCAATTTGATTGACTATTTTGTTTATAGTACAATATAGTTCAAACAAAGTCAACTCAATTGACTTTATTTAAGGAGGTTTTATTTATGAATCATCAAATACTTAATGAACTTGATTTTACCTCACTCTTATCATTCTCCTTTAGTTCATTGATTGATGAACTAAATAGCAGAATGAGTGAGTTAGGATTCAGAGACATCAGACCTGCCCATGGTTTTATGTTTGAATTCATAAACCCTAGCGGAGCAACAAGTATAGAAATCGCTGAACACTTAGGAATTACAAAGCAAGCTGTAAGTAAAATGGTAGATCATCTTGAGAGAAATAATTATGTAATGCGTCAATCTCATCCCACTGATAAGAGGGGTAAAATTATTACTTTGACTGAACAAGGTTTGTTAGTAATGAAATTAAAAGAGGAGGTACTAGCTGATATTGAGCAACGTTGGATTGAAAGAATAGGTACTGAACGAATGCGAATGCTTAAAGAAGATTTAACAAAATTAGTTTACGAGTCAAATAAAGATAAATTATCACTTAAATCAAGACCTGTATGGTAAATATATAGTCTCTAAAGGTATACAACTGAATATAAATCAACTGATGGAACAGACGACAAAAGTATGTAATTTCATATAAATTTAGATTGAAAAATACTCATATCCAAATAATATGAGTATTTTTCAATGGGGGAGTAGATTCACAACCACTAATCTCCATAATTTTTACACCTAGGTGGAATTCAAATGTTTCGTCCTTACTGCTATCTTATGCAATGTGACTCAGTTGATATCAGTAAATTTACCTCTTTGGTTTTTAATGTAATCTTAATTTCATCTTGCTTATATTTCGTAAATATATGGATTTACATTTTTAATTCTTTCTCTATATTCTTCTTAAAATTAGCATATCTTAAAAACAATACCTCTACTAGTATAAAGAACAAATTAGATACTTCATGGAATACTCCATTCCCATAATCTATAATCGAAGTCGCAATATATATACTCTTATTACTCATTCTAGCTATTTCATTATTTTTTAGTTTAGTGATTGATATAAATGGAATATTTTTCACTAATAATTGTTTAGCAAACTTTGTTCCTCTATCAGAATCTCCTGTCAAAGAAATTAGTATAACTAAATCATATGAATTAATATTATTTAATAGCATTCCAGTTTCACTTCCACCTTCAACTGAGTAAAAAAGCTCTCCGCAATATAAAAACATTCTCTTTAATTCTTGAGCTACACTAGCTTGTAATGCTCCTGTACCATATACGAATACTCTTCTACTTTTATATATCATTTCACATATATCAGTAAAATCTCTTTGTTTGATATCATCAATAGATGATTTCCAGCTATCACATATATTTTCTATAAATGATTCATCTATATTTTCTTCGTTTATGGTATCTTTTTCCCAGTTCAGATAAACCTTTAGCTCACTATAACCTTTCAAGGATAATTTCTGAGCAAATCGTAAAATAGTAGTTTTTGATACATTACATTTATCTGCTAATTCATAAATACTTAGGTTACAGCATTCCTTTTTATTATTATTTATATATTTCCATATATGTAAATCATTTTGAGTTAATCTATCATAGTATTTATTTATAAGTTCATCAATCTTCACACCTATCACCTCTTCTATGATAAATTATATCATTTTTAAATTTTTTAAAAAATATAATATAAAAATAAAAAATTCGCTTTGCTTGAGCGACTATGTCGTCGAATCACTTCATGTCGCCAACGTCTGCTCGGCAAGCTCACATACCGTTGCTCAAGTTTATAGCAATTGGTATTATAATTTATCCACAAACCAGATAATTTATAATACCTTAGTATATAAAAAATGAGCCTATCTCAAGGCACTGACTATTAATTAAAGAGATGAATTAATATATTCTTGAGATAGACCCATAATTTATAATATTAAATTTGTATTATTAGTTTAATTCTGGCCAAAATTCTTTATTAGCATCAATTAAGTCATCTAATATATCTTTAGCAACTTTTGCACTCGGTACTGTCCTAGACAGAGTCATTGCTTGCCATAACTTAGTATATGAACCTTCAGCCCAAGCTTCTACAGCTAACTTTTCTACAGATACTTGTTGTTCCATTAATCCTTTTTGGAATTGTGGTATTGTTCCTACTGATAGTGGCTCTGGGCCTTCGCATCCAACTAAACAAGGTATTTCAACCATAGCAGTCTTGTCAAAGTTTTCTATAGCCCCATTATTTTCAACTATCAATAACATTCTTTCTTTAGTATTGTAAGCAAGAGCTCTAGCTAAATCTACTATATATGAAGCATGCTCATCTATATGTAGGTCACACCCTTCACTTGTTCCAACTTCAGCTATTCTTCTACACTCAGTAAATACAAATTTTTCACGACTATCCATAACCATATTAGCTCTTGTATAGTTTATATCAGAATGTTCTACAACGTAGTCTGGATATAAGTAGTATTTTAAATATGTATTTGGTAAAGTAGTTGGATCTATTGCATATAAATCTTTAGCCTTCATAAACGTGTCATTCCAGCTTGCATCATTATGCTGATACATTTGAATATTTACATTATATCCATGCTCAGCTATGTGTCCTTTTAACTTAGGCATTAAATCATTTCCTGATTTATCAGTAACACTTGTCCACCATCCAAAGTGGTTTAGTCCATAGTACTTAATTATCATGTCTTTTCTTGATTCTAATCCTAATATTGTTGCCATATGACGCTCTATACCAATTGGCATATCACATATATTTAATATTTTAGAGTTTGGTCTTAATTTACGAGTAGCTTCTGCTACTATTGCTGCTGGATTTGAATAATTTAACATCCAAGCATTTGGAGAATACTTTTCCATGAAGTCTACAAGCTCAATCATAGGTCCTATAGATCTCATTCCATAAGCTATTCCTCCTGGTCCACAAGTTTCTTGACCTACAACACCATGCTTTAGAGGTATTTTTTCATCTAACTCTCTCATTGCATATTTTCCAGCTCTTATATGTGCCATTACAAAGTCTACTCCCGTAAAAGCTTCTTCTGGATCTGTACTTGCTAAAAACTCAACATGTGGTGCTCTTTCTTTTATTAAGATTTCGCATGCATTTGCAACTATATCTTGTCTTTCTTTATCATTATCATAAAACTTTATTTTACTTAAAGGAAATTTATCTAGATTATCTAATAGCATTAATACTATTCCTGGTGTATATGTACTTCCTCCACCTGCTATTAAAACTGAAAACTTTTTCATACTCATTACCTCCATTTTATAGTTTATATCTATATACTAACTTATTAACATTTCCATATTTTCTCTTACTTTAGGTACGTTAAGTCCAATTATTACTTGTATAGACTTACCGCTCTTAACTAATCCTACTGCTCCAAGTTTTTTAAATGTATCTAAATCTTTAACAAGAGTATCATCGGCTACTAATAATCTAAGCCTTGTTGCACAGTTAGATATTTCTAATATATTGTCTTTTCCACCTAAAGCTTCAATAAGTAGTAATTCTTTCTCCTTATTAAAAGACGTATTTAAAGATTGTTCTTCATTTTTAGATTTATAATCATCTTTTGTGTATAATTTAATCTCTTCATCATCATCTTCTCTACCAGGTGTTTTATAGTCAAACTTTAGTATCAAAAATTTAAATACGATATAATGTATAAATGTAAACGCTACACCTATTAATAACATCGTTAAATACATCATTTCTCTATTTTTAAACAACGGAATTATATTCATAAATATAATATTTGGAAGACCTGTTCCAAAGTTTCCTATTACACCAAATGCAAGCATTACCATTGCTAGTATTGCAGCTAATATTGAATACACTACATATAAAGCTGGTGCAACAAATAAGAATGTAAATTCTAAAGGCTCAGTTATTCCAGTCATTATAGATGTTAACGTTGCAGGTATCATCAATGCTAATACCGTTTTCTTTTTGTCCGGTTTTGCCGTTGCATAAAACGCCCAAGCTACCCCTATAACACCAAATACTTTTGCTAACTCTCCATTTGAAAATCCTCCCATAGGATATAACTCTATCAATGGTTTAGTTGATGATGCAAATTCTCCTAAATGATTCGCCCAATATGCTATAGTTCCACCTTCAACTATTACTGAATCGAATAAAACCGGAGCATATATAAAGTGATGAAGTCCTACTGGAAGTAATAACTTTTGTAGTAGTACATATGCACCTAAGCCTAATATGCCTGCATTTTTAAAGAACTCTTGTAGCCCTATCATACCAAGTTGAACTTTAGGCCATACCATTGCAACAATTAAAGCAACAGGAATCATTACAAAGAAACCTAGCATAACTACAAACGCAGAACCTTTAAATGCACCTAGATAATCTGGGAGTTCTATATCATAGAATTTATTATGTAAAAATACTACTATACCCGAAATTAAAATTGCTCCCATCATTCCTGTGTCTAAAGTTTTTATACCTGCTATCATTGCAAGTCCACTTGTGCCTCCAACTTCTGATGAAAAATCTATTCCAAATTGTGGCCCAAACTCTAATAATAAAGCACTTAAGAAATAATTAAATGTTAAGTAAATTACAAAAGCTTCCATACATGCACGAGCATTTTGTTTTTTAGCCAAGCTTATAGGAAGTGCTATTGCAAATAAAAGAGGTAGTTGTCTAAATACAGTCCAAGAACCCTCCTCTATCATAAACCAAACTTTATACCAAATTGTACTTGAATCTGCTATAGATCCCATAATTTGAGGATTTTTAAATATCGACGCTAATCCTACCATTATACCTGCAAATGCAAATAACAATACAGGCGTAAACATTGCTCCACCAAATCTTTGAATTTTTTGTTTCATAATATAGCTCCCTGATTTTATTTTTTATTTTATTTCAACCCTATTTATCCTCATTTTAACTTTTTATACAATTGTATACAACAATTTACTATCATTTAGGTACATGGTTTTTTTATAGAAATTTGTCACATTTTCTGTTATTTATCCCATGAAAATTGAATAAATATAAAAAATAACCTCCTTTGTTTAGGAAGTTATTTTTTATATTTATTTAAGCTGTTTTATTATTTTATCTAAATCAGTTTTATTACCTTTAGATTTTATATCTTTATTAGCCAAAGGATTAACTTTACCAAAGTTTTTCTCTATAAATTGCATATCTTTTTCATCAACTATACCGTCTTGATTTAAATCAGCTTCTACTTCCTGAGTATTAGTAAAGTTTTGGCCATATACTTTTTGAATAAGCTCTGCATCTCTTATATCTATAACATCATCACTATTAACATCTCCTGCTAATCCATAATAACCATATTCATTATCCACCGTAGAATGTTTTGAATATAATTCTCCATTTATTTCTTTTCCTGTATTTACCAATATCTTAGTTGGGAAATGTCCTGGTATATCAGTTAATATTTGTACATAGTCTCCTATTGGTAAACCTTTTACCTTATATGTCATATAGCCATTTCTGTCATTTTCTTCGAACACAGCTTTATATTCATTATCATTGCTATCTTTTACAGTTATATTGACTTTATGAGTCTTTGCATTTAATTTGCCAGCATCTATTAATGCTTCCCCGCTAGCTTTCGCATCTAAACTCGATTTAGTTATAGTAAATATTTCTGAATCTAAGAAGTAGCAATTAGTATTAGTATTATTTGCATCTTTAAAGTTTACAGTTTTATATGATATAACATTAGCTGGAATAGCTGAATTACTATCATCTACAAACTTAAATTCTATATCCATTAAGTCTATATCATCATTTAACTTAGCATTAGCATCTTTAGCTTCTATAGCTACATCTATTTCATATTTTCCATTTGACTCTTTTATTGTATGATTTATATTAAAATTGTCTTTAACTTCATCACTTAATTTTATATCTTCTAGTTCAAATTCTTTTTCTAAGAATAATTTAAAGTTACCACTTGTAAAATCTTTAGCATTATTAAGTTTTACATTGTATGTGTTAGTATCATTTAATTTCATAGTGTCTTTATCATAAGTTGAATCTACAAATGTTCTTCCTTCTTCAACAAATAATAAATGCCTATCTCCTCTATACCCTACTCTATGATCTTTAGAATGTGCCATATCATAGCTTCTTAAAGATAACTTAACTTTGCCATCTTTTCCAAAGTCATCCTTAGTTACACCTATTTTATAGCTACCATCTTTTTGTACTGTAAATTGCATCATACTAATGAACCAGTCATCAGTATACCCCATTATTTCATTATCAGATTGCGATACTTCTCTATCATGAAAATTAAAATGCCCTTCTCCATTATTCTTTAAATAATCTATAGTAGAATCATATAATTTACCTTTTAGCCATATAGCATCATAAACTTGACCATTAACTGCGGTTTCTTCTTTATACATAGAGTCATTTACTTCTATTATCTGAGGTTTATCTTCTATAGTATTGCCATTTATATGCATATTATTTTCAACAGGTGTATTTTCTATAAGGAAACTATCTGTTTTACTATAATACTTTCCATTAAAGTCTTCAGCTATAAATTCTAATTCATATAACCCTTCCTTTAAATCCTTTTTGTATGGTTTGAACTCCCCATCTTCATATGGGTATACTGTCGTACTAGGACCTAGCAGCATTTGTAAAAATATATCTCTTTCATAACTTGCCCCTTCTAATTCTACAGTACCAGCATATCCTAATATCTCTTTAGTTTGTTTATCTTTTACTATAGTATGTAAATCTTTCATTTCACCATTTAATTTGGCTTTTGCATGTAGACCCGCAGTTCTTTCAGGCATAAATATATTAACTCTGTCATTACTTATACTTTTTCTATCTATATTTATATACTCAATACCTGCCTTGCTTACCTTTATACTAAATGGTATCTGATAATCTTGCTGTTCATTACTATTATTTTTTAAGTTTATATATCCTTGATACAATCCAGTTTCAGCACTTTGTGGTACTGTTAGTGCTAAATTTATAGGTATTTCTGTATTTTTATCTACTACAACATTTTGACGCACATCCATTTTGACTCCATTTTTTACTGCATCTTTACCACCATGACTTTCACTAGCAGATACATACTCTACAGAGACATCAAATGTAACTTCTTTATCTGTATCATTTTTTATTATTAATTGATTTTGAACTCTATTATTTTTATGATCAAGTGCTACTTTTCCAAATGATATAGAACCTGTTTCATGATTTAATGTGTTGCTTTCAACTATAGTACTTCCTTCATTTCTTATACTTATTCCTGATTTAACTGCTTGATATGCATCTATTCTACCTGCTCCAACTTCATTTACTCCATAATCTTTAGCTAAATCATCTGATGTATTCATTAGAGCTACTTTAACATCAAATGGATCAAATTCCTCATTTTTATCAAGTATAAGTGCAGCAAGACCTGCAACATGAGGAGATGCCATACTTGTTCCACTTATTCTTCCATATGCACCTGAATAATCTACTTCTTCTCCCTTATTACCCATATATTCTGGATAAGTAGATAGTATAGATACTCCTGGTGCTGTAACATCTGGTTTTATTTCATTACTATCAGGTACTGGGCCTCTCGAGCTAAAGTCTGCTAATAAATCTTTTTCTGTTTTAACTACTCCATTTTGTTTAAATGTAAGCTGTAGACTACTATTTTCTTGTAATTTATTTTTTAGTACCTCGCCCTCAGCCTTAGTTAAAGCTAAACTGTTTACATAGTCATTATTTTCTCCTATATAATAAGGTATTTCACCATCTACATTGTTATATATTATAGCTAGTTCTGCACCAGCTGTTTTAGCGTTTACAAGTTTATCGTGGAAAGATATTTCTCCTCTTTGTATGAATACTACCTTACCTTTAACATCTTTATTTTCAAAGTCAGCAGTTTTACCTAGCCCACAATCTACTATATCTAATGTTTTTCCATTTATGTTTACTATATCACTCTCGTATCTTCTTGAGAAAGTTTTACCATCTAAATCTATACCTTCTGAATCTATATCAAATAGTGGTAGAGTTATAGCTGTTGTACTTGCACCTACACTTATAGATAATGCACTAGCTGCTGGCGTACCTACTGTTGATATATTAGGTCCTGAATTACCATTTGATAGTACAGTTACTACTCCAGAGAACATTGCATTGTTACAAGCTATACTAAGTGGATCATTAACATTAGCACCACTTGACCCAAGAGATAAGTTTATTACATCTAACCCTTTTTCTGTCGCAAGTTCTATACCTTGTATTATATCTGCTGTACTACCTCTACCATATGGTCCAAGCACTCTATATACATAAAGGTCTGCATCTGGTGCTACCCCCTTTACTGCAAACTCACTTGTTTCATTTTTTTGAGTTGCTGCTACTGTTCCTGATACATGTGTACCATGAGATGTATAATATGCATTTCCACTTGAACTAAATTCTGGTTGTCCACTAGCTTTCCAATCTTCATAAGTAGTCTCCATAGGTTTGTCATCTTCATCTATACAATCCCATCCACCTTTATAATTGTCTTTTAAATCAGGATGATTATAATCTATTCCTGTGTCTAATACCCCTACCTTTATTCCTTTACCTGTTATACCTTCTTTATGTAATTTATCAACACCTATATCATTTAAACTATCTAACATATATGTATCTGGTGTCATTTTATTATTTGTTTCTTTAGGTATCTCTAATTGTAGTATCTCATTATTGTATATTGCTTTTACCTCATCTGATTCTAATAATTTTTCTACATCTTTACCAGGTATTGTGACTTCTACACCATTAAATACTTGATAAAATTCTTCCCCCAAAAGTATATTATCATTATTTGAAAAAGCTTTTGATTTTTTTAAATTAGTTATATGCTCTTTGAATTTTGTATGACTCGACTTTACCTTTTTATCAGCAGTAGACTTGTCCAATTTATTGATATTATGTTTAGATGTTAATACTGACATAGGTGCTTCTTTGAATTCAACTAATATACTTACTAACTCGTCTGTTTTTACATTTATTTTTGTATCTATCTTATTTTCTTTTATTTGATTAGTGTTTGCACTTATAAGATTTGATTGTTTTAGATCTTTCATAATGTCATCATTGTTATTTGCACTTATTACTGATGTTGATGTTATAATCATACCCAAACCCATTATAGTCGCTAAAAATTTTCTTAACCCTTTATTCATACTTTATCCCCCCTATTCATCCTTGAAGATTTATCTTTAAAAGTATATATAAACATATTTCTATTTGTAGATAATAGTACATGTTCTCCTCAAGAATCCTATTAATACACTACAGTAATTTAATTGGCTATATTACTAGCAAACTTAGATTCTGCTTGATCTATAATATTTTTCTACCCCTATCCACCCCCTTTTATTTATTACAAGCATACTTTGGGTCCGCGGTATGGAATATAGGAGTTGAATGAATAAAATATACTGGTCCTATTGTATTAACATTTATCCCATAGTTGGCGTAACTACTCTATTTCTAAGTTTTAAGTTTCCTAGATTTCCTGATGATAGTATATTTTAATATTTCACTATCATTACCCCATTTTCCGTTGGTAATTATTTGACAATTACTTGTTATCAATAAATATAGCATTGATTTTTTATAATTGATATGTTACTCTGTTTTAAAAATATGGTTAATTATTGTTGCCGTATAACAAAGGAGGTGTATTATTTTGAATTCAATTACTTTAGACTACATTCTCAATCATATTATTGACTATTCGCCACATATAATTGCAAAAAAAAATACTGTATGAGCATTCGACGATATTGAGTTAATAATGAAAACTCAAAAATCATTTTCACATTCCATATTATACATAGGCTTTACATCAGATATATGCAATATATTATCTACAATAAATAACTGTACTCTTCTTCTTATTAAAGATAAAGATATTTTATATTCTGACTTAAACAACAATGTCACAATTATTGAATTTTATGATGATAATGAGTTAGAGATAATTTATAATATCATTAAAAAATTATTTTTGAAACATCATAAATACCTTAACAACTCATATACTTTGTTGTCATCATTAGTTCATGGAGTTGATATTGATAAAATTGTTAATCTAGCATCACAAATAATTCAAAACCCAATTATTGTCATGAATCGATCATATAAATTGATATCTTTTTCTACTTCGTTTGAAGTAAAAGATACGCTTTGGAATGAAAATATTCAGCGTGGCTACTGCACATATGAATATATATCTGCATTAAATAAGTTAGATGACTTTGTAAATGCTCCTATTGATGATACTCCATTTATAGCTAAATGCTTCACTAGCCCTATTAGAAGAATGGCCTCAAAACTTTACTTTAATAATAAATATCTAGGACTTGCTGTTTGCTTAGAATCTAACAGTTCCTTTGATAATATAGATACTGATTTTTTTAGACTCTTCAGTAAGACTTTAGCTAAAGAAATTGTATTAAATAAAGACTTGAACTACTATTGTGAAAAAACTTACGACTCCATATTTAGTGATTTACTTGATGGTTCAGTAACTAATCGACTTGCTTTTTCTAATAGAATTAAAGGTGCTCCCTTTGAACTAAACTCTAACTTCAAAGTGCTAATAATTAATTTAAATAACTATAAAAACTACAATTATAGCTCCGAAAGTTTAAAAGTATCTTTGCATAACATATTACCTTGTTTATACTTTTATTATTATAAACAAAATTTAGTTGTTCTTATAAACATGAACGATAAATATATTATTTCTCAAGATAAAATAAAAATGTTACAGGATTTTTCATTACAGAATGATGTAACTATAGGAATTAGTGATACCTTTACTGATTTATTTAATCTAAACATATATTATCATCAAGCAAATGCTGCACTTCATTTTTCTTCAAAATTTTATGAATTAGAGCATTTAGCCCATTATGATAATTATAAGCATTATGATTTAATTTCTTCTGTATCTGATCAAAGTAATTTGATGAATTATTGTAGTTCATCTGTTATGTGTATTAAAATGTATGATAATAAATATGGTACTGACTATTTAAGTACTTTATTTGAATATCTTAATAACAGCAAAAGTATAAATGCTACTTCCCAAAAATTATTTTTACATAAAAATACAATTTCTTATAGAATAAATAAAATTAAATCTTTATTTGATATTGATTTTGAAAACACTAAAAATAACTTTAAAATTTATTATTCTTGCTTGATATTGAAATATATAGAAAATACTCAAAACGAACCTTTGCTTAATACATCTAAATATACTGATAGTATATAGATAAAGACACATAATAAAAATTTTAAGCCAACAGTATCAATAATTTAATTTTATATAAACGAAAAAGAGATATTGATTAACATATCAATATCTCTTTTCATGGATTTCAATGATGAGTATTTTACTAATTTCAACTTATTTAAATTTATTTTCAGAATAATTATATTGTTTATAAATAATATATATTATTTGTCTATTTTTATTACTTCTTCCCCTGCATCTACATTTCCATTTGCTATGATATCAATATTTTTCAACTCATTTGAATTAGTTATAACAATGGGTGTTATTACTGTTTTAGCATTTTTCTCTACTTTATCTATGTCAAATCTAATAAGCTCTTGGCCACATTTAACAGTACTCCCTGTATCTACAAAAGCTTCAAATCCATCCCCATTCATTTTTACAGTATCTATTCCTATGTGTATCAATACTTCTACACCATCATTACTTTTTATGCCTATAGCATGCTTTGATGGCATAAATAACTGAATAACTTCACCATCTACAGGCGAATATATAGTTCCCTCTTCTGGAATCATTGCAATCCCTTCACCTAAAAGTTTTTGTGCAAAAACATCATCAGGTACTTCTTCTAAACTTAATACTTTACCTTTTATTGGTGATTTTACAATTATACTATCAGTTGATCTTTTAACTTTTTCTTCTTTATTCATTTGAAATAATTTCTTAAACATTTTATTCATCTCCAGATTATTATAATGATTAATTATCTAAGTATGTCTTTTTAAATAATTTATTTTTCTATATATGTATTTTGGTTATCGAGAAATTTTTCCTATACCATTATTCATAAAACTCTCAATATCTTCTAATGAGACTAAGTTGGCATCTCCATATATACTATGTTTTAACACTGAAGCTGAAGCTGCAAACTCAGCTATATATTCAGTCTCTTTCTTAGTTACTATTCCATATAGTATACCCGCGGTAAGTGCATCTCCACCTCCGACTCTGTCAACTATATCATCTATTTGATATGTCTTAGACTTATATAAGTTTCCTTCAGTGTAGTAAATACATTGTAATGAATTTACACATACAGATTTTATTTCTCTTATTGATGAGAATATATATTTTATATTTGGATATTTACTACTTATCTCATTATAATAGTAATTTAATTTTTCATACCTATCTTGGTATTCACAGTTCATGTTAAGTATATTTTCTGCATCTAATATACCTGCCGAAAATATATTTATATATGGTAGTATTTCTAAAGTAGCTTTACTAGCTTCCTCTAGAGACCATAGCTTTGAACGATAATTAGAGTCATAACTTACCATTATATTATTTTCTTTACAGTGTTTTAGAATTTTAATTGTTAATTCTCTTAACTCCTTAGATAATGCTAACGTCACCCCTGAAAAGTGGAATATATCTGCATCTTCTAGAGCTTTTTCTATATCTATATCATCAATTTTCATATTACTAAATGCAGAATTTTCCCTATCATATATTACTTTAGAAGTTCTATTTCCGCTACCAACTTCTAAAAAATATATCCCTGTTCTTTTATCACTCTTAGATATTAAATCTGTATTTACCTTATGATAATTTAGATATTTTATTATACTTTCACCAATATCATTATTTGATACTTTTGTTAGCATTTTTGTTTCTATATTAAATTTAGATAATGATATTAATACGTTAGCTTCTCCACCGCCATAATGTACATCAAGGTTATTTGTATTAGAAATCATAATTCCTTTTTTTGTACATAGCCTAAGCATTATTTCTCCTAAACCAACTACTTTCACTTTTTAACCTCTTACTTCATTAAGTTTTTCTATATACTTATTACATATTGATGTTATTTCTTCAAACTTACCTTCTTCACCTAAGTTATTCAGTTCTCCACCGATTCCAACTAGGTCTGTTCCTGACCTTATCCAAGATTCTAAATTATCTAAATTTACTCCACCAGTCACCATAATATTTGTATGTGGTAATGGTCCTTTTATTGATTTTATAAATCCTTTATTAAATACTCCCCCTGGGAATAGTTTTATTATGTCTGCTCCACTTTCATGAGCTAGCATTATTTCATTTATAGTCATTACTCCTGGGATATATGGTATTTTATATCTATTACAAAGCTTTGCGGTTTCCTCGCTAAACGAAGGTGATACTATGTATTCAGCCCCTTGTAATATAGCTATTCTTGCTGTTTCAGCATCTAGTACTGTTCCTGCACCTATTACTACATCATCACAGTCTTTATATTCTTCAGATAGTTCAAGTATAATATCGTTCGCAAATTTGTTAGTGTAAGTTATTTCTATTGCTTTTACTCCACCATTTATACATGCTTTAGATATATTTACACCTGTTTCTTTCGTAGTTCCACGTACTACTGCAACTACCCCACAATCTTGTAGTGATTTCAATACTTGTAATTTTTTCATATAAGCCACCTCTGATTACCTATTTTATTTCATATAGCCACCTTGCATTGGGTCTACTGCATTTTTAGAAAAAATACTTAATATTCCTGATTTATATTTATCCTCTTTAGGAGTCCATAATTTTCTACGCTCATTAAATATTTTAGTTACTTCTTCCTTGCTTAACTCTACTCCACTTATTCCAATCACTTCTAATTGCCTATTTTCTATATCTATCTTAATTAAATCATCATCTTCAACTAATGCAATTGGGCCTCCTACTGCTGCCTCAGGTGATATATGCCCTATTGCAGGTCCTCTTGATGCCCCTGAGAATCTTCCATCTGTCAGCAATGCAATTGTAGATGATAGTTCTTTATCGGATGAAATTGCTTCTGTTGTATAAAACATTTCTGGCATTCCACTTCCTTTCGGACCTTCATACCTTATTATCACAGCACTACCTGGCTTTATTTTTTTAGTAAGAATTGCATCTATTGCTTCTTCTTCACTGTCAAATACTTTAGCCTTAAGCAATGCTTTATGCATCTCTTTAGGAACAGCAGAGTGTTTTACAACCGCACCTTTAGGAGCTAAGTTTCCTTCAAGTATTGCTATTGCACCATTTTCACCTATAGGATCTTTAGATGAGCGTATTATATCTTCTCTTTCTAATCCTATTTTTTCTAGGTATTTATTACATTTATCATAATATCCGTCTGTCTTTAAATCTTCTAGATTCTCTCCTAATGTTTTACCCGTTACCGTAAGAACGTCTAAATGTAGAAGATGCTTGATTTCCTCCATAATAGCAGGTACTCCACCAGCATAATAGAAAAACTGAGCTGGCCATTTTCCTGTTGGTCTTATATTAAGTAAATATGGAACTTTTCTGTGTATAGTATCAAATTCACGTGCATCAAGTTCTATATTAAACTCCTTGGCAATTGCAGGTATATGAAGTAGTGAATTAGTAGATCCAGATATGGCTGCATGAATCATGATAGCATTTTCAAAAGATTTTTTAGTTATCATATCTCTAGGTTTTAGTCCTAATTTAGCTAATTTAACAATTTGTTTTCCTGCATCTTCCGAAATCTTATGCAAATCGTCGCACATAGCTGGCATTAAAGAGCTACCAGGTAGCATTAGACCTAAAGCTTCAGCCATTATTTGCATAGTAGACGCAGTTCCCATAAATGAACAAGCTCCACAAGAAGGGCATGCATTGTGTTTGTAATATGTTAATTTTTCTTCTGTTATCTCATTTCTTTGATACATAGCACTATACTTACCTATTTGCTCTAAAGTAAGTAAATCAGGCCCTGCATCCATAACTCCACCAGTTACTACTATGGATGGTATATTTATTCTACCTATTGCCATTAAGTGTGCAGGTACCCCTTTATCACAACTAGAAATGAATACTCCTGCATCAAAAGGTGTTGCATTTGCATGTATTTCTATTAGTGATGCTAGTATATCTCTTGATACTAATGAATAGTTTATTCCATCATGTCCTTGAGCTTGTCCATCACATATATCAGTTGCAAAAAATTTAGAACCTTTTCCACCTTGATTAGTTATACCATCAACAGCCTTTTTAACTAATTTATCAAGTTGTGCACTTCCTGGATGGCTATCTCCAAATGTACTTTCCACTATTATTTGAGGCTTGGATAAATCTTCTACGCTCCACCCCATACCGATTCTAAGAGGATCCATTTCTGGAGCTATTTTTCTTATTTTTTGACTAATCATATCTTCTCCCCCCTAATAATATATTTCTTGATTTTATAAGTAAAACTATACCTATTTGACATTTATAAAGTCGCTTAAATTTATATTTCAAAAGGTATAGTTTTCTACTTATTAGTTGTTATAAATTATACTAGCTCTGGCCAATATTCTTTATTTGCTTCTACTAAATCATCTAGTATGTCTTTAGCTACCCTAGCACTTGGTATAGTTTTTGAAAGAGTTAAGGCTTGCCATAATTTTTGGTAGCTTCCCTCTATCCAAGATTGTACGACCAACTTCTCCACAGAAACTTGTTGTTCCATTAACCCTTTTTCAAACTGTGGTATACTTCCTTGTACTAAAGCTTGTGCTCCATTACTTCCAACTAAACAAGGTACTTCTACCATTGCCGTAGGGTCAAAGTTTTCTATAGCTCCTTTGTTTTCTACTATACATAACATTCTTTCGTTAGTGTTGTAAGCTATAGCTCTTGCTAAGTCAACTATAAATGATGCATGAGAATCTATATGGAATTTGGAACCTTTTGATGTACCTAATTTTATTATTTCTCTTGCTGCATCAAATACAGTCTTTTCTCTTCCATTCATTACTTCATTTGCACGAGTAAGCTCTTTGTTTGAAGTTTCAACAACATAATCTGGATATAAGTAATATTTTAAATATGTATTTGGTAAAAAGTTTGGATCTAGTTTTATTAAATCTTTTGCTTTTCTATGAGTATCTTGCCAGCTTGGATCTGTATGTTGGGTATCTACTTCTATTTGATTTAAGTATCCATTTTCAGATATATATTCTCTAAGCTTTGGCATTAAATCATTTCCTTGCTTATCCTTAACACTAGTCCACCATCCAAAGTGATTTAAACCAAAGTAATTTACTTCTAAGTCATTAGGTTTTAGTCCTACTATTTGAGACATACGACGAAGTGTACCTACTGGCATATCACATATATTTAATATTTTAGAGTTTGGTCTTAGTATACGACAAGCTTCTGCAACTATCGCTGCTGGATTTGAGTAGTTTAGCATCCAACATTCAGGAGAATATTTTTCCATCATATCTATTAACTCAATCATTGGGCCAATTGATCTCATTCCATATGCTATCCCCCCTGGTCCACATGTTTCTTGACCAACAACGCCATGTTTTAGAGGTATTTTTTCATCCTTTTCACGCATTTCATACTTACCTACACGTATATGAGCCATGCAGAAATCTACATCCGTAAATGCCTCTTTAGGATCTGTTGTATATGTAAATTCTACTTCTGGAGCATTTTCTCTTAGTAATATATCTAAAGCTTCGCCGATAACATCTTGGCGTTCTTTGTCATTATCATATAATTTTAATTTTCTAAGTGGAAATCTATCAGCGTTGTCTAGTAACATCATTACTATACCTGGTGTAAATGTACTTCCACCTCCTGCTATAACAACTGAAAATTTCTTATTTGAGTTCATAATTTATTTCCCTTTCTATTATTACAATATATATTTCCCCATATTTGAGATGATTTGTTCTGCTTCTTAATGTGATTATATATTAGTCAATTTTTGTAGTAAATATTTTGAAAGCTTTAAAATACAGGTTACCTCAAATGGAAACATGTTACCTAATATTTTTATATTCAAAAAAAGGATGACCTTTATATTCATGGTCATCCTTTCAATAACAGCTTATTAATTAGTTGCAATTCCTAAATATGTATCTAAATTTTTTCTTACTCCAGTTACTTTTAAACCATACACAATTTGTATATTTTCACCTTTTAAAACTACTCCGCTAGCTTCAGTTTCATTCCTAAGTATTGCTTCATTTATCTTATTAGGATCTTTTATTGTTATTCTAAGTCTTGTATAGCAATTATCAACCTTAATTATATTTTCTTTTCCACCTAGTCCATCTACTATAACTGATGATAATACATCTTCACCATCAACATTTGAGCTAGCTAAATTCTTTTCTTTTGCTTCTTTTTCTTTTAAATCTTTTTTAGTGTATAACTTTGTATTACCGTCAGTTTCCCTACCAGGTGTTTTTAAGTTAAATTTAGTTATTAATAATCTAAATACTAAATAGTAAACTACAAATTGACCTATACCTACTAAAATAAACATTGGCCATGCTGTTTTTTCTATTCCAAGAGGTAAATTATATAGTAAGAAGTCTATAAATCCATTTGGTCCTATTGCTGTAACTCCTAATATATTTAATACAACCATACCTAAACCACTTAATGCTGCATGTATTACAAATAGTACTGGGGCAACAAACATAAAGGAGAATTCTATTGGCTCTGTTACACCTGCAAGTATAGATGTTACAGCTGCTGGTATTAATATAGCTTTAATCTTAGTTTTGTTTTGTGGAAGTGCTGTATGATACATTGCTAAACATGCACCTACTAATCCAAACATCTTAGAAAGTCCTCTAGCATCCCATATTACACTTTCTGATAATTGAAGTACTGTTGGGTCTGCCATTTCAGCAAAGTAAATATTTCTAGCACCTTCAAAAACTTGTCCACCTACTTCTGCTACTCCACCTAATGAGCTATATAAAAATGGTGTATATATTAAGTGATGTAGACCTGTAGGTATTAATAATCTTTCAAGTGTACCATATGTAAATACTCCAAAGTTTCCTGAACCTGTTATAAATTCACCTAAACTAGAAATCATATTTTGTACTGAAGGCCATACATAGCTTAAGATAATAGCAAGCCCTACTGTAATAGGTATTAATATAATAAATACTAATCTTGTCCCACCATATATTTGCATAGCACCATTAAATTCTGTTTCACAAAATCTATTATGTATATAAGCAACTACACAACCTAAAATTATTCCTAAAAATACTCCCATATCTAAGACTTGTATTCCTAAAACTAAAGTTTGTCCTGTTCCTCTTAAAGACTCTGCCACAACTAGTTTTCCAGTCAAAGTCAAGAATATATTCATACCATTTAAAAATACTAAGAATACTAACATTGCTGTGAATCCAGCTTCTGCTTTTTTCTTTTTTGCTAGTCCAAGTGCTAAACCTACACAGAATATGATTCCTAAGTTTGTTAATATAGATACTAATGATCCAGATAACATTTTTCCTAAACCGTAAACTAATTCACTATTTAAAATCGGCAAGTATTCTGCTAATTTCGCATTAGTTAAAATATTTCCAAAAGCTATTAAAATACCAGCTATCGGCAATATTAATACCGGTGTAAACATACCCTTAGAAAAATTTTGTAATTGATTAAATATTTTTTCCTTCATTTTTTCCCCTCCTCAGTTATATAAAAACGCTTACCTACTGCTATTATAGATTTGAATATAATGTGTGTATATATATTTGAACCGTAAAAAAACGTGTTACCTAATTAAATAACACGTTACTCTAAATGTTTATTTTTCCTCTTATAGTATTCAAATATTATAAGTTCTATCATTGCAAGCATTTTAGGGAAAAATGTATTTGGCATTAGATTTTTGGAATCTAACTTATTCGAATCTTCTATTTTAAATTTAATATCAGCTAATTTACTTACGCTATTTTCATCTTCGTTTGTAAAAGATACAACTTTTATATTGTGATCTTTTGCTATTTTTACTTTATTTAGCACCATTGGACTTTCTCCTGACTTAGATAAAGCTATAATGCAACTTATATAGTCTAGATTATTTTCGAATACACCTATTGAGTCTGTCCCATTAGATAAGATACATTTTTTACCCATAACTAAGAGCTTCTTGTTTATATACTCTGCTACTATACTTGAAAATCCATTCCCATATATGAATATAAACTTTGAGTTATCTTCAAGTAATATATCAATAAAATTGTCTATATCTTTTCTTTCGTTTATTGTAAGTAAACTTTCCATATTTAAGTTTTCTATAAAATTTATATTGTTTAAATCTTCAATTGTACTGTTTTTTGCTATAGAGTTTAGGTTATATTGCATTTCTAAAAAACCAGAATATCCAAGCTTTTTAGCAAGCCTCATTATTGTCGTAGTTGATGTAAAGTTCTCCTTGGCAATACCTCTTACACCCATTTTATTTACGCTGTCTATATTTTCTATAATATATTTCAATACTTCAATTTCTCTTTCAGTTAATTTCCTATTTTCAATTATTTTTGATATATCCATAGACTATTTCTCCTTAATGCTTATACTACTCTCAGCTAATTAATTTCTATATATCACTATAAATATAATTATATCCTATTTTTTAATATGTAAAAATAGTAATATATCTAATCTTATTTAAAATATAATTAAGTTCTTACGAAAAACAATCTGAATTACAATATATAAAACCACTCAACACGAGAATTATATCTTAAATAGATGCTTTATCAGATAGTAATCAACTTGTAGATGATAGCTATCGGGAAACATTCTTAAAAGTAAAATATACATAAAAAATGTATTATCATAAACTTATGATAATACATTTAGTGAATTTAAATAGTTAATACCAATCTCAGCAATAATACCCACGATAGTATATTCTAGTATTTAAAATTATACGTTATTTTCAATGGTCTCATCATTTCATTATCTTCATGATCTAGCATATGACAATGCCATACATATCCAGGGAATGTACTTGGATCAAATGGAAACATATTTACACCTGGTTTTGCAAGACAAGGATTTAATACACTCGGATACATTGCTAATACTAGTCTTGTAACATATCCTGCTGGACATACCACTGTATCTTTCCAACCCATTTCATTTTGAGATGGTTCTATTGGATCTCCAAGAAGATAGGCTTTAGGATCAATAGTTTTTGTTGGTCCTTGCAGTGGTTGTTGACCATTAATTTGATTCCAATCATTTAGATAACTATCTTTATCAATTAGTTGCCTATTTATGACTTGAGAATCTGCCAAATGTATATGAATTGGATGAGGTCCATTAGCTATATTAACAATCTCCCAAACTTGAATTGAGCCAACTAATGACTCTTCGGATACAGGTGAGTACCATGCCTGACCATTAAGTAATAATGCTTCTACTCCATAATCATTGTTTAGTGAGTTTAAAGTTACTACTCTCTTTGATACATTTTCATGTAGTTTTGGGATATCATTTAATTTTCTTGGTATACAAACAGGTTTTTGACATGAGTTATACTTAACCTTAAAACGCATAACTTGTCCTGTTGTATCTTCATATGTTTCTCCATCTTCATAATTTACATTTAACAAAAGTATTTCTTCTCCTTTGGAACAATTATAAAAATCTATTATTATATCTGCTCTCTCAGCTGGTGCTAAATAAATTTCATCCATATATACTGGTTTTTCTAAATATCCTCCATCGCTTCCTATTTGAATTATTTTCTGCCCGTTAGAAAGCTTATATCTATAAAATCTTGAATTAGATGAGTTGACAATTCTAAATCTATACGCAGTTTTTTCTACATTTAAGTTTGGCCACACTTTACCATTTACAACATTAGTGTTTCCATAAAAAAATCTTCTCCAATATGGATGTACATATGGATTTTCACCATCTGCACTGAAATATAAACTTCCATCACAATTAAAAGATTTATCTTGAATAATAAGAGGTATATCGTATTTTCCACATGGAAGTGGTGTAATTTTATTATCATCTAAATAATTATTTAAATCTTTTATTATATATGCTCCACTTAAACCTGCCTATACATTAAGTCTTGTTATTCCTAAAGTATGATCATGATAAAAAAGTGTGGATGATTGTTGTTTATTTAGATATTTATATACATTTGTTACGTACTCTGGACCTACTTTACCATCATGAGTAAACCAACTTCCTGGAAATCCATCATATTTTGATTCTGTTTCTCCTCCATGCAAATGAACTACAGTTGGTACTGGATATTGAGCTTTTTCATAGCCTGGAGGGTACATACAAAACGGGTAAGTAGGTTTTTGCATATTATTTGGATTAGCCCAGTGTAGCGTTGGATCTACTGGTAATATGTGCTTATTTTTTATTTTATTGTTCCATTTTACACTTATACCTTCATCTGTATATGCTATAAATGTTGGCCCAGGAACTGTAGCCACATATTCTTCTGTAGAATTATGTGAAGAATAAACTAATCCTGCATAAGCATACACTGTTGTTTTTGGAAATCCTTCCGGTAACATTTGTACTTTTGTTTCTACGATATCTACATCATAGCAAGGAACATATTTTAAATAATAATCATCATATCTATACTTAGGTTTGAATATGGGTGGTATTTCTAACTGTGATACGTATTTTGGTATTCTTCGTGAATCTATCAATATAATCACTCCTTTAGATATTATATTGATTAATTTGTAAAATAGTGTCTAATAATTGAACTATTTTTATACACTAAAAAATCCATAGTGAATTTTCTGTGTTAAATAACGAAGAATTATAGAGATTATGTTATAAAATGGCTTAAGATTTATAATCATTAATAGATAAACTCTATAGTTCACATACAATATATCATTTTTATCTATTAGGAGTATTGATATTTCTTTGATATAATTTTGGCTAGGGCATAGTTTAATTATTGGAGGGGGATTTATGAAAATTACAAAAAGGGTACAATTATTATCACTACTACTTCTTTCTAGTTTGTGTGTAGCTTGTTCTTCTACACAGACTCCAAGTTCAAGTACTGATGATAATATAAAAGCTATAAGTGTTACAGATTTAAAGTCAGAAATAAGTAAAGATATACAAATTATAGATATAAGAGAACAGCATCAATATATAGGTTGGGATAGCGAAGAAAGTTCTGGCGGTCATATAAAAGATGCTATTGATTTTCCTGTATCTTGGTTAGATATAGAAACTAATATATCAAAACTTAACACTGAACTTAAAAGACGTGAAATTGATAAGTCGAAAAAAACTGTAATATATTCAGATAAAAATATAGATGATAATACATATAATAAATTCAAAGAACTTGGGTTTGAAAATTTATCTACGCTTGATGGTGGATTTGTTGAATATGTAAATGAAAATTTACCTGTTGAAAAAATGCCAAATTATGAAGTTTTAGTTCATCCACAGTGGGTTTATGATTTAGTTAATAACAAGAAACCTGAAACTTTTGATAACAAAGACTTCAAGATAATAGAAATTGACTTTGGCAAAGACAAAGGTGATTATGAAAAAGGTCATATACCTTCAGCTATAGTTATTGATGATAGCTTAAATCACATGGAGGGAAAACGTATTTTACCAAACTATGATAAAATGTCTGATGAGGAAAAATTTAGTTATTGGAATAGACCTGGTGATGATGTTATAGAGTCTAAGTTAGAGGATATGGGTATAACAAAAGATACTACAGTAGTAGTTTATGGGCAAAACACAACAGCTGCTGCTAGATTAGGAGTTGTTTTAAAATATGCTGGTGTTGAGGATGTAAGATTATTAAATGGTGGTAAAAACTTAGTTAAATCTATGGATATGCCTCTAGAGGAAGGAACTAATTCATACTCGCCTGTTAAAGAATTCGGAGTAACTATTCCTAATAATCCTAATATATTAATAGATTATGAAGAAGAATTGAAATTAGTTGAAGACAAAGAAAACTCAGTTATAGCATCTGTTAGAAGTTTTGTTGAGTACACAGGTGATAAAAGCGGATACACTTATATAAATGATGCTGGTGAAATCAAAAATGCTAGATTTGCTTATGCAGGTTCTGACCCATATAATATGGAAGACTATAGAAATATAGATGACACCATGTTTAGCTATAAATTAATAGCTGAAAGGTGGAATAAATGGGGAATAACTAAAGATAAAAAAATCTCATTCCACTGTGGAACAGGATGGAGAGCTAGTGAAACATATTTTTATGCTTTAGCTATGGGATATGATGATATATGTGTTTATGATGGCGGTTGGTATGAATGGCATTTAAAAGAAGATTCTCCTAAAATGGAAAAAGGACTTCCTAAAGATGCTCCAGAAACAAAACCTAATTCATTTTTCTAAGTAAATTATTTTGAAAGGCTATGCCAATTACATATTTGATAAATAAAAAAGACGCTCTTGCCGACCAAAAGTAAGAGTGTCTTCTAGCTTTATATAACACATTTAATATTGATTTAAACTACTTTTCTTATAATTCTATTCCTCAGCTATATAGCTTATTTTTTTAGTTTCCTATATAAATAAGAAAACAATTCGCCATCAGATTCTCTCTTCATGCCTTTTTCAATAACTGCCATTATAGAATCATAAAAATAATTAGTTTCCAAAACTGACAATATCTCTTTCTCAAGTTCAATATCTTCCTTAGTATTAGGCCTTCCATATAAAAAATATGATTCACAATATTTTTGTGGATTCCAATACCACGAAATCTTGTCATCTTCACTTATGCATGACAATTCTCCATACATGTAATTAACTTTCATACCTTTAAATTTTTTAAATTCCAAATTTTTATTTTCCATTTTTCTAAATTCTCCTTTTTCTTATACTTTAATTAAACGATGATCTATAAAAATATATTAAAATATAACAACCTCTGGAACATTCAATTTTTTCATTATAAATAACAGTAGCAACCTTATTATTAGTTTTTACTTGTTGGAGTAATTGTATTCTTGATTGTGTTCTTTTGTAATTTCTATAAGAAGTGTTATTGTCCTTTTCTTTAATGATGCTTGAATTATTTTTGACCCAACTATACGCAAATTATAAAGATGTTGTTAAATTAACTGCATCTTTTTGATTTTTAAGTTTTTAATAATTTCCTAATATATTTTATTGAGAAGCAAATAATAATATCTAAATAGAATGAACTTGCATAAGTGATTAAATACCAATGAGGAGGATACTATGTCTATTGAAATTTCTAAAGCATCATCACATCTTTTAGAAGGGATGAAGGTCGAATCAACTTCCAGAGGATTTAAAATGATTTTAGATGAACCCATAGAAGCGGGTGGAACAAACAGTGGAATGAATCCCGTAGAAGCAATACTTTGTGCTCTAGGTTCATGCCAATGCCTAGTGACAAAAATGGTGGCTTCAAATATGGGAATAGAAATTGAAGATTTAAAGATTGAACTTGAAGGAGATCTAGATCCTGCAGGATACCAAGGTGATACAAGTGTAAGACCAGGGTATGAAGCTATTAGATCTAAGCTTATTATTAAATCAAACGCATCTGAAGATCAGATAAAGGAAATGATTGCACATGTAGAGAAATTCTGTCCTGTTGGGGATACAATTTCTAAAGGAACAAATTTAGTAGTTGATTGTGTTGTTGAAAAATAATAGATACTTATAATCATTGAGAGGGTGGCATTAAGCTACCCTTTTAGGCAATCTTATAAAATTTCATTATCTAATTAATACATATTAGTTAAACCAAAAACGAATTTATAGATCCCTGAATTTATCCAAAACAATATAGAAATAGTCTAAAATCCAAATAAAATTCGCTTCGCTAATGTCGCATCCCGTTGCTCAAGTGGTAAGTGGCACATAGGCACCTGTTTTACCAAACCTCATAAAAAACAATATTATCCTCTATAAATTCATTCTTCAATACAGTCAGCTATAGCTTAATAAAATAAATATATACTCTTCCCTCTTTTTTTACAAATTCCTACATATACAATCTGATATTATCAAAAAGTGCTTTATTATTACTAATTAGGAGGTAATTTTTATGTCATTTAATTCACATATTTCTGATATTCCTTTAGTTAAGAGGAATATAATTAAAATATATTTAAGTATATTTTTCTTTTTTACTATTTATTTTATATTTAAATTACTAGTTTTTAATATGAATAGTAATTACTTAGCTACATCTATATCATTTATACGGTCATTTAGTATAATACTATCTATATTGGCCTATTTATCTTGTATATCAATATACAATAAAACAAATGATAGTACAGTTTTTATAATTTCATTAATGTACTTAAGCTTTTCAATTGGTTTAATTGTAGGTAATATAGATTATTTCACGTTTATAGATAGGCAGTTTAGTACTTCTAGTTATGTGGCTATATCACCTTCTATATTAAGGATACTTATATTATTTATAACAATCATGCCTGATAGTAAAATCCATAAGGTTATATATAATAATAAGGTATATTCTATGGCATTTATTATTTTATATTCATTTATATTTGGGCTTTTAGAGTATTATATCTTTAACTATAGAGAAGGTTACAATATCTCAAGCTTGGCTATATTCTATAATGTAGTTCTTATTATAAGCTACTTAATAATATCTTTAAGATTAATGGTTATGTCTATGAAAAAAAATCTAGTATTCCTAGCTTTTTTTAGTACGAGTATATTTTTATTGGCAATAAAAGCGATTTATTCAATATTCGGTCTTAAATTAGCTAGTTTTAACTCAAGAATAACTTCGATATTTATTACTTATCTATTTTTACTTATAATTATAGTAGCCATAGGTGTAGAATTATATATTAGTGTCTTAAGATCAAAGCGCCTAAACAAGGAATTAGAAAAGTTTTTTAACTTTGTAGATAATAATTATTATAGTTATATGTTTATTTGTGATGAAAATTTAAATATATCCTATATAAATAATAAAATTAAAGATTTTTATAATATAGGTGAAGACACTGATATTAATAGGTTCAAAAGCGAGTTGCTTAAAAACAGTGATTTAACTTCTAATTTTAATAGAATTGTAAGCGACTTGAAGGAGTTTAATAACTGGAGAGGTGTATTAAAAAATGATGAAACAGGTTGCATCTTAGATTGCTGCTTTCAAGTATTAAATTATAATGATGGAGGTTCTATTGAGATTTTAGTTAGTTATATAGATATATCTGAACATATACGATTAGAGACTGAAATAGAACTTCAGAAGCTAGACTCCATTATGAAAGATGAGTTTATATCTAATGTATCCCATGAACTTAAAACTCCGTTAAATATGTTTTATTCTACAATTCAATTACTTGACAAGTTAAATTCAAATATGATGGCATCTTTTGGCGAAATATATGCTAGACATAGCAATACACTAAATTCAAATTGTAAAAGAATGCTTCGATTAGTAAATAATTTAGTTGATACATCTAGATTAGATTTAGGTGAATTAAGACTTAACTATGGAAACTATAATATTGTACAATTAATAGAAAATATATCCGAATCAGTAAATAAACTTACTAATTCAAAAAATATACAAGTTTATTTTGATTCAAACGTAAATGAACATTATATAAAATGTGATCCCAATATGATTGAAAGAGGGTTACTTAATTTAATATCTAATTCTATAAAATATTCATCAAATGATTCCACGATATATATATCATTAGCTGTAAAAGATGCCTATACGTATATATACATAAAAGATGAAGGTTTTGGTATCCCCCTTAGTGCTCAAAGTAAAATATTTGATAAGTTTGTAAGATGTGATTTATCATTTACTAGATTAAATGAAGGGTGCGGAATAGGTTTAAGCCTTGTAAAGTCTATCGTTAATATGCATGGTGGAGAAATAACTCTGAGAAGTTTGCCAGGTGAAGGTACTACATTTGAGATACAACTGCCTAATCGATTTGATAAAAAACTACCTCTCTCAAATTATTGGCACAACTCCTATAATACAGAATTAGAATTATCCGACATATATGAGATTACTTTCTAATTAATATATAGTATCAATTAAAGTTAGCTGAAACCAACATTGCCTTTGAATTTTTAACTCCACTTATTAAATCTGAAAATATAAATATTAAGATGAATGTTATTGAATTTAAGTTAGATAGTAAGTGCTATGATTCTGATAATTATATAATTCATAATGCAGATGAATGTATTTTTGTTACTAAAGGTAAAGTAGATATATATATTGAAAATGATATACATCACCTATAAGAGAGTGATAGTATCTATATTTTAGCTAATACTCGCCATAAAATTTTTAATCCAACAGATGAGGAAGTACTTGGATATTGTTGTATAACACCATCTATATATTAAAATTATATATAGTTTGTGACTGTAAGTAGGTTTGTGTAAATACAAACTTACCTACAGTCTTTTTTTGAATGTAGAATTTATAAGTTGCAAGTAGGTTCTTACCTGCCTTGCTGGTTTAATTAATATAAAAAAGTCGTATATAATACGACTTTTCGTGGATTACTCTGAGGCTATATTATCTAACTTCTACTCTTAGTCCGTTTAATATATCTTGTTGTTGCCCATCAGAGTATATTTTTACCTTTTGACCTTCTTTTAAATCAGATACTTGGAATAATGTTTCATCTTGGAATATATTTGTGCTAGCATGTACTGACATCTTAACATCTCCTACTGTTATTACTGATCCTTCTTCATTAATTTCTATCTTGTCTATTGTTCCTTCTCCAGCTAATACTTCTTTTAACATTTCTGATGTTCCTTGTGTACTTTCTATTGATTGATTTCCCGATACTTCTTTATCAGCTTGCGAGCTAATGAATAAACCTTAATTTTGATATGTAATATATAGTTTATCTAAATATTCAAATCTCTTAATTTCTTTGGCATCTAAATCTTCTTTATTCATATCTATAGCACTTATTCCATTATTGTTATATGTTGAATAATAATATATACCTTTTTGCTGACACATACATGAAGTATATAAAGTTATATCATCCAAACCATCACTTATAACAGCACCCTTTGGCATTGCTACATTATTTAATATATGGAAAAATTGACTTATACCAGTCATTAATTCTTCTGTTTCTGAAAGTTTTGATTTTAAATATGATATTCTTACAAATCTATCTACTCCCGAAAATCCACCTGGTAAACTTTTAGTTCCAATGCCTACACCTAATGGCTTTAACTCTTTATCTACCCATCTTATATTTTCTGGTTGAATAGGAGTAGTTATCATATATTCATTTAAATTAGTTAAATGCCAATCAAATGTAGGAGAATTAGTCATAACTCCAATTGGATTTTCATAAACTTTTATGCCTTCTTTTGTTTTTTCTATAACTATAGATTTTCCATATTTATCTGCAACTATCCAGTGAAGAGTTGGCAGTGGTGTATTTTCATCAATTGGAACTGCGACTAATTCTACATTTCCAAATTCTTTTACAACTTCATCTACAGTTTCAAAATTTGATAATATCCATATAATTAAGTCATAAGGAGCTAAATTATTTTTCCCTGGTACTGGTTGTTCTTCTAGATGGCAATATCCTGGAAAGTTAAGTGCTGCACATCCTAGGCCTTTTTCATTAAATGCATCTGCAAAAGCTGGATAATCACCTATAATACTCGCCATTCCTAACATTGCATATTTAGTTTTTTTCATATTACCAGTAACTCTATCTCTATATTCATAATTTCTAGGTAATAAAGTTACTGCTTGATTGAATGAGTATGATAAATCCATATTTCTTCCAAATAAGTTATAACCATCTTTTGTTTTTAAAGTTAACGCTGTACACATTTTATTACCTCCTAATAAAATTTCTTTTGTGATTATGTTTCTCTAAATTAATTTCCTTTATGCCATCACTTAAAAATCCTAATTTCTATAAGTAATACAACAAGTTTAATAAGTACTAATTACATATATTATAAAATAAAAAACCACTTATCTATTGGCCGTAGAAAAAGTGGTTTAGAATTTGAATTCACAAATAAAGCTTAAATTTATTTATTACAATTTATCAAATCAAAAAAATATTTAGAATCATTTGTTATATAAAGGTTTAACCATGAACTTAATGCTTCTTCTTTAAATACATCTAAAACTTTTAAAACTTGTATCGTAAATTCTAAGTCATTACTTGTATGATTTCTAAAATCTAATAAACCTTTTTTAGCTTTAAAGAATTATTAACTGCTGTTGAAAAAAATCCACTATATAAAACACCTAGTCCATATGCTTCTGCTATTAGTGACATATTTGATATTTGGCTTATTTATATAGATTCACTTCTTTTTGTTAAAGCTCCTTTTTCTATATTGACAATCTTCCATTTATTTTCTAGTTTTTCTAGGTAATATACTCTTTTCTCTTGATAAACTTCATCTAAGTTCATTTGGTTTTTATCAAGATAATCTTTATTCGCTTCTTTAATTGTAAACTCTGACTCAACAGTTACCTTACATGTAGTTATATCTTCATTAAAATAATTACGATACCATATTAAATTTTCATTCTTTAAAGCCAGCTTACTATCTTCATACATTGACTCTACCGATTCTTTATAACTGCCCTTTTCTAAAGCTTTAATAAAGTTCTCACTATATAAAACATACTCATCTTCTACAGTTAACTTATTAAATTCTCTATTGTCTACAAGCAAACAATGTTTCTCTATAACATCTACTATTTGCTCTACATCCTTATCGCCACTATTAAGCATTACTTTATCATTACCATCTTTATCTAGCACAGTCCATAAAGTTTGCTTGCTTCTCTCTTCTTGTTTTTTATCTTCTTCTTTTGAATCTATCTCACTATTTTTATTTGAACTACTACTAGCTACATTAGTATTTGGCTCACTAACACTACATCCAACAAACATTGATATAATCAAACAAAGTGAAACTATCTTTAAAATTCTCATATTATATTACCTCTTTCTGTTACAAAAGAACCTAGAAAAATCTAGGTCCTTTTATCACCATTAACTCTATTTAGATTCTAAAGTCGTAGGTATTAATTGCCATTGACTACTCCAGTACCCATTAGGTACGTTTCCATATTGAACTGCACCATTTTCATCTTCTATGTGCATATATGAATTATTTTTCCATCTATTATTAAATCGTAAATGATTTTCTTCATTTTCAACTTTCCATTGAGCGCTATAATAAGTCGGTAGAACCTTTCCATGTTCTAAAAGACCTGTTTGATTTTCTATATGTAGATACTCTTCTGTTTTTTTATTTTTTAATCTAATATATCCATCTACATTTTCTTTTTTCCATACTCCATTTGTATCAAATTCATTAATATCTCCATATAAAACCTTATCATTATTTTCTTCTATATATAGGTATTTTCCTGTTTCTCTATTTTTTATATGGTATAAAGGCTCTTCATATCCCCCATCTTTTTTCCAAACACGGAAGTAGTCTATTGCCCACTGTTTAGGCCACACATCATTATGTTGCCCTGAACCTGCATCTGTATATATATTTAATATTGTACCCATAGGATAATCTGGTGCTTGATCTATTACTTTATATAGTTCATTATCATAATAGAATTTCAAACTACCTGGTGACCAGTCTAACCCATAGATATGATATTCAGATGTTGGGTCTCCTGATGGTACAGGCTCTTCAGAAAGCATCCAGCTTGTTTGGAAGTTTGGATCATTCCATCCATATGCTGCAATCCTCCAAGTATCAGGCTTACTAAAGAATGATTCTATAATATCTATCTCCCCAGTTTCCTTTGAATTAAACCAATCATCAGTATCATTTTGCATACCTACCATCCACCAAGCTTGATGGCCTCCACCACCACAGTCAGCAAACTTTGCACGTATTTCAAAATATCCATAAGTAGTGGCATATCCTACCCAAGGTTCTCTCTCTTGATTTTGTGTTGTACCACTAAAGTTATGAATCCAGTTCTTATCAAATGACATTATAGCAGATGAACGAACTTTTCCATCATGTTCAGGGCTCCATGGTTTTTGATCCTCTGTTATGTACTCTATTAAAGAACCATTTTCAAACCTATAATTTGCCTTTGCATTTTCTGGATTATGAGACCAGTTAGGCAAATAGTAATCTGTCCACTTTGTCTTATCTAACTCTGTTCCATTAAATTCATCTGAAAAATCTAGTGTATACCCTTCTTTTGTAGTAGGATTAGGTGGTTGATCAGCTGCATAAATTGATGATGTAAAGAAAGTTGATATAACCATTAATAATGCCATTAAACTTGTTAAGCTCTTTTTTAAAATCTTAAACATAATATAATCCCCCTCTTAAAATAATCTTATTTCCTCATTTATTGATAGTATTACAATATGCTCTACATTTTTGCCACATTTTTCATATTTTTATAATATAAGCTTATAAACACTAATATCCGAAAGAATCTGAGCGTTTATAAGCTTATTAGTAATTTTATTTTAATGTTGGCCAGTAAGCTTTATTAGCTTCCATTAAGTCATCTAATACCGCTTTACCTACTCTATAAGAAGGTATTGTTTTATTAAGTAAGATAGCTTCCATTGCAGTATCATAAGATCCTGTCAAAGCAGTTTCTACAGTTAACTTTTCATATCCTTTTTGCATTTCCATCATACTCTTATGGAATGTAGGTATATTCCCAACCGTAACAGGTTCTACTCCCGTTGCTCCAACATAACATGGAACTTCTACCACTGCATCACTATTAAAGTTATTAATAGCTCCATTATTTTTTATATTTACAATAAACCTTTCTTTAGTATCATGTATTATAGCATTAGTTATATCTACTATATAGTTTCCATGAACCCCACCCAATAATTTAGAATCCTTAGCTGTTCCTAACTCTATAACTTTCCTACACTCTTCAAATACTGTTATTTCTCTTGTACTTAATACATAAGAGCCTCTTGTAAATTCAATATTATCTGACTCAACCATCTCATCTGTAAAATAGTAATATTGTAAGTAGCAGTTAGGGAAGTATTGTGGATACATTTTAAATGCTTTAATTACATTTTGGAAAGTCTTCGTCCAGTAATCATCTCCTACAATCTCTTCATTAGTTTGTATTAATCCTTTTAATTCTCCTGATTCTACCTTTTCTCTTATTCCTGGTAATAAATCTTTTCCAGACTTATCATAAATATTAGTCCACCATCCAAAGTGATTTAAACCAAAGTATTTGAAAGTTAAATCTTTATATGGTATATCTAAATACTCTGCTAAAGTTTCTTCTATACTTATTGGCATATCACATATACATAAGCATTTAGCTTTAGGGAATTTCTTATATATAGCCTCTGAAATTATAGCTTCTGGATTAGTGTAATTTAGTATCCAAGCATCTGGACAAACTTCTTGTGCCACTTCTACTATTTTTAAAATCTCAGGTATAACTCTTAGTGCAAAAGAAAATCCACCTAAACCACAAGTTTCTTGCCCTACAACATTATGCTTTAAGCATATTTTTTCATCAATCTCTCTTTGATTGTTAAGGCCTGGCCTTATTTGAACATATAAGAAGTTAGCATCTTTAAAAGCTTCTCTTATATCTGTAGTGTAAGAAATTTTAACATCTGAATTATTATCTCTATAATATATTCTTGTAAATTCACCTATTAGGTAATTTCTTTCTTCATTATTGTCATATAATACAATTTCTTCTAATTGTAAATCTTTTGCACGGTTTCTAAGTACTTCTACTATTCCTGGTGTATGAGTAGATCCTCCACCTACTATTACTATTTTATTTCCCATATTGTTTACCTCCTTAATTCGATGCTTCACTTAATAATGCATTAAATTCTTTCATTACATGAACTACTTCTGTACCTACTACAATTTGTATATTGTTTTTATTTACTTTTACTACTCCTTTTGCCCCTGTTTTCTTTATGTTATCTTCATTTATTAAGCTTATATCTTTTATTTCTAAACGCATTCTTGTAACACAATTTTCAGCATTAACTATATTTTCAGCTCCACCAATATTTTGTAATAATTTCTTTGCCATATACGAATAATTTGAGTGAGAAAGTTTCAATTCTTTTTCATCAATACCTTCAGTTACATTTTCACTTCTTCCAGGAGTCTTTATATCCTTCTTAATGATAAGTGTCTTAAAAGTTAAATAGTATAAGAAGAAAAATGCTATCCCAACAGGTATTACATATATTACGTTGTTACCCATATTCCAATTTAGAGTTAAGTCTATTATGTTAAATCCAAATGCAAATCCAAGTCTTGAATCAAATAAGTATAATATCGCTCCTGCTAAACCTGTAAATACTGAATGTATAAAGTATAAAAGTGGAGATATAAACATGAATGAGAATTCAATTGGCTCTGTTACTCCTGCAAATATTGAAGTTAATGCACCACTGTTTGCTAATCCTTTTACTTCTTCTTTATTTTCTGGGCGTGCTGTTTTATACATTGCTAAAGCTGCACCTGGTATTCCAAATACCATTATTACATAAAACATTATTAAAAATGATCCTGCACTTGGGTCTCCTGCTAAGAATCTTGTCATCTCTCCTGTTACTACTGTTCCATTTGAAGTTGTAAAACTTCCTAATTCATAGAATATGTAAGCATTAAAAACATGATGTAGGCCAGTCGGTATTAAAACACGGTTTAAGAATCCAAATAAAAATACTCCTACAATTCCCATTGATCCAAGACCTATTGCAAAAGTATCTAATCCTGCTTCTATAGGAGGCCATATAAAACTAAATGCTCCTGCTAAAACAAGTGAAAATATTGGTCCTAACGTTATAGCTAACTTTTCTCCTGCAAAGAAAGAAAACATGCTCGGTACTTTCCAATCTTTACTGTAATTATATATAACAGCAGTACTTATACCTGATACTATACCTCCAAACACTCCCATACTAATACTTTCATTCAAATATGTAAGCGCTTGCCTAAATACCATAACGGAAAGTACTCCTGCTAAAACTGCTGATGATTTGTCTTTACTCTTTGTGTAAGCAAGTATACATCCAACAGCAAATAGTAAATCTAAATTCCCAAATACAACATCAGATGCAATTTTTAATATGTCTAAGTTTAATAAATCCGGCTGCCCAAGTCTAGATAAAAGACCTGCAACAGGCATAGCAACAACCGGTACTAGCATTGCTTTTCCTAGCTTAGATAATTGATTACTTACTAATCGAAGTGATTTAGTCAAAATAATTTCCCCCTTTAAATTTATATATTATTATAATTGCAAAGCTCTATACCATATTTCTTTATAAGCTCTTTCATATATGGGTCACATAGTATATCTACTTCCCTTATTCTAGCAATATTAAAAGATGAACCTTCTAGTAAAGGACTATCTAAAAATGCTGGATGGCACATTGCCTCACTTTTTTCAAATTCAATATTTTTAAGTATATTTGATTCTATAACTTTAAAACACTCTTCTCTAACTTCCATATACTTGGTAGTCATATCTCTAATCGGATCATAATTACATAAATCTAAAAAATTTATTTCATCGTTATTTACACCACTTTTACAGTTTCTAATTGGTAAATCATATTCTTTTGAAAGCATATTTGCTATTTCAGAGGTTTGATCAAATGTATGTATATGGTGATGTGAATCAATATGACTTAATTTAATCCCAAATGAGTATAATCTATCTATCTGAGCTTTCCACTCACTGTAAAGTTCATTTTTATCGACTTCTACATTTTCGTTATCAAAATCACTTAACTTATAAAAATCTCCATTTTCATTTGTTAATGAATTTACACAATTTCCTAAAATTGGTTTACCGCATGTTAATGTTAAATGTACCCCTACTGCCAAATCAGGCATTTGTTTAGATAACTCAACTGCATGTTTTGTACCTGCCATATTTGCCATTAATGTTGTTGATGTTAATACACCTTTCACATGGCTTTTTGCTATTCCAATGTTTACAGCATGTGAATATCCAAAATCATCTGCGTTAATAATTAGTTTTTTGATACCTGTCTCCTCCCTTCACTTTGATATATTTAAAGTATATATTCTTTTTAAATTTATTAATATATTTTACACTCCTTTTGTAACAGATGTACAATAGTGTAACATGTTTCACAACCTAAATTCTTTATGATATAATAATTTTATACATTAAACTTAAATATTGGGAAAGGGAATGTCTATGACCAAAAAATTTCATGTTGATAGAATCTTTAAAACTCAAAATTTATCAGATTCAGAAGTTAAGATACTTGAGTACATATTTGCAAATCCAGAAAATATAAAAAAAGAAGGGTATAAGACAACTTGCAAAATCAAACTTTACTTCTACAGCATCTATAATTAGATTGGCTAAAAAACTTGGGTACAGTGGATACAACGAATTGATTTTTGATATAAAAAGAATGACATCAGATACTTTAGTTAATGTAGCCGAAAATAATAATAGTTTCACTTGGAGCTCGAAACATCCTTTAGCTGACTTTAATGAATTAGCTAAAACATATTTAAATAAGAAAAAATATATTTATCTATATGGGGAGGGATTTTGTGAGTTTGTAACAGGATACATTCATAGAAAGCTTTTAGTTAAAAAGTATAATGTTATATTATTACATGGTTTAGAAATACCTATAGTCTATGAAAAAAAACACTATCCTACTTTAATAGTAATCTCAAAGTCTGGCGAAAATTTTTCATGTATTAGAAAAATTGAACAATTGGCTGATCTTGGTGGGGATGTTATATCTATAACTTCAGATCATAATAGTAGTATTAGTGCTATTTCTGATGTATCTATTTGTATACCTACTAATTTTATTGCGGATATCAAAAATGAAGAATATACAACATTTTATGGAAATAGCATAAACATTTTAGAGGATTTATTCTCTAGATTTTAATATTATTATTTAATATTTTTGAAAACGTTATTAAGAACTAATTAAGTCATTAAATGTTCTTGGCCGTTGTTTACGTTGGAGGTGGCACTAGGACACCTGTTATATCAGAACACATAGATAACAATATCATCCTCTAAATCCTAGATTATAATATTTTTGATGCCATATATGCCATAATACTTTGTATATATTGAAACTACATACTTTAGTCAAGTGGCACCTATTACTTTCTACATGCCATATTTTACGATTGTCTGTCCAAGTGCCATAAGTTTTTCTTAATCAATCATAAAAATCATGGCACTATGGCATGAAAATGGACAGCTATGTGGCACTAAATAATAAAGTTACTCATATATGGTGGCGTAATATATCCTCTTCTTCCACTAGTTTTTTTATACTCTGCACCATACTTAAACATACTTGTCTTCAGAGAACTAGTAGAATTAATATTTAATCTATTACATATATCAGCAGTTGATTTCCAGTTCCAATTAGACTTATCACTATTCCAGTCAAACTCTCTCTCAACTGCCAGCTCCACAGGAGTGCATATTTTAAAGTCATCATTATTGACTGTTGCATAAAATGATGTTTTTCTTGGATGTACTGAAGGTCTCATTGCATAAGGCTTCCTAAACTCATCTACTGATTCCGTTATAAAGGCTTTAAGCTTTGCTAAGTCTCTTTTTAAAGTTGAGTCCAACTCTCCTAGCTCGGCTACCCAATATTTTATACATTGATAAACTTTGTCTTTATCACTTGGATCTAGCTCTAGCCCTGTTTTTACATACATAGGTATTAACTTTTTTATAAGTCTAGTCTTTCCTATACTTTGCTTACCTTGAAGTGTTAGTATTCCTTCAATGTTTTTAGTGCCATCATTAAAAGGTATCATGGCTGTATTTATTAACCACTTAGTGATTAGTATTAAATCCACACTTTGAACACAATGAGTGAATTTCTACAAGTTGATTGTCTCCAGTAATTGCTTCTAAGCCTTCTATTTCAATGTCTTTGCTTAATTCATTGTAAAATACTTGGATGTTATTTGCTTTTAGTATTTCGTATAGGTGGTCCCATATTTTCATAGGTGTACCTTTTTGTGTTAGAAATGGATACTTTATTAAGTACTTTTTATCTGCTTCTTCATCACTTTTACAGCTTAGTTCAAAAGCTTTGTCTATATTTCCTTCCTCTAGTGCTTCTTTAGATTTTTTCTCATAATACTCTACTGTATTGTTTTTATTTAGTGAGTTATTTGTGTTGATTTTTATGTTTGGTAAATTTAGTGGCTTATTTAATATTTCGTAGGCTTTTTTTAGAGCTTGTATGAATGATAGGTTTTCTGTCTTTTGAATAAATTTTATTATATCTCCACCTTCATTGCATGAAAAACATTTGTAGAAAGCTCCATTTCCTTTGTCTACTATTGAAAAGCTCGGCTTGTTGTCTTTGTGGAATGGGCAACTCATTTTATTTCTTTTAAGTTTATTTGGATGGTAGTAGTTTATTACTGTTTCTAAGTCTCTTATATTGTTTATTTCTTGTATATATTCTTTGTACATGTTATCCCCCCAAATGTTTTTATATTGTTATGTCTTTTGTGTCTATGTTTAGTGATTTTGATATTTTGTAGATTGTTTGGGGCCTTTGGGTACCTTGTCCATTTACCGCTCTCGCCGCTGTCGATTTTGATATTTGGCTTATTGATGCTAGTTTTGTTATTGAGTAGCCTTTTTCTAGCATTTTTGATTTTATTAATTCTGTGTTTAGATGATAGTTCATTGTTTCACTTCTCCTTTTTTGGTTTCGTTTTGTTTTATGAGTAGATGATATCAGAGATGTGGTTACATTGACTTTTAGCTTATTTTAGCAACTTTTTTTATAGAAAAATGTTTATGTCTTGTGTTTTTACCCGTCGTGAAACACGACGCATGTTTTAATTTGAACGTAAAATAAGCACTTACCCTTTTAGTTGTAAGTGCTTATCTCGTTAAATACGCCTCTATTTTGGCATATAGTAAATACGTATGTAGTATATGACATATATTTTTAATTTGATACTATCAATTTTACATCTTAAACAATAATGTTCTTTATCCATAGTACATCAGTCTCATTTAATAAATTATATCTCTGTATAAAAGAATAGATATTACCATTTACTTATGTTAATAACTTTTCGTGGATTTCAATGGTAGAGTATAATCGCAGAAATAATAACACTATTTTACATTACCTTTCCTACATAAATTTTCTCCCAAGGGGTCATGTAAGGACAAAGTCCTTGTTGCTATTGTCTATATTTTTCTCTAGCACTACTTATAACTTCTTTTATTAAATCTAAAGCATCATGAGAAAAATTAGTCAAATTAATATCAAAATTCAAACTATCCCAATCTGAAATAGAATATAATTGTCCGATTGCATTGTTTAAAAATGCAGTGTTCAATATATTAACCCCTATAAAATTTAGTGTAATTTCACCACCACCACCGGCTATTATACCTTTGATTCTATCATATATTATGTTTCCCTTTTTATCATTATCAGCAGAAGTTGACTGTAGTTCATCCTTTATAATAATTTCATACTTAATCATATTAATTCACCTCTTTCTTACACTTGGCAAGGATATTATTTAGCATTATATATATATAATATATATGCAACTTTCCTAGTGGAGTTTCATAATATCTTAGATTTCCAATATAACATTCATCAAATTCCCTTGTAAAATTTGAATATATTATACTTGATTCAGTTATCATTCTTTGGTCTTTTATTTTTCCAATTTCATTGTATATAAAATCTAACTGTGACATATCTAATTTTTCAATTCTATTTATATCAATTGGTACACTTATTTCTAAATTATCGAATAATTGTCTATCATAAACATGATCTAATGTGAAATTCGTAAATAGTGCAATATTCTCTTTGTATTTAGTTTTAGTTATTTTTATTAATTCATTCATCTTCTCCTTATAATTTAAATCCTCATTTGTTATAACTTCATTTGAGTAAAACTTAATTTCACTAAATCTTTTTGTAGAATAATATGCTATTCCATCAAATTTTTCTCTTTTTAAGGTCTGAGCTAATATCTGTGGTATAACATACTCTTCGCAAAAAGAAAAGCCTTTATATTCTTTTCTTTTTTCAAAACTACATACTGAGCTCAATAAGTTTCTATAGAACTTACGCTTATCAAACACTTTTGTTTTAAATAGATTTAAACTACTATCTTGTATAAAGGTTTCATTTATATCTTTATATATATTATTTCTTAAATCATAAATTTTAATATCTTTATTAATTTTATATGTACAAACTTTAAATTTTTTTAACTGCTCATCACTTATCTCTAATTCTTCAATAATATCTATTATAGAACTCCCTAGATATATCATAGGCTGACCAGTTAAACTATATCTTTGGTTACTGACTAAATACCTTTTGTTAAAAGGTATTTGATACATATCCCACGATGTCAATATGCTTTCAGATAATCTACCTCTATATAATAAACTATGTTTAATTTCCTCTGCTTCTATACCTTCTAATATATTATATGCTTCCATAAATTTTGTAAATTTATCTAGTGATTCACTCCATTTAGCATCAATCCATAATATATATATATCCTTTATTTCATGAAAAAAGCTGTGTATTTCTTCATCACTAATTGATTCTAATAACTTCCTCAATTTATTACATCCATTTGAGCATTTCAATCCACATGTACTGCATTTTGTAGAATGTTTTATTGCACATCTAAGTTGTGATATAAATATTTCTTTATATTTTTCTAAGGCATCCTCATAATTATCAGCTTGAGATTGAGATATACGCCTTAGTTTTTTTTGGTAAATATCACTTAAAAAATTTACTAAACACTCCATTTAATTTCTCCTTTTAAATATCACTTAGACTAATTTTATCAGTAATTATGTTATTAACTACTGCATCTTCTTCTATTATATTATCTATTTTTAGAGTAACAATAACTCCTGGAAAAAAGCTTCTCATTTCTTGAGGATCGTAGGAAAAGTTATTTACATCATTCTCGTCGTACATATTTTCATTTAATTTAATCATTGATTTTCCAGACATTATCTCTATTTCACCATTTAAATTTGATATAGTTTTCCTCAAAAGGTATAAACCTAAACCTCCAGAAGTATTACCTTTTCTAGTTGTATTTAACTTTCTTAGAGCCCACAAAATAGCTTTTTTATCATCATCAAAATTATAGTCACTTTGTTCACATATGTTCTGTTTTATTGTCTTACCAAAATTACATATACTAATATATAACCTATTATCTTTTAAGTTAATATAAGAACATATACTTCCTTCTGATGGACTCGCATGCATATAAATATTGGCTGTCATTTCGCTCAGTATTATCTTTAAGTCATTATACCCTTTTAAATTAAGTTCTCTGAACTTATCTATTAGCAATTCTTCAACTTCTTTACTATCCTCATCACTTTCAAAATTGAAATATACATATTTTAATCCATCTCTATGATCAAAAGAATACTTATGAAAAATTCTATGTATAATATTCTTATTCATTTTTATTTCATTATTTTTTTCATCATTCAATTTCAATATAATTTCATTATGCTTTGAAACACGTTTGAATATAAGTCCGATAGCTGATAGCAAGTTTGTGTGAATTAGTCTAGTTCCACTTAAATCCCAAACTATACTTACATTCCTAACAGACTTACACTTACCCCATAAATAAGAAGTAAATTCTATTCCTTTTTTACTTGATGTTAGTTTCCTAGGAAAAATTATCTCCATACAATCACCTCTATATATGTATATATTACCATATTTATATACTTACTTTAAATCATATATTATAAATAGCTTAAATAACTATCTTATAATATATTTCAATTATATATCCTTCTTAATTTTTTCTTCCTAACTTATATATTAATGTACTCACGCACTCTCTTACTTTCCTTGATTAATAATTTTAATATGCTATCTTGGGGCAGTATTTATCCCTCGTGTATATATTATAATAAACGTAGTAGATCAACTATAAACTTTTACCTACTACTACAATATCTAGAATTTTTTTACTCATTTATATACATCATAGTGATTACTTATTTTTCTAGTTTAATATAACATTTAACTTTATGTGCATTTTATTTAAATCTACTTCATACTTTTCTTGATATACTCTAGCAGTTATAATAATTGATATACTATTGTCCATAATCAGCTTTAATAGATCTTTTTCCCTATATGTAGGTAATACCTTTACTTTTCCATTTAATTCTACCTGTATACATAGTTTCCTATCATGCCCATCTAAGTATTTTATTATGAACTTTTCTTCGCTATCATTTATCAAATAGTTCTTTACTAGCTAATATTAGAAAAAACCGGTTCATATACAACAGTTAATACTTGTGCAATTGCTTGTTGTATCATTCTATCTACTGCTGTTGGGATTCCAAGTAACCTAGTCCCACCATTATCTTTTGATATTTCTACTCTTCTAACTAATGAAGGTATATATGTTCCATCTAATAATTTAGATTTAATTGTAATCCAATGCTTTTTAGCATAGTTGTAAAGTTCATCAGTCTTTATACCATCAACACTGTGATTACCATCATTTCTAATTACTCTTTGCATCGCAAGGTACATGTTGTACCTTGCTAATATCTTATCGAATAAATTATTAGTAGATATTATTGCACTGTTTTCTATTCCTACCTCCGGTAATACTAAAGCTCCGCTATGCACTCCATGTTTATCTCTAGTTTCCAACTTTCCTTCCACATGATAGTATGAATATTCAGTCGTATAGACTTTATTCACGTTCTTCACTTTATCCATAGTTGAAAACCGCCTTAATGTTCAGTTCTTCATATTTACGTGCACATAAATAGTACTATGACGTATTCTGAGTTCTGATAGTTCAACTCCATATCACTATGTAGGCTATCATTTAGGAAATATACCCTTTAATAAGGATATATCTATCAGACCTCCCCAGGAAAGAACAACAACCTTCATCTCATATATCTGCTACATTTACTCCTATAAATTGGAATAGTGTGGGACTTTGATTTGTTAGAAAAACTCGTCTATTTCTAGCAAGCCTCATATGTAATTCGTATTCCTCAGACCGAGACTTTGCTGTAGGCTTCATTCATA
This sequence comes from Romboutsia sp. LXY-2, assembly GCF_056171995.1. Lineage (NCBI taxonomy): Bacteria > Bacillati > Bacillota > Clostridia > Peptostreptococcales > Peptostreptococcaceae > Romboutsia > Romboutsia sp. LXY-2. The sequence continues at coordinate 247,965 of NZ_JBKFGI010000008.1, read as the reverse complement.
TTCCACCTCACGATGGACACCCTTGACCTTTGCTAGCGGTTACAACTATCAAGCCCGCAACGGACTTTCATCGTCAGGTTGTTGACCCTGCTGGGCACACCTAAAAAACACATCGACAAAATTGTCAATGTGCTTTTCGTGAATTTCAATGGTGGAGATAAATCACAGAAATAATACCCACGATTAATATTCAGTATTATATTCATTTGAATTATTTTTAATTTATATCATATTCTATTTGATTTTATTCTAATTTTAATATGTCTCTAATAAACTTTCCTAGAGGTTGTTTTAAATCTTGATTTTCTTCTTTAACATTTATACCATATAGAATCCTATTTTTTTCATTTACAGCAAACTGTTCTATGCTAGATTCATCTATATGAGATATTACACTTTTTAAAGTTTTTTTTCTTTCTATGCTATTTGATAATCTACTACTAAGTAATACATTAGTTATAGAATTATAGATATCATTATCATAAATTGCTTGCGTACGGATAATTTCTGCTGCCAATGACTTATGAGACTGGTATACTTGCTCTAGCTGAAACATTTCAATAGCTCATTCTATATATTGTTTTCTTTTTTCATCTTTTACGTTAGATGTATTTATTCTAATCCTATACTTATCAGTTTTTAAAGTATCATTTTTCCCATACAACAAATCTAATAAGATCCTTCCTTGTTCACTTGTATCTTTCGGTATAACTTCAAACTTTACTTCTTCATTGAAAAAATCATTATATGGATATAAAATTTCAATAGGCTTATCAAGTTTCATCCTAGAATTACAAATTTGACATGATGGTACAAAATTGTATAATGATAAAGAAAATAATTGGAATCTAGCTTTTGGATAAAAATGATCTAAGTCTGCTGTAGCTATAATATCAATATTATTTTTTTTATGTTTACTCGGTTCGTATGATGTAATATACTGCCTGTTACAATACGGGCATACTGATAGATCTAATGTTTTTAATATTAAATGTCTATACTTATCAGTCAAGTCATCATAGTTTATAATAAAACTTAGCATTTTATTAAATTTTTTAATATCCTTTAACTTACTAATTTTTACTCTTTCATTTTTATAAAGTATATTTTTATTTTCTAATTTTATACTAACTGCACTCGCTACAGTATTAATATTATCCTTTATGAACTTCTCACGATTCTTCTTATTCCAATGTTCAGAACTAATTCTAGGTACCTTTACTATTTTAGGCTCTATATTTAATTCAATGTGTTTAAAATTATATTCTATAACCTTTTCATTATAGATACTCTCTATCGTTTTTATGCATTCTTCCTGATTAAAGTTATTATTTTCAGCTTGTCTTAATATATTATATTTTATTTGCTCCAAATCATAAAATACAAATTTTGCGAGCGAGTAGTATCCCATAATCTTAATCCAATGAGTTTCATTAATACCTTTAGGTGGTGTTTTACTAAAATTAGCTAATTCTCCAATAAAATCATTGGATAGTAAGATGTTAATTAAACTTATATCTATAGTTTTATCTTCATTTTGAAAAAAGGGTATTATTGTATTTAATATATATACCTTGTCTTCATCATTTAGTTTATTTGTATTAGTTGTTATACTTTCTATTAAGTTAAAATATTTACATTTAACTTTATCTAGCATTATATCCTTATACCAATTTTTCAATTGTAAGACATTTACTTCTCCATTTACATTTAAATAAACTTTATTTTTAAAAACTTTTTTGTCTATTAAAATCATAATCTATCCTCAGTGTTTATTTTACTTTTAAGCTCTACTATTTCTTGCTTTAAATTTATTATTTCTTTCATTAAATAATCTACTAATATTGGAGATTCCTGTTCAAGTAAATCATTTTCCTTTTCTTTAAACATATTGTTAAGTCTAGAGCGTATTAATTTATCATCAATCATATTTATCATTTTATGTATTTCGTTTTTTTCATTAGGTAACATATCAAATGATAATTTTTCAAGACCATCAATCCTATCAATAACTTGTTGAATTTTATGTTGTACAAACTCACCTATAGGTGCATTCATAAAAAACCCATCATTTAAAATTTCGTAAATATTAGCTGCAAAGCTATGCTTAGGCTTACTTATAATTCTATTACCTCTTCCCTTTTCATCAATATTAAAACTTATACAGTTTATATGATTTTGTGGAATATCAGAAACTATAAACGGAGAGTGAGTACTTATAATAAATTGACACTTTTTATTCGTTCCACTTAATAATTTATTTGTAAATGTTGTTATATTATATATCAATTTTCTAGACCATTCTGGATGAAATGATGCTTCTGGTTCATCTAAAATAAATAAATAGTTTAAAGCCTTCTTATATCTCTCATATTCGTATTTTTCATCATCATCATAATATTCATCTAAATAAAATGTATTATATATACATGCAAATAAATCTAAATATGCCATTTCCCCTGAACTTAAATTAGAAAACCCCACTCTTCTAAGACTTATTTTTGTCCCAGAGTATACTCTTTTAATTTCATCAGCGAAATTGATTATCTCAATCATTGATTTATCTTTTTTGGCTTCTCCCCTTTTATTTAATCTAATATTGAATTTTATGCTATCATTAGATACGACTATAATTTTTACCCATCCTTTCTTAATTTGTAAAAATATCTTATCTATGAAATTGAAACTCGCATATCTTTTTATTATTTTTATTATTAAATCTTCATTCTTTTGTTCCAATTTAGTTATTATATAATTTAATTCACACTTTAGGTAATCATTAAAATCCTCTAACGATATTACTGTCTCTAAATTTTTATAGCCATTATAGTTTTCAATATATCCACTAAGGTGCATAATCCAAGATATGTAAATATTCATTTCTAATAACTCTATTATATCTTTCGGGAATTCATGCTTATTAAAGCATCTTACTAATAAACTATCCTTGTACGATAAATATTTAATATACATTTCATCGATTTTACGTGCATGATAATAATATCTATCATCAGTATCTAGTATATAAATTTCATTTTCACTCATCATATTAGTTGCTGTATTAATTATATTTTTTAAATAACTATTTAATTTCATATTCTGTAGTAATTCCACCACATGATGAGAATTTAAATCTAATGAAAATTGATATATTAAATTTTCCGCTGGAAAATATCGTTCTAATAGCTTTAACTCCCTAGTCACAAACTTATAAATTGATGCTGATTTATTAGAGGCTTTTATCCCATGTTCCTCTGGATCCATATCATTACATGTCCAACTTCTAATAAGTGTATTCGATTTATAAATAGGCTCAAACGGCTCATCATATATATCATTTGGAATTATAAGTTTGTTTGCATTCCATGTTTCTACTATATCTATATTCATATCATATTCTAAATTCGACTTAAAAAACCACCTCAACTTACCATTTATATCTTCTAAATATATTGTGAAGTAAATCCCTTCCGCGTTTCCTTCTATACAACTCATGATTGTCGACTTCCCTACTCCATTTTCTCCTACAATCAAATCTAATCTATTTATATGTTCTTCATTTCCCCAAAATTTAGGTGAAATACAATTTTCTACTTCTTTTTTAGTAATTAATACTTTCCAATTAAACCCAGTATCATCAAGTTTTTTAATATAAAAATTAAATTTATCACTAAAGCTTACCTCTAGGTCATTTAGTCCTGTAAATGAATCAAATATGTATGCATATACTAATTGAATATTACGCATATACTCCTCCCCCATAGTTATAATAAGTATTACTTGTTTAGTCTTTATTAAACCATTCCTTAACATCTAATATATTGAGGAATATGTTCATATAAATAAAAAATCCACGATACTACTTAAACTGTAATATCGTGGATTTCAATGGTGGAGACGAGGGGAGTCGAACCCCTGTCCGCAAGTCTTTTCCTCGTTGCATCTACGTGTGTAGCCAACTGATTTAGTATCTCGCCTTACACATCGCCCAGCGGCAAGCTATGTGATCGGCCAGTCCCAATAAGTCCGCTTTCGGTCGAGACACCCCGAAAGTAGTTCCCTGCATAGTTGACGACCAGGCCAAAGCCGGCAGGAGGGCTAAGGCGGGTCGAGCAGAACTAAGCTGCTAAAGCGTAATTATCGTTTGCGTTTGTTTTAAGTCCCCAGTTTTTACGTGACCCAGAGTAACACGACACGCAGCCCCAAGTTCCATACCCACGTCGAAACCTTTACGCCCCCGCGGTATTTTTAAGTCCTTGGACTGTACTTCTTCGCAAACTTTTTTCACCATCAATATTTAGTTGTTTATCTTGATATATATATTAATACTTTTAGTATTAAAAAGCAAATGTAATTTAGTGGATAATACCACAGTATTTATAAATACTATTAATATTTTCCTCTTAATTCTCTTTCTATTGTTCTTTGAGCATCTTTTTTAGCTAAGTCTTGACGCTTATCATGTAGCTTCTTCCCTTTAGCTAAAGCTAACTCAACTTTAACCTTACCATTTTTAAGATATACACTTAAAGGTATTAAAGAATAACCTTTTACAGTAGTTAATCCTATAAGCTTTCTTATTTCATGCTTATGAAGTAATAACTTTCTAACTCTTAAAGGGTCTGCATTAAATCTATTACCTTGCTCGTATGGGCTTATATGAACTTGTTTTAAGAAAACTTCACTATTATCTACAGATGCATATCCATCAGTTAAATTTAACTTACCTTGTCTTATAGACTTAACTTCTGTACCTTTTAATTCTATACCACATTCATAAGTCTCTTCTATAAAGAACTCATGTCTTGCTTTTCTATTACTAGCTAACGTCTTAGTTCCTGCCATACTCTCACCTTCTTAACTTAAAATTTCTTCATTAACACTTTACAATTTTATTAGTAAAAATATACCATATTTATGGCTTATAGTCAACATCTACAGATGTTATTATGTCCATATACGCTACTTATTATTAATCATATGCTTTCATTTCTATATATATTATTGTTCATGTTCATTATTATTTATTTCATTATTTATAGAATATATAAAATTAGTATAAAATCCAATTGCAACCGTATAAAGTATAATTCCTGCTATTTTTATAAATTTTATATCCTTTACCAAACCAGCAAGAACCACTTTATCAATAATTGTACTTTCATGTTCAAGTATAAGTTTTAATGTATTTAGCTTACTTGCTGCTGATGTAAATGGAACTCCTATAAGTACAATTACAAATATTTGAAACGTCTTATTTCTCCATAATTTTCTCATACTTCCCCTCACCCATTATAAAAATAGCTTTATATTTATATAGCATTTGCATATTTCTATATATAATTTGTCTAAAAAAACTTCATACTATATAGATTATAGCTACTATTAAATATATCCTCTTTTTTAATTGGGCTAATAATTACTCCATAAAATTATAATCTAGTCTATAAAGCCAAATGCATTCGTTCTCGTCTAACCAAAACTCTATAGATATTTTTTTGCTTTTATCTACATATCCAATAATATTTGTTCCTTGCTCTAGTCTCTCATAGTAGTTATCCCCGTATAAACCTACTATTCTTTCCTTACTATCACCAATCTTCACACCCTTATAGCTCTCAATATTTTTATCATTAACTACAAATCTAATAATCTTCTTGTCATTCTTTTCAGTAGCTACTTCAATATTTTCTGATAAAAAATAATAATCATACATAACATTATCATGACTAAATTCAGTTATCTTGCCATATTGAGACTCTACTTTTTCATCATCTATTTTGTCTCCTAAATAAATACCACTTATATTTTCATCTTTTAAGTCAGTAGTTTTACTAAGTCTATGGTGATAGCTTCTTGAAAAATTTATATCAAAATATGAAACACCTACTAACAGAGCAATCAATATTACAAACCATATATAATACTTTCTTTTCATATTTATAAGTTTCCTATTCTCTACTTTTAAAATATATTTTCTGATATATAAATTTTGCTAACTCCAGGTATATAAATAATATATATCTTCGAATTGTCCTCTAGCTCTTTATAATAATATAAAAAATCTCTATTCAAATCAGGTATATACTCCTTAGGAATTTTGCTCCCCCCATAACCTCTAATCTTATCTATAACTTCTTCAAATCCCTCAACTACCAAACTACTTTTATCATCTTTCCACTGAAATGAATTTCTTATATAGTCTTCATCTTCACACTCATAAATACTATATCTTTCTCCGTCACCTAAAAGACTAGCACCGCTAGATTTATAAAATATTTCCTTTGTATCCTTAGGCATCTCTATATCCCAATTTGACTGTATAATATCCACTGAATCAGTAATAATAATATCTCTAGATACATATAGAATACTCGCAGAAAGTAGTACTATTACTGTTAAGCCTAATAACATATCCCATCTTTTGTTCATGTTATTCTACCTCTGACTCTCCATCATCTTCTACATACTCCAAAATATCTCCAGGCTGGCAATTAAGCGCTTTGCAGATTTCATTTAGGGTGCTAAACCTAACCGCCTTTGCCTTATTGTTTTTTAATATAGACAAGTTTGCCTGAGTAATGCCCAGCTTCTGTGATAATTCTGTAGAACTCATTTTTCTTTTTGCCATCATTACATCTAAATTAACTATTATCGCCATCGATTACTCCTTTAAATTGTTTTATCATTTTCTTCTTTAATATCTATAGACATTTCAAATAAGTTTGATGATACCAGTGCGAAAAATCCTATTGCAATAGAAACGAACGAAACTATTATACATGGCACTATAGTAAGTGCATATAAGTATACATCGTGTATATAATAAGCTGCTATTGTCGCTCCATTAAATAGTAATACTTCACTAAAAGCACACATTCCTATTTTTTTGATTAAGCTTGGTATTTCTCTTGAAAAAGGATTTTTGTTGCTCATTAATTTGCATAATTTTTTTAATAATACTAATGCTCCTACATAAGGTGCTGCACATATATATATTAACACTGTTATTGTAGTTACAAAATTAGAATCCATTAACTCCTGATTAGTTTTAAACATAGCTGTTAATACTAACGGTGTACCTATTAGCATTAATAAGGTAATAGCAATCCCTAATAAAACTATACTATTTAATATCTTAGAATTTCTATCTTTTTTCATTTTTTCTTCCTCTCTTTATCTTTATTGTAATTATAATTCTAACTACTTCTTTATTATATGTCAATAATTTTATACTATTCTTCAATATATTTTTATCGTTAAACAATATAAAAAGAGCATTTCCAAATAATTTTCATCATAGGAAATACTCTTTTTAATTATTTTTATTATTTTATTGATAGACTATACCAACTATTTTAGTCTCTTTCTAAAGTAGTTGTTTCATCATCATTTAATATGTTTTGATACATTAGATAATAAGCAGATGCTGACCAACTGAAGTTAGCAGTATGAAGCCCTTTACCTGTTTCAGGGTTGTAGTTTTCTCTTATAGGTCCATCTCCTAATAAGCCTTCTGTATTATCAAATAACTTATATGCCATTTCTCTTGCTTCATCTGTGTATCCATAGTTTTGTAATCCTTCTACTCCAAATAAAGCTTGATCTAACCAAACTGGTCCTCTCCAATATTTATCTGGGTTATACTTTTCATTATCTTTTGATGCTGTTGGGAATGGTACTAGAGTGTTGAATTTACCTTCATCCATTACATTTTTCTTAACCATCTCTGCTTCTTCTTCCGATGCTAAGTTAGCCCATAATGGTATAAATCCTTCTGTTCCCTTTCCTCTATTAACTAGTAACTTGTTCTTTGAAGAATCCTCAGAGTTTATTTGTAAATCATAGAAGTATCCTGTTTCTTCATCAAACATGTTCTCTCTTATGTATTTTTGTAATTCTTTAGCTTCCTTCTCAAATCTCTTTTCATCATTTTTTAGATTCAATTCCTCTGCCATATCAGCTAAGAACATCTTCTCTGCATACAGATAAGCGTTTAGATCTACAGATTCTTGATTTATAGAGTATCCTACTACTTCACCATCTTTGTTTTTATTTTCAAATACTTTAACCCCTACGTCATCTTTACCGACTCCCTCTTTGTCAAATCTAGTAGCATTATCCATTCCGCTTTCCCATGCAGCTGCTTCTATTATTGCTTCTTCATCAAACCTTTTGTTGCCATTTTCGTCTAATAATACATTTCCTTCTTCATCATATAAATAATGAGCCTCATGTACCATACCACCATACTCTGCTATTCCATTTTGGTTGTGGTCTCTGTTTGTGTACCACCAGTTATGATATTCTACTAGTTTCGGATACATCTCTTTTAAAAATGCCTTATCTCCTGTTTCTTCATATACATTCCACACTGCCCAAGCTGCTAGTGCTGGCTTTGAGTTTCTTTCATTCCAGTTTCCACCATCTCCACCTCTTGCACTATCCTTATTGTAGAATATTGCATCTATTATAGCTCCAGCATCTTGCGGCCTTAACTCATCATCTTCACCTATTTGGTAATCAAATAATGCTCTTATATTATCCTTTGCAAGCTCTCCATCAAATCTAGTAGTTGCTACAGCTTGCTTCCAAGAATCCCATGACCAGAATCCTACAAAATACTTATATGATAAAGATGGTACTATACCACCATGCTTTAAGCTTCCTGCTGCACTTCTCCAGTTTGTAGTTAAAGTTTGAACTGATTTAACAGCTGCATCTTGGTATTCTTTAGGCATATCTTCTACAGTATCACCTAATGTTTTTTCTAAATACTTTTGCCAACGCTTTTCATTTTCCTTAAATGATTTTTCAGGATTAGAAATCATCTTTTTAACTACATCATTTTCCTTTTTAGCTTCTTCCTCTGTAAATGTATAACTTTGTGTAGAATAGGTGTTAAACGTTTTCTTAGGCTTTATAGAAACAGTATCTTCTAGCCTTGTCTCATACTTATCTCCATCAACAGTTGTTTTTGTATTACCTTCATACTTAACTTCAAACTTAGTCTCTGGCGTTGAGAAGAACGACCATATAGATCTTACATCAGAAAAATTAACCTTAACACCTTCCTTTGTAGCTTCTAAAGTTTGGTTTAAATCATAAATCTTATTTCCACTTTCATCTGTTCCCAATGAATAAGGCGATTTATTAAATATAGAACCTGTCCAACTTAAATCTAAGTTTAGATTTTTATTAGTCTTATTTTCTATATTTGTTTTAACTAAAGCAGTTCTATCTGATGCAAATATTAACTCTAAATTAAGATTTAAATCCTCAAGCTCATATTTTTGTACCAACTTACCTGGATATGAATCAAAACTAACCTTAGCACTAGTTAAATCATACTCTTTCTTAGTATCCTTATTTACTATCTTTATCTTAGATATAGTATCAGTTAAATTTATAGGATACTCTTCCCCAACTATCAACGGACCAGCAAAACCTCCATACAAATGAGTAGCATCATCCTTTGGTAAATAATATCCATGCCAAGCCCCCATATCCGAAAACGGATTAAACTTATTAGTATTATAAGTAGCATTAATCTCAACAGTCGGATCTGCTTGTACATTTAACACATTCTTAAAATCCTTAATATTAACATCCTTCCCCTTCGCAAACACAGTACCTCCTAATGAACCTACTAATAAAGAACTTACCATAATAGTAGCTAATACAGACTTCACCTTCAACCTAAATTTCATGTAATAATCCTCCCCAATGTTTATAAAATTATAAATTTTAATATGTATACTTTTTTACAAAAAAGCAAAAAAACTTCAATCTACAAAGACAAATAATTTTTTCGTCAAAATCGACCTAACCTATAGCCTTAGCCTAATAAATCAAATCAAAAACGAAACAAAATCATCCTTATAAACTCAAGTTTTGCCTGCTTAACCAGTAACAATCTCAAATATTTATACTTTAATTACATTCTAAAATAATCTTACGACCATTTAAAACATTTCTAAAGTATATCTACCTAAGAAAAATATTCTTTTATTCTTTATTCTTTTAATATGTTTACTCCCCCCTTTTTTAATAACGCAATATAGAGTAAGAAATTTTGAGGTGGAATTCAGCGAAGGGGTGGATTTGAAAGTTCTAATGTCATTCGCAGGCCCGCTCCTGGCCTGCATGACATAGAACTTCAAATCCACCCCGGAGCGCCAATTCCATCCTCAAAATTTCCCACCCCTCTATATCACCTTACTTAAAAATTCTTTAGTTCGAGTTTGTTTTGTGTTTTCAAATACTTCTTCAGGAGTCCCCTCTTCAATAATATATCCCTCATCCATAAACACAACCTTACTAGCCACTTCCTTAGCAAACCCAATCTCATGAGTAACCACCACCATAGTAGTCCCTTCCTTAGCTAGCTCCTTCATAACATCCAACACTTCCTTCACCATCTCTGGATCTAGAGCCGAAGTCGGCTCATCAAACAACATCACCTTTGGCTTCATAGCAAGCGCTCTTGCTATTGCGATTCTCTGCTTTTGTCCCCCTGATAACTGAGAAGGAAATGCATCCTTCTTATCCAATAACCCTACTCTATTTAATAACTCTTCCCCAATCTTTTCCGCACTCTTTTTATCCATCTTCTTAACCTTAGTAAGTGCCAGCGTAATATTATCCATAACACACATATTATTGAATAAATTAAAATTTTGGAACACCATCCCTATATCCTGTCTTGCCTTGTTTATATCACATTTTTTATCTACAATATTATTCCCCTCAAATATTACATCCCCACTAGTAGGAGTCTCAAGTAAGTTCATACATCTTAAAAGAGTACTCTTTCCACTACCACTAGGCCCCAGTATTGCAACTATCTCCCCTTGATTAACCTTCATATCTATATTTTTAAGAACTTCTAGCTTTCCAAATTTCTTCTGCAACTTATTTATCTTAATCATATATTTACTTCCTCCTTAGGCTTTCTTATACTTACCTTACTGTCAAATAATACAAAGCTCTTTGTGTTTTTAGTTTCTAATCTGCTTTCAATATAACTAACCAACTTTGATAAACTAAATGTAAGTGCAAAGTATACTAATGATGCTACTACTAATGGCTCAAAAGCTAAGTATGTTGCTCCTTTTACTACATCTGCACTATACATTAAATCGTGTATTCCTATTACTGATGCTATTGAAGATTCTTTTATCAAAACTATAAATTCATTTGCTAATGCTGGTAACACATTTTTTAAAGCTTGCGGTATTATTACGTACTTCATACTCATTGAGTAATCTAAACCTAAAGAGCGACTTGCTTCCATTTGCCCCTTATCTAAGGACTGTATTCCTGATCTTAGTATTTCAGCTATATATGCACTTGAGTTTATAGATAATGCAAGTACTGCTGATACATAATCTGAAGATATAGGACCTATATCAGGTACTTTTAATCCTATTGATGGAAGTCCCATATAGATTATGAATATTTGAATTAATAAAGGTGTTCCTCTTAAAAACTCTATATATGTTCCACTTACAAAACTAACTAATTTATTTTTAGATATTCTTCCTAAGCAAACTATTATACCTATGATAAATCCTAAAATTAAAGTACATAAAGATATGCTTATTGTAATTTTTGTTCCGTCTATGAAAAACTGATAATATTTACTTAAGAATTCAAAATTCATATATAACCCTCCTAATTATTTACTGACTAACCATAATTTTATTGAGCTAGTTCAGTTGCTTTATCAACAAACTCTTGAATTTTATTTGCTGATTTTAATGAGCTTAATACTTTGTTAGTTGCTTCTATTAAAGAATTGTCATCTGATTTTTTTACTGCTATTGCAGAACCTTCTGACGTATCTTCTCCTAAATCTATGTTTGCGTATACTAACTCAGGATATTGCTTTAAGTAACCAGTTACTGCTTGCTCACTAACTACTACTGCATCTACGTTTCCATTTTTAAGCTCTAATATTACATCAGATATTTTAGAAAGTGCTTTTATATTTGTAGCTCCTATTACATCTATTGCAAAACTTTCTTGAATACTAGATTTTTGAGCACCTATTTTTAAGTCTTTTAAATCTTCTACTTTAGTGTACTTATCTAAGTTTGCTTTGTTTATTAATACAGAGTTTTTTCCGTTGTAGTAAGTATCAGTAAAGTTTACTGCTTGCTTTCTTTCTTCTGTTGGACTCATACCTGCAACTACCATATCAACAGTTCCACCTTGTAGTGCTGCTAATAATCCATCAAACTTCATATCTTTTATTTCTAACTCTACTCCGATTTCTTTAGCTATTTCTTCAGCTATATTAACATCAAATCCAACTATTGTATCTTTTCCATCTATTACTGCGTGGAACTCATATGGTGGATAATCTGCACTAGTTCCTATTACTAACTTCCCTTTTTCTTGTATTTGCTCTAATTGGTTTGCAGCTTTTTTGCTATCTCCACTTCCCGAGTTATCACTTGAAGAACAAGCTACTAACCCTAAACTTAAAACTCCTACTAAAATTCCCATTAATGCCTTTTTGATTTTCATAAATAATTCCTCCCTATTTGTAATTGATTATTATTTGAGAATGACATATTAGTGCTATGCCAAACTTACATCCTACCTTGGACAAAAGAATAGTACTTTTCTAATAAAAAAAGTCCCTTAGTCATTAGACTAAGAGACGATTATTCGCGGTACCACTCTTATTGATAAGCCAAAACAACAATCGTAAAACGCAGCTACATTAAAAAAATGTATTAAAAAAGTCCCTTGGCTATAAATAACCAAGAGACGAAATATTCCGCGTTACCACTCTTATTGATAAGTAAACTTATCCACTCAAACTCTTAAGGCGAGCACACCGATTGCCATACTACTACTTCAAGCAATCTCCTCCAAAGCTCTCTTCACATTAAACTTCATTATTAGGCTCACACCAACCCTAACTCGCTTGAACTCCATTTAAAGCTACTCTCTTTTTCCAAGGATTTTTTTATTAATTTAATCTTAATATTATTATATATAATTACAACATAAAGTCAACAATATTTTTATATTTTTTTATTTTTTATTAATTTTATGTCTCTTTAATTAAATATAAAACTAGCTTTATCTGCTAAATATTATATTGTCTATAGTTTAGCGTAATACGACTCTCTTTTAATAAAATTTACTTCACTCTACTAACTCTTTTACCTTGTGTTTGTATATTATATAATCTAAACTTAACATAAAGGGGGATTTTCATGAATTTTGTTGAGATTTCAAACATATTAGACGCATCATTAGATGGTATACATATAACAGATGAAAAGGGCACCACATTATTTTATAATAAAACTTGTGAATATATCGAAGGAATAGATAGAGACAAAATTATAGGTACTAATATGCATGATATGGTAGAGAAAGGATTTTTCTCTTCATCTGTTGCACTTGAAGTTATAAAGCATAAAGAACCTATAAAATTAATTCAAAAGGTTAATGATAAGCAAATACTAGCTCATGGTACACCTATTTTTAAAAATGGTAGCCTGGACAAAGTAGTAATAACCTCGCGTGATATGACTTACATAGAAAACCTAAAGAAAGATTTTTTTAAACTAAAAGAAATTAATAAATCTATTTGTGATGAGCTTTTTTCTTTAAAAAACAATGATTATAAAAACAAAAATTTAATATATGCCAGCAACAGTATGAATACTATACTAAACCTAGCTAAAAGAGTAGCTTCTGTAGATTCTACTGTTATAATATATGGAAAATCCGGAGTTGGTAAAGGCGTTCTTAGTAAATTTATTCATGATAATAGTAATAGAAGTGATAATCCATTTATTAAAATTGATTGTGGATCTATACCTGAATCATTAATTGAATCTGAGCTTTTTGGGTACGAAAAAGGTTCTTTTACAGGAGCAAACAAAGATGGCAAAATCGGTCTTGTTGAACTTGCTCATACTGGCACTTTATTTCTAGATGAAATAGGTGAACTATCACTTCCACTCCAAACAAAACTACTTACATTAATTCAGGATAAAGAGTTCTATAGAATAGGTGGAAAGACAAAAATATCCATAGACGTTAGAATAATTGCAGCTACTAACAAAAACCTTAGCCATATGGTAAAAGAAAAAACTTTTAGAGAAGATTTATTTTATAGACTTAATGTAGTTCCTATAAAGATTCCACCTCTAAAAGACAGAAAAGAAGATATTCTACCATTAATAAATATGTTTTTGGAAAAATTCAATGATAAGTACAATATAAACAAACGTATCTCTAAAGACTGTCTGAATATGTTACTTACCTATCCATGGCCTGGAAATGTTAGAGAACTAGAAAATATAGTCGAAAGGCTTTTGGTTATTTCAGAGGATGATCTAATAACTAAAAATGATTTGCCTGATGAAATATTGCTAGATATTTATAAGAATAGTACTTTAGACTTTAGCGAAGACTTCTCTCTTAATAAAGCTTTAGATGAATACGAAAAAAATATTCTTCTTAGAGTTAAAAGTGTGTCTTCTAGTACCTTAGATATATCAAAAAAGCTTAAAATCGATAGAAGTACTGTTATAAGAAAATTAAATAAACATAACATAGATTTTAATTTCCATCAGAATGACAACACATAATAAAATACTATAATAAAGAGTTTGGTGTTATATATTATAAAAAACAAATTAGTTATAATACCTTAATATATAAAAAAGATATGTAAAGAATTTTTTTATTCTCTACATATCTTTTTATATTATCTAAAACATTATATGCATAAATAATGCTACAAAAGGCATCGCTATAAGAGTCCTTTGTATAAAACAAACTACTAGCTCCCATAGCTTTACTGGCATTTTAGTTGCTATCATAACAACTACTGTTTCTGAGAAGAATATTATCTGAACCATAGATAATGCTGTTATAAAATATCTTGCTCCTATGTCTATCATTTCTACCTTATCAGCTATTAATAAAACTGGTAAAAACATCTCGGCTATACCTACTGGAACTGATGGTGCTATTTCAGTAGCATTAGGTACTTTAAGTATGTTTAGTATTGGCTCAAATACTAATCCTAACCAATTAAATATAGGTGTAAACTCTGCAAGGATTAAAGCACTTATACCTACTGCTGCAAGTAAACTCAACACTTTTGGTACAACCGTAAGTGAGTCTAGTATAGAACTTTTTATTTCTAAAAATATATTATTAGCTATGTAAGCTTTCTTAAAAGCCCTATCTATACCATTTTTTGCAATACCTTTATCTAGTTTAATTTCCGATTTTCTATCTTCATCTGTTTGTACCGTTCCATCATAATATTCATCAGGCTTTTTAGATATTGGTGGTATCCTAACCATAAATATAGCAACTATAAAAGATATTAATAATGATGAGAAATATACCTTTATAAAGTGATCTCCAAGTCCGGCTGTATTAATAACTAAAAATGCAAAGCCTACACTAACTGCACTGAAGCTAGTTGCGATAGCTACAGTTTCTTTTTTTGTGTAAACATTTTGTTTGTATAGTCTATCTGTTATAAGTACCCCTAATGATGATGAACTTACAAATGATGCTACAGCATTTAAAGCACTTTTTCCAGGAACTTTAAATATTGGTCTCATAAATGGCTCTAGTAAAGCTCCGATAAACTCTATAGCTCCATAGTTAAGTAAAAACGGCATAAAAAACGCACCTACTGGAATAATCCACATAACACCTAACACAACAGATGGTATAACAGTTCCACCTGTTGATGAACCTACTATAAATTCAGGACCAACAAAACCTTCAACTGTTATATGAAGTGCATATACTGTTGTATAAACTGCTCCTAAAAAATATAATATTGTGTGGAAAATACTATCTTCACTATAGTATTCTTTTAATTTCTTATTTGCTTTACTTATATATTTTCCATATATATTAGCAACAAAGTTGCCAATCATTAATATACTTACTAACCATAATCCTAAATTTCCAAGTATATCTACAAAGAAATTATATATATATCCAAATGGAACGTCCGATTTTCCATTTACTGAAATAGGTATAAAGAAAACAAATATTGCTATTACAGTGAAGAATATACACTTTATAGCCCCTTGCTTATATTGACTACTGTTTAAATTAATATTGTCTAGTTCCTTAGAAGACATATTGCTATCATACTTGGTACCTTCCATGGTGGTGCTATTGGTTTGATTCATTGAAATACCCCCTATTATACAGAACTATATATATTTAACTTAAATCTAATGCTATTTATTATTTATTTTCTTAAGTGCTAATATTGAAATAAATTCAAAGCATATATTAGCAGCCATATAAGAAGTTATCTCTCCACTATCATAAGCTGGCAATACTTCTACAACATCAAATCCTACAAAGTTTAATTCTTTTAATTCTCTTACCATCCATAATGTCTCATAAGATGTAAATCCTGCAACTTCAGGTGTACCTGTTCCTGGTGCATAAGCTGGATCAACAAAGTCTATATCAAATGTTAAGAATACTTTCTTATCCCCAACTCTTTCTTTTATTTTCTTTATAACTTCAGGTAACCCCATCTCTCTCATTTTGTGAGCTGGTATTAATTCAAGACCTAACTCTTTAGCCATTTCATGTTCATTGGCATCATATAATGACCCTCTCATACCTACTTGTATTGAACAAGATGGATCTATTATACCTTCTTCAATGGCTCTTCTAAATGGAGTACCATGGTTGTATTTTTCTCCAAATACTAAATCATTAATATCTGCATGAGAATCAAAATGTACCATTGCTACTGGTCCATGTTTTTTTGCTATAGCTCTTAACTCTGCTAAAGTTACACTGTGATCTCCTCCAAGACCTATAGGTATTATATCTGCATCTACTATAGGCTGTAACTCAGCTTCTATAGCTTCATATGTAGGTAGTATATACCCTGGAGTTACATTAACATCACCATAATCAGCTCCTTTTAAACTTTCTAATATATTAACCCCTAATATTACATTATTAGGTTTCATCATAGCTGATATACTTCTTATAGCTTGAGGACCAAATCTTGAACCACTTCTATATGAACTTGCTGTATCAAAAGGCATACCAAATATTACAAAATCTAAGTCCTTTGCATCAGTCATTTTTGGCATTCTCATAAAGTTTCCTGTATTACAAAATCTTGGTGAACTTAAAGCACTTGCTGGTTGATTACTCATAACTAAAATACCCCCTAAGTTTATATAATTATTGTTATTGATAATTTATTATTTATCATTTGCTATATATTATTAAGCAATAAACATACCAACTTTAAGTATTTTAATTTATTATTTAAATTCCCATGATTTCAACCTTTTGTAGAATTTTTTTATTATTTCTAAACTTAAATATATTTTAACTTGATGCAGTTTTGCATCGTCATTAGAAATTATTTTGTATATTTTAGATTTAGTACTTAAAACTCTTAACATACAAAATAGAAGGCAATATTGCCTTCTATCTCAACTTTGCATAAGATGTTTTATGCTATCTGGTTACTTATTTATCATATTACTACTTGTGATAGTCTCATCTAAAGATTTTTTTACTGAGTTTTTTTCATTTAACCATTTTAAAATATTTTCTATTACTTCATCTTTGTTTGTTTCATTTAACATTTCGTGTCTTCCACCCTCATATAAAGTGCAAGAAACATCTTTTACTCCTAAGTTTATGTATCTATCTCTTAATCTAAGTACTCCTTTACCATTTTTACCAACAGGGTCTTTGTCCCCTGATAAAATATATATAGGTAAATCTAATGGTACTTTTCTAAGATTATCTGGGTGCTCAACTTCTTGAAGACCCTTCATAAAATCATAGAAAAATCCGCAAGTAAATATTACTCCACAGAATGGATCTTCTACATATTTATCTACTTCCTTTTCATCTCTACTTAACCAGTCAAATCCTGTTCTAGCTGGCTTAAATCCTCTGTTATGACCGCCAAATATTAAACTATCTAGCATTTTACTTCTATGTTTTCTACCACGTTTTTTTATTTCATAGCTAGCTATCATTATACCTAAATTTAAAGCAATACCATGCTTACCATTTGAGCCTGATAGTATTAATCCATCTAAATTATTTCCATATTCCATTATGTATCTTTGACTAGCAAATGATCCCATACTGTGCCCAAATAAGTATACTGGTAAATCTGGATTTTCCTCTTTTATTATCTTTGTTAAAGTATCCATGTCTTTTACTAAACATTTAAAGCCTTCTTTATCAGCCAAATATCCTACGTTTTCTACTTCTTCTGCTGTCTTTCCATGACCTCTGTGATCGTTTATGTATACTATATATCCATCTTTAGTTAATTGCTCTGCAAAATACTCATATCTAATAGCAGTTTCTGACATACCATGAGCTATTTGAACTACTCCCCTTGGCTTTACTTCTTCATCTTCCCACTGATATACGTGTACGTCTAAGTTTTCTTCACCTTTAAAATAAAACTCTCTGCACTTCATACTTTTCACCTTCTTTTAAATTTTATCTAATCATTATACTAAATTAGACCTATTAATACTATATAGTTAATTATAGTATCTATAGGTCTAATTTTAGGCGATTATTTAATATTTTTTAATTTATAGCTAATTTTTTATCTATTTTAACTTATAGCTAACTTTTTATCTAATAGCTTTAGAAATTTCAGTAAATATTACTCCTAATCCATAAGCTCCTGCATCTGGATATCCTAAACTTCTATCTCCAACAGTACCTGCTCTACCCATACGAGCAACTATTTCTTCTGTTGCTTTAGCTCCTTTTACCGCTTCTTGTGCTCCTTTTTCAAAAGCAACTTTAAAGCTTTCACCTTTGTTATAGCTATCTACCCAAGCATTAGCACATGGAACTAGTGCATCTATAAGAGTTTTATCTCCTACTACTGCTCCTCTACCAAATGAACGCTCACCAGTAGCTTGTATTCCTTCAACTGCAGCACCTAACATTTTTCCAAAGTCTTCTACACTTAACTCAACTTTGTCTCCAACTTCTTTTCCTGCTGCTCTAAATGCAGATCCCCATATTGGACCTGATGCTCCTCCACAGTGCTCCATTATAATCATAGAACATGCATCTAGGAACTCTGATATATTAAGATTTTCTAGTTCTAAGATTTCCTTCCATTCTCTCTTTAATTGCTTGAATCCTTTGGCAACACTCATTCCAAAGTCTCCATCACCAGCATGAGAGTCTAACTCACAAAATGGAACTTCATTTTCTATTATTACTTCACTCATTTTATCTATAATATAGATCATGTTGTCTAAAGTTACTTTTTCATCTTTTATCTCTGCAAAATTTTCATCACTTTCAACTTTAAAATATACTTCTTTTTCTTCATCCTTATTAGCTTCTAAGGCAACATATTCAACACTCTCTACAGGACCTGCTACCTTAAATGCTGGTGTATCACTTTCTTCAGATAATAACTCTTTTAGTTCATCATCTAATTTCATAATAGATACAGATGCTCCTGCCATATCTATGCTTGTCATATAGTTTCCTACAAATATTCTATTTATCTTGATGTTTTTCTTATCTAGTTCACTTACTACTGAGTTGTTTAAAAGATATAACTCTTGTAGTGGTGTAGCTCCAAATCCATTGATAAGTAATGCTACTTCTTCATTTTCAACAAGCTTCATATCCTTAACAATAGCATCTACCATTCTCTTTGATAATTCATCCGCACTAGCTATTTTTTCTCTTTTTATACCTGGCTCACCATGTATTCCTACTCCAAACTCCATCTCATCTTCAGCTATATCAAATGTTGGAGTTCCTTTTGCAGGTACTGTACATGATGTTAAACCAAATCCTAAACTTCTAACATTATCTATTGCCTTTTGAGCTACTGTTTTTACTTCTTCTAGAGACATTCCTCTTTCAGCCGCTGCACCTGCTATTTTGTGTATAAGTACTGTTCCAGCAACACCTCTTCTACCTACTGTGTATAAGCTATCTTCAACTGCTATATCATCATCAACCTTAACATAGTCTACTTTTATTCCATCTTCACTAGCTAAGTAAGCAGCATTTTTAAAGTTCATCATGTCACCACTGTAGTTCTTTATTATTAAAAGAGTACCTTTTTCACTAGCTGTTTCTTTTATAGCTTGATAAACTTGTATCTGAGATGGAGATGCAAATACATCACCACATACTGCTGCATCTAACATTCCTTTTCCTATAAATCCAGCATGTGCAGGCTCATGACCACTTCCTCCACCACTTATTAAGCTTACTTTATTCTTATTTATTTCTTTTTTCTTCATTACCTTATATTTTTTAACGAATTCTAGCTCTGGATGTGCCATAGCTATACCGTTACACATTTCCATAACTACATTTTCTGGTTTGTTGATTATTTTTTTCATATTATACACCTCTACTCATTTTGTAGTCTTTACCTATTTTATCTGCTGTTATTATTGCTGCACATACTCCTTCAACTGTTATTGGGAATGGCATAGAATGTACTGATTCTTCTTCTATACAAGATTTCTTAGCTACTTCTATAAGTTCTTCATCAGTTATTTCATCTACCCCTATGTCGGATAAACATACTGGTAATCCTACTTCTAAACAGAAGTCTAATACTTCATATAATTCTTCTTCTGGAGCGTTTTCTAATACTAATTGAGCTATTGTTCCGAAAGCTACTTTTTCTCCGTGGAAGTACTTGTGTGTTCCTTCTAATATTGTTAATCCATCATGGATAGCATGAGCAGCAGCTAGTCCACCACTTTCAAATCCTAATCCTGATAAAAGTATATTTGCTTCTATTATATTTTCTAAAGCTGGAGTTACTAAGTTACAATCTGAAGCTGCCTTTGCTTTAGCTCCATCATTTATTAATGTTTCATAACATAATTTAGCAAGTGCTAAAGCTGTGTTTGTACCTTTTGCATCTCCACATAATCCTTCTCTTACTCCACAAGGTAATCCTGCATTTACATTTGAGTATGAGTTTGATGTTGCTCTTGCTTCAAAGTATGTAGATAGTGCATCTCCCATGCCAGAAACTAAGAATCTTGTTGGTGCTTTTGCTATAACTGTTGTATCTATAAGCACTACACTTGGACTTTGCTTAAAGTATGCATAATCATCAAATGCTCCATCTTCTGTGTATAATACTGCTGAGTGACTTGTTGGTGCATCTGTTGCTGCTATTGTTGGAACTATTATTAAAGCTTCTCCACAAGCAACACATTTAGCTGTATCTATAGCCTTACCACCACCAAGACCTATTGTACATGCACAGTTATTTTCTTTTGCTAGTTCTTGAAGTCTTGCTACTTCTTCTCTTGAGCATTCTCCTTTGAATCCACTTTCTACAAATGTTATATCAAATTTTTCTGCTGTTTTTTCTAATTTATCTTTAACTCTTAAAACATCATCATTGTGAGCTATAAGTAATGCTGACTTTCCAAATGTTTTTACGAAGTATCCTAAGTTTAATAATTCATCTTCCCCTTGAACGTATTTAGTTGGACATATAAAAGCTTTTCTCATTGTAATTCCCTCCGTATTTTTAATTTAATAAATTTTTCTTTACCTATAGCTTCAATTTTTATCGAAACTAATTTTTTCTATGAGATTATTATAATATCGTTTTCACGAATAAGCATTAGACAAATATGTCATAAAATCACAATTTTTAATGGTAATTTTATGTCCTTTTTTTATGAAATTGTATTTTTTAGACTTATTGAAATTTTTTTAACAACAAAATATTAATGTCTCAAGTCTTACAAAATCTACTGTTAAACTATCTTTTTTATAAATTATTTTTTTGCACAAATAAAAAAAGAGAGCCCTATTCAGCTCTCTTTTACACTATTTTTAACATACTCTTTATTTACTATCTATTATCTCTTTTGCCATAGCTACTAAATCATCTTGATTTAATTCAGAATCCATTGCTAATATTGAGTAATATAATCCATCTAATTCAAAACCTATATGTTGAACTTCAGATATTTCTACTTCTTCACTTCCCACACTAAATACATACTTACCTGATGCTTCATCTTTTTTATCTTGTTCAGTCATTTCATAATCCTCAGGAACAAATTTATTTGCATAAGCTGTGTATTTTAAGTATGATCCTTTGTAATTTTCTACTACTACTGCATTTGTATCTTCTCCTACAAGAGTTAGGTCTTCTACTCCTATAGATATATTTGCATCCCCTTTTTTATAAAACATGTTAAGTAATTTAGATTTTCCAAGTGAATTACCACTTTCATCATATCCCTCATTTTCTGTAGTGTGTCCACTTGTAAACTCATATCCATTTTCAAACTTTTCTACTAAAGCTGGCTTAAATCCAAAATCTTTGCTTACTTGCTCTATAGTAGGAATATTTTTATATGTTGGTATAACGCTAGTACTACCTGCTACTGAAAATAACTTGCCAGCTGCAAAAGCTGTTGTTCCTAAAACAAATGTAGCCGCTACTGCTACCACTAACTTTTTCTTAAAAGATATTTTTTTATATGTTTTATTTTCCATTTTTAAATACTCCTCTTTCTCGGGTAGACTATTTAATGTAGTCCTTACCCTTTGTTTAAAGTTATTTGGTGTTTCTGGAAAGGTATTTTTTAGGTTTTTGTTATTCATAAATTACCTCCATATCTTCTAATTTTATTTTTAATAACTTACGTCCTTTTGATAATCTACTTTTAACAGTTCCTGAAGGTATTCTTAATATTTTTTTAATCTCATCCACTGAATAACCTTCTACATAATAAAGAACAACAGTTATTTTTATTTTGTCAGGTAGTTTTCTAATTGCTAGATATAAGTCAGTGTAGTCTGTTTTATCTTCACTTTTTATACATTCAGAGCACTCCTCATAAGGTACTTTTGGTACTTCCCTTCTTTTTAAGGCATAGCACTCATTTAGAAGTATTCTAACTATCCATGTTTTGAAGTATTGTTCTTCCTTTAATGTATGTAATTTATCGTAAGCTTTTAAAATTGCATTTTGAACAGCATCCTCACAATCTTCATCATGAAGAAGAATTGACTTAGCTACACGATATAAGGTGTCTTCACTTTCAATTACTTTATTTACAAATTTATCTCTATTCAACTAACCTCCTACCTTTCCTGCAAATTATAGCGCTATATATTTGCTTTACACTCTTTAGATGCAAATTTATATTAATTGGTTCACTTTTTTCACAAAAAAATTTCTACTAAAATTAATTAACTTCAGTAGAAACTTTAAATCTTATTTACTAACTAATCATTTATATATATTAGTTAACAATTATTTATTTTAAATCTTAAGTATTAGTTAACAGTTTATATGTACTAACTAATAATTACTTTTTATAATACTTCCTGTAAATAGAAGGGGTTACTCCTTCATATTTTTTAAACATTTTTATAAAATATCCTGGCTCATTAAATCCAAGTTCTTCACTTATTTGAGCAACTGATATATCGGTTTCCTCCAGTATACTTTTTGCCCATTTTATTTTTAGTTTTGATATATAAGTAGAAAACTTCTCTCCTGTTTCCTTTACAAACAACCTACTAAAATAACTTTGGCTAACATGACAGACCTCAGCCATATCCTTTACAGATATATTTTCACTTTTATTCTCAAAAATATAGTCTATTGCAGGCTTTAAGGTTCTACTTACAGATGGTTTCCCACTATCAAAATCTTTTTCTTCTACATAAGAGTTTATAATAAAATTAGACATTTCCTTTTTCATATTCTCAATACTTCTTGTTTTATGCCCTTTAAAAGTCTCCTGACTTATTCTATATTCACTTAGATTTATAGCATCACTCATTTCCATAGCTAAGTTCTTATTAAGAGCTTCATCCACAAGATAATTGCATAAATCAAAAAGCATATTAGCTATATTCACTACTTCCTCATAAGTTAAAACAGGTAGACTTTCATAATGTTCTTTTATACTTTCTAAGGTTTCTTTTGCCATTTCTTTATTCGATGCTGTGGCTATTTGCTCAAGCATATCATGATCATTTTCATTGCTTAGCTTAATTTGACCAGCCATTATTGCTCCAATATACTTGTCATCAACGATTATTGGTATAGCTATATCTACTATATTATAGTGACATAAATATATATATGGTTTGTTTATACGAGCTGCTTCTAGTCCACCTCTTGAGTCACACTTTTTGCAGTACTTTACCATTTCTTTATCTTGTCTTACTATCGAACAAAACCTTTGGCATCCGCTATGTTTTGTCATCGGGTTACCTTTGTAGTCTACAGTAATCATGGCCGCTTTAGTAACTAAAGCAATTGAATCTTGTAACTTATCCCATTTTTCAAAATCAATTATTTTCTCTAACTTTAAATTATCTTTTTTCAAAATAAGTAACTCCTTAGTAAAATAATATAAAACTGTATTTTATATATATCGATTATATCAATCTTTTAAGCTAAACTCAAAGAGTAAAGTATATATTTCTTCATATTCCATAAATACTAAAATCAGCTCTCAGTTAGTTACTTACTTTTTAATAATTTAAAATAAATAGTTTTTTATCTCGAAACTCCTCCACTTACCATTCCGTTAGATATTCCTTTTATTTCATCATAACTTGCTATGCATGCATCCCCATTGATAGTATGCTTATAGACCCCTGCACATACAGCAAATTCTATTGCTTCGTTAATCTCTTTATCTTGTACTAATTCTGATATTAAACCAGCCGCAAAAGCATCTCCTGATCCCACTCTATCAATAATTTCAAATTCATACTTCTTCGAGTGTACAAAATTTTCTCCATCAAATATGAATCCTCTTAAAGTATTCTTACTAGTTGATACAGTCTCTCTTATTGTAGTAGCAATATATTTTATATTTAGTTCTTCACTCATTTTTGATAGTCTTGTGCTAAAGTATTCAAGCTCTTCTTCCTCACTATTAAAACTTACAGGCACAAAATCATCATCATTCCTATAAAAATCTATCCATCCTATACAAAGATATGAGTCTTTTATTAAATCAATCATTACATTTTTAAAATCTTTATAAGACCATAGCTTACTTCTAAAGTTTAAATCTACTGATATTTTTATATTATTATTTTTACAATAGGATACAACTTGTTTTAATATTTCAACCATATTAGATCCAAGTGCTGGGGTAACCCCTGAAAAATGGAACCAATCTGCACCTTCAAAGATTTTCTCCAATTCAAAATCACTAATTGTTGCTTTAGAAATTGCAGAATCTTTTCTGTCATATATTACATTTGAACTTCTAACACCAATTCCTTTTTCTAAATAGTATACTCCTATCCTATCATCGCCCCTTGAAATATATGTTGTATCTACACCATTGTTCTTTAAATATGATATAGCCATCTCTCCCATATGATTTTCTGGTAATTTAGAAATATATCTTGCATCAATCCCTAAATAAGACAGTAATATAGCTACATTAGCTTCTGCTCCACCAAAGTTGATATCAAAAGTAGAAGTTTGTAAAAATCTACTATTGCCACTTGGAGATAACCTCATCATTATCTCTCCAAAAGTCACCACTCTTTTCTTCATATTAGTCCCCCTACTTTCTAGCTTCCTTTACCTTATCTACAAATAGTTTTGCTACTTTTTCTATACTATCAAAATCTCCAATTTCTGCCGACTTATATAATGCACTTCCTATTCCTACAGCTACACATCCATTATTTATCCATTTATCTATATTATCTAAAGATACTCCACCTGTTGGCATTATAGATGCTTGTGGAAGTGGTCCTAATATATCTTTTATTATAGATGGACCATAAGCTCCACCAGGGAATAACTTGACTATTTCTACTCCATATTCCATCGCTGTAACAATCTCATTTATTGTCATACACCCTGACATATATGGTACTTTATATCTATTACATAATTTAGCTATATCTTCTTTAAAATTAGGACTTACTATAAATTTAGATCCATTTAATATAGCAATTCTTGCTGTTTCACTATCTAAAACTGTACCAGCACCTATTATAGCTTCTTCGTCACTATATTTATCAGCTAAACATTCTATTACACTTTGAGCTTTTGGTGTTGTAAATGTTACTTCGATTATATTTATTCCACCTTTAATAGCTGCTTCACTTATTTTTATTGCTTCCTCTTTACTTTTTCCTCTTACAACAGCTACTACCCCTAAATCTTGTACTCTTTTTAATGTGTCATATTTTTTCATTATATAATTTCTCCCTTCATGTGCTACATCATACTTTTTAACATCCAAAATAGGAGCATATCTCTTTTTTAGATAGCCCCTATTATTTATCTAACAACCATTAATACATATTTATCCATAACATGTTTTCGTTTTATATAAATTTTACCAGTATGTATTAAATTCTTTATCTCTTAATCTCATAAGAGCTTCCATGTAGTAGTAATCACCCCAAAGATTACATTCATCTATACCTTTATTGTTATGGTAAGCATATACTCCATGAAGCAGTATTCCATTTGAATTTACACCTTCACTAGTATAATTTTCTATTAAACTTCTAACCATTTTATGAGCGGCTTTCATATATACGTCTCTATATTTATGTTCTTTTAAGTATTTGTCCATTTCTAAAATTCCACATGCAACTATTGCTGCTGAAGATGAATCTCTTGGCTCTTTATCTTCCTCTTTGAATATTAAATCCCAATAAGGAACTAAATCCTCAGGAAGTTTGTTTATATAATAATTAGTTACAGCTTCATAGATTTCTTTGCTTACTTCTAAATTATTGTATTTGTAATTTATTGGCATTCCAAGAACTGCCCAAGCTTGCCCCCTTGCCCAACATGATTCATCGCTAAACCCTTGATGTGTAACACCTAAAGTTGGTTTACCTGTATCTTTATCAAAGTAATATGTATGATATGTTGAAGCATCATTTCTTATTATTGTTTTTATGGCAGTATTATAATGAGCATTTGCTATATCTAGATAACTTTTATCACCAGTTTCTTCATATGCCCAGTATAAAAGTGGAAGATTTAATAAACAGTCTATTATTAATCTATACTCTTTTTCATCTCCATATTTTCCCCAAGCCTGTATAAATTGCCCTTTTTCATGGAACCTTTTCTTTAACTTATCAGCTGCTAATATTCCAAGTTCTCTACCTTTTTCGTTATTGCATACTTTATAACTTGCTACTGCTGATAAACTGTATAAAAATCCTAAATCATGATGATCTAATACAAAATTATCTTCATATCTTTTTCTAAAACTATCTAAATGTATATCACACACTCTTTTATATTTTTCATCTTTCGTATACTCATACGCCATCCATAGCATTCCTGTCCAAAATCCATTTGTCCAATCATCATTATCTTTTATTCTATATATCTGGTTTGTTGTACAAGCACTCGGAAACTTTTCTGTATATAGTTCTATATTTTCATCTATTTTAGATATTACATATTTTAGAGCATTGTCTATTTCTTCTTGCGACAAATAGCTTTCTTGTAATATTTCTTTACTTTTTAAAATCTCTTGTACCTCTAGTTCTTTAAACATATCCATAGTCTCCATTTATTCGTCATCTAAACTTTTTGCAGTTATTTGTCCTGATTTTATTCCCACTGATCCTGATGCCAAAATAGTATCATACATATCTTCTAAATCTGAATTAATATTAATTAACGCCTCTATAAACATCGGTAAGTTTACACCAGATATTATTTTTATATTGTCATTTTTCATTTGTTCTTCTAGTGATTTGTTAAATGGTGTCCCACCAAATAAATCAGATAATATTAATATATCTTTACATTCCTTACTTAACTCTTCTACTTTTAACTTTAAGTTAGTAGTGAATTTTTCTATTCCCTCTTCATCTAAACTTAAATAACTTACTCCAGATACGTCCCCTAAAATCATTTTCCCTGCATCTACTATCCCTCTACTTAAGTCTCCATGACTTAATACTAATATCTTATACATCCTATACTCCTTAACTTTATTCTATATAAATTTTAAAAACTTGACTTCTATGCCCCTGCTATCCTTGGCATCCACATAGGTTCTTTTCCAAGTTCTGCCCAAATATATTTTAAAAGGAGATGTGTTTTTAATTCATCATACTCTTGTTTATGCCAAAGGTTATTTATTTCTCCTGGATCATTTTTTAAATCATATAATTCTCCATATTCCTTATTAAAATATACTGTTATCTTATATCTATCATCTACATATGTTCTTTGATTTATAGTCGTTGGTTCATGGTGATTTTCACATATTATATGAGTTCTTAGACTGTCTTTATTTCCTAACCATACATCTAACTGATTTATACCAGTTATAGTATTTGGAATTTCTGTTTTTGTAGCTGCCATTATAGTAGGCACAAAATCAACTAAAGATTGCATCGAACTATTAATATGATTTTCTTTAACATTGCCTGGCCATCTTACTAAAAAAGGTATTTTTATTAAATCCTCATACATAAATGCACCTTTTCTTGTTAACCCATGGTGTCCATAATAATGACCATGGTCTGTAGTAAATATAACAAGTGTATCTTCAGCTAAACCTAACTCATCAAGTTTATCTAAGATTTTTCCTATATATTTATCCATCATACTTACCATTCCATAATACACGGCAATATCTTTTCTAAGTTTTTCTTCAGGTACAATATGAGTTCTACTCATACCATGTATTGCAAAACCTGTTTCTTTATACTCAGAAAAATCTGGATTTTCTTCTTGTGTCATCCTTATATGTGGCGGACTGTCATCATGCTCTCCATCTACAACCTTTGGAACGGTTATTTTATTAGGGTCATACATTGATGCCCAAGGCTCACAAACTAAATATGGTGGATGAGGGTCAAAGAAGCTTGCCCACATGAAGAAGTTATCGTCATTATTTTTATACTCTTCAAGCATTGCATTTGTTCTTTCTGCTATCCATGTATTATAGTGGAACTCCTCTTCTATGTCCCATTTATGTTCAATGTTAGGATTCATAGTACCTGTATCCGGTAAAAAATATTCTCGCCAGTTTTTACATCCTTTTTCTTCTAACCAAAGTGCATAATGTTGCCCAACGTGAGGTTCATTGGTATGATTTCTAGTTAATTCAACTTTTTCGAATCCATAAAAATCTTCATTAAAGTTTCTCCAAAATTCTAAATCCTGAAGTATAGGATAAGATTCTAGTGAAGAATATTCTTCTGTAGATTTTAATGGCTGAAAATGTGCCTTTCCAATCAATGAAGTTCTATAACCTTCATCTTGTAGATAACCCCCTACTGTAGGTTCACTTTCTGGTAGTTTTGTCCCTAAGGACCATGCTCCATGTTGGCTAGGATATTTTCCTGTAATAAGTGTAGCTCTAGATGGAGTACATGTAGGGTTAACAGTATAAGCTCTATTGAAAGTTGTTCCTTCTTTTACCAATCTATCTAAATTAGGTGTTTTTATTTCTTTATTGAAAGCACCAATTGTATCATAGTGTTGTTGGTCGCTAGTTATCAATAAAATATTGGGTCTATTTTTTTTCAATCATCTACACCTCCTGTATCTAATTTATACTTATTATTTAAAGCATATTTCATGCCAACCTTTTGTAATATCAATTTCTTACTAAAAATTTAATTTTATGTTCATACTAGAGCATATTTTACACGCTAGACATACCAGTTTATGCAAGTGTTTAACTATTTTAAATTGATATGATTTATAATAACGTAAAAATAGAGCTTTAGTTTGTGTGTAACTTTAACACAAACTAAAACTCTAACAAATATTTCTCCTTTAGTATGACACTTCCTGCATACACTATTACACTAAGTTAGTAACTTAGTATGTCTATTTCCTCTAATCCACCTGATCTTTTTATTATAATTACTCTACCATATACTACTGTATTATCTACAATATATGTTTTTCTGCCTGTCGGCTCTTCATTAGTTACTACTATTACTATATATTCTTTATCATCGCATAAAATTTTTATAGCCTTAGCATATTTACTATCTAACTCTCTTTTTTTCCAATCTAATATAGGAATATACTTAATTTCTTTAACTTTTGCATCACTATTATGAATTATAATATTAAAAAAACAATCTCCTTCTTTATGTTTTTCAAAAATACATCTTTGACTGTCGTATATAGAATTATACTCTGGTGAAATAACTGTATTTTCTATCTTTAAATTTAAATCATCTAAAGATTCTAGATAGACCTTTTTACCACATTCCATATGATATACACATCTATTATTCTCAATCCTTAAATTAGGCTTATTAAAATTAAATCTACTCTCAAAGTTATGAGTATCTTTAGTGAAAAATTCATCACTTAATATCCATATTCCAGAATTAATATAGATAACTTTTCTATTTAACAAAATATCTTCATATCCAGTATGTGCACCTTCTACAAAGCTTCCTAGTTTTGAGAATTTATGCTCTCTTTTTATATAGTTGGCGATTTTTTTACTTCCCCATGATCCGTAACTTTCATTAAACTCTTTATCATCAACAGTTAACGTATTATGAGACTTTGAGCCTTTTAAAACCTTTCTTAACTTTTCATCTTCTCTATAACTATATCTTCCACTATCACTTAAAACCTCTTCACCTTTATAATTTATTCCCACATGAAGTAAATCATAGTGACCATGACCACTTCCCAATAGTCCACACTTAAAAAAGGTAAATATGTCTTTTTCATCACTAGTATCTCTTATTATATAGTTTCCTGCATCTGTAAATGCTTTAGATTTTAGTTTTTTATCATTTGCCTCTAATTTATTAAATATATCTATACCTTCATATCCAAATTCAAAAATAGTTTCTATAGGTATCTCATTTATATTATATTTTAATTCTTTTTCTTTTAATAATATTGATCCTAAACAAAGGATATCTCTTAAATCTTCATAGTCACTATCCCCATAATTTATCTGCATCATATTAGGATCTGAAATATTTAATGTAGCATTTAATGCTTTTTTCATTTTATACAAAATAGATGAATCTATTTCTACATTTGATCTTTTTCCTACTATAACCATATCCATAATACAATTTACAATTTCATTATGATACATGTAAGATTGTTCCCAGTGTAGACCATCGTTTAGAATTTGTATATCTAAAGATCTCCTTATCATTTCTTGTGATATATCTATATATTTAGAACTATTTTTTAATTCTTTAAAAAATGAAGCTGCTATAAACACTCCTACATGTTCCATTACTACCCAGTTGCTTAATATTCTATCTTCTCTTTTATTTTGTAGTATAAAATCTATTTGTTCTTTAATAGATATTAGAATCATTTCTAGAAATTCATAATCAAATTTATCACTATTAATTATAATTTCTATGATTTTAATCCAATTCCTAAGTCTTATTCCTACTTCAATAGTCCTAAATGCTTTACTCTCTTTCGTAGGTTTTACATTTATTATCCAGTGTTTAATTTCTTTTTTTATTCTATCAATATATTTTTCATCATTTGTTATTAAATAAGCTTGTGCATATAATAAAATATGTTTATGCCTATTTAGCATATAAATCCATTCCTCATCTCCAAATGGATTTACAGTCCAATCTATTTCATCTTTAAAAATATATTCTTTATTACACCTTTCCATATCCCACTTCATATCAAAAATGATTCTTCCAGACATAAATCTATCTGCTTTTTTTATAATTTCCTCTACTTCTTTTTTATTATTTACGCCTACATATTCTATAAGTTTATCTTTATCCTTGCCTATAAACGCAGAGTTACATCTATTTTTAAAATGACTTAATATTTCTTTTTCTAAATTACTTTCATCTTTACATATTTTATCTATGTCAATTATTTCTAATAATTTCATACCTAAAACTCCTTTATTAAAAATGGCTACAAACTTTAATTAGTTTGTAGCCATAGTATAAAAATTCTATAATCCTGCTTTGTTTATATAGTCTATTATATTTGTTTTTGGGTCATCTGGAACCATTATTGATGTCATTTCTACCCCTAGACTATCTAATTCTCTAAATGTTTTAACATTCTCTTCTGTAACACTTACAGAACGTTTTATTTGTGTAGTATCAGATTTAGCACCCATATTACCTACATTAAATTCTTTAACAGGTAGTCCCATTTTTATTAGATCTAATATATCCTCTGGGTTTTTTACTATTACAAGCACTCTTTGGCCTTCATATTTTCCTGCAGTTATATTTTTGTATGCAGTTTCTTTAGTTATTATTGAAGTTCTTATTTGAGCTGGTGCTACCATTCTTAAAACTGATTTTTGCATCTCATCATTTGCTACCTGATCATTTATAACCATTATTCTGTTTACTTTAAGTGTATTACTCCAAAATGTCGCTACTTGACCATGTATTAATCTGTCATCTATTCTAAAATGTACTATACCCTTCATTTATATATCTCCCTTAATTTATTGTCATAAATTTATTATTGAAATTTATCCTAATATACCACTCATAGAACCAAGCATTCCTATTAATATTAATAAGAATATTACTCTTGTTGAATTTAAATTTTTTCTTCCTAGTAACCAGTAAGTTAAGAATACTATACCTAATGGTAATAATCCTGGCATTACTTGATTTAAAAGATCTTGAAGAGCTAATTCTACATCTCCACTTTTAAATATGAAACTAGTGTTAGCTTTTACAACTGTTGGTATTAATGCACCTATAACTGTCATCCCTAGTATTGTTGCTGCTTCAGTTATATTTTTAAGTTTTGTACCTATACTTCCTACAACTTTAGCTCCTTCTTTATATCCTAAGTGCATAAAGAAGTTTGCTAAAAACATTCTACCGATGTTAGCTAATATCCATATTATACATCCTATTGGATTTCCTTCAAGTGCCATATATGCTGCTATTGAACCAAATATAGTGTTAAATGTCATACCAAATAGTGTATCACCAACTCCTGCTAAAGGTCCCATAAGTCCTGTTTTTATTGCAGCAACTGCATCTTGTACACCATCTCCACCTTGTTCTTCTATTGCTAAGTTAGCTCCTATTATTAATGAACTAGTTGTCATATTACAGTTAAAAAATTGCATATGGTTTTTTACTGCCGCATTTAATTCATCTTCATCTTCATATATCTTTTCTAAGAATGGCATCATTGTATAACAGTATCCTAGGCCTTGCATCTTTTCATAGTTCCAAGCTGTTTCACCAGCACCAAACCATCTAAAATATGCTCTATTTATATCTTTTTTAGTAAACTTTCTCTCTATTTTACTCATCTTCATCAAAACCTCCTCCAACTGTTCCTACAACTTGTGGCATACCTATACTTTGTTCACTTCTTTCCTTAAATCTTATAAATGCTACAGCTCCACCTATTAGAGCTATACCTAATACTGGTACATTTAAGTATGCTGCAATAGCAAATCCTACAACTAAATATGGCGCATAAGTTTTTAGTGGTAAGTACTTTAATAGTATTGCTATCCCTATTGCTGGTAATAATCCTCCAGCTACTTTTAATCCATCTAGGAACCATACTGGCGATGCTGCTAATATAGTATCTACTACGTCTGCTCCGAAGAATAATATTACAAACACTGGAACAAATCTTGAAAGAGACCAAGGAATTACACCTAGTATATTCATTAACTTAACATTTTTATAGTCACGCTTTTCTGCGTAAGCCTCTGCTTTATGTTGGAAGAATGTATTTGTCATTCTTGCTAAAATATCTAATTGAACTAATAATAGTGCCGCTGGAACCCCTATTCCTACTGCAAACTCAACACCTTGTCCTGTAGATACTGTAAGTGCTGTTGCAATTAATGTTGCTGACATATAGTCAGGTATTGAAGCTCCTCCGTAGTTACTAACACCTAAATTCATTAACTGAATTGTTCCACCTACTAAAAGACCTGTACTTAAATCTCCCATAATAATACCAGCAAACATACCAGCTATAACTGGCTTAGGTAGCCCAAATAAAAAGTGTAGCCCATCATACTGAGCTAATGCCGCATACGATGCTAAACAAAAAATTTGCCATAATTGAATTTCCATTTCTATGACCCCTCCCATATTGTTTTATAAATTTTCACACCTTTATAATTAGCAATTATTATGCCAACTTTGTGTAATACGTTTTCCTATTTTGTTTTTTATATTTATTTTACTAAATTATATAATATTTACATTTAGTTCTGCCCATACCGTAAATTTATTTAAAAAATATATGACAATAAAAGATATCTCTTCATTTTAAATATGACTATTTTATTTATTATAATAAAAATTATGACACTAATAAAAAAATCCTAAGAAATTTTATCTTAGGATTTTTAAATTTTTTA
The DNA here is from genome assembly GCF_056171995.1 of Romboutsia sp. LXY-2. Taxonomy (NCBI): domain Bacteria; kingdom Bacillati; phylum Bacillota; class Clostridia; order Peptostreptococcales; family Peptostreptococcaceae; genus Romboutsia; species Romboutsia sp. LXY-2. The sequence continues at coordinate 213,574 of NZ_JBKFGI010000008.1, read as the reverse complement.
TATTTTACTGTTTTTTTACTGTTTTTTTTCTCTTTTTACTATATCTTTACATATTTTTATAAACCTATCTATTGTATAATCATAGAAATTAATAAACGTATTACAGTAATAATATTCTTGTGTCGATATATCTCTATACCTTTTACATCCACCTTTGCAAAGTATTCCGTATTTACAAGTTTTGCATTTATTTAATGGCGATTCAGTTTCTACAAATCTAATTGCAGGCTTACTCTTTGGTATATCTTCAAATTCAATTTCATTTATATTTCCTAATTCATTTTGTTGTGTAACATAAAAATCACAAGGATATATACTTCCATCTGACTCTATAACATTTTGAATACTACACTTACCCATAAACTCACAACTTTCAGGCATCATTCCTAACATCATTGCGCATATATTCTCAAAAAGTCTTACACTAATTGCACTTCCTTTTTTATAATCTTCATACCACAGGTCAAAAAACTCTTTTAAAAACATTTCGTACATAGATGGTTTTAATGAAAAACTATGATTTCCAGTTTGTTCAAATCCACTATCTAGGCAAGGTATAAATTGGACGAAAAATATTTTATTTTTTTTATAAAAATTATATATGTCCTTTGCTTTAAAGTAATTCCCACTATTTACTACAGTAAGCACATTGTATTGTACACCTTTTTCATCTAATATTTTCTTAGCTTTTAATATATCATCGAATGTTCCTTTTCCATCTTTTAAAGTTCTATATTTATTATGAATATATCTCGGTCCATCTATTGATAAGCCAACTAAGAAATTTTCTTTTTTGAAAAATTCTGCCCACTTCTCATCTATATTGTATCCATTAGTTTGCATACTCATATTTACACTTATATTATTTTTATTATATTTGTTCTTTAACTTGATAAATTCTGTATAAAAATCTAACCCTACTAAAGTAGGTTCTCCTCCTTGAAATGCAAATGATATTCCTTCTTTATCAAAATCAAATGCTTTTCTTACTATATTTTCTAAGGTTTCAAGAGACATTCTTTTATCTGAATTTTCTTTTCTAAATTCCTTTGTTGACTCATAAAAACAGTATTCACATTCCATATTACAATTACCTGATGCTGGTTTTATTAATATACTTAGCATAAAATCCCCCTCTTTATCTCTAATGTTATATTATCTAATTTCTAAGCTCTATTATGTAATAGATATTTATAATTTCTGCTATAGGAAGAGTCACTCTATACTCCTTCAATACATCTTCAAATATTCTTTCAGATTCTTTTATAAAATCACTGTTATTTTTTATAAATTCCTCTTCCTTAGAATGTGAAGTAATCGCATCTCTCATAACAAGCCTTTCTATTAAGGCACTTATATGTATAATTAATACTAATTTAAGTTCACTTTTAAAATCTTTATTCATTGATATTTGATATCTATTTACGATTTTAGTAACATCTTCAATTATTTTATTTGGATTAAGTATTGTTAATTGATTCATTATATTTTCTAGGGAAAATAATTTTATTATATTATCTTTTATTTCATTTATATCTCTTTTTATATTCACTTCTTTTATAACCGAGCTTAATATTTCGTCAAATTCTCCACTCATTAAATTTTGAAGTTCTATTACGTTAATATTTGGTATATAAAGTTCACTTGTAGATATAACAAGTTTAACATCATATTTTTTCAATAAATTATTTTTTGATTCTTCATTTACTAAACTATCATAGTCTTGTGCTATTATTTCTAGCTCAGATTCCCCAATACATTTAGCTAGTATATTTTTTATTTTTTTCGCAGTTCCTACTCCAGATATACATGTAACTAATATAGCTCTTTTCTTAGTTTTAGCTTCGTAATATTTAAACTCTGTTTTATTATTATTAGAGCACTTTTTAACGATATTTTCGATACTTTCATTATTTATAATATTATTAGCAACATCTAATGCTAGTCTTGTTGATATATTGTTTATTATCCCTACATCACCACTAATGCTATCTTTTATTTCATTATATATATCATTTAATGATCCCATATCAACTAATATCACAATTCCCTGTTCTGTATTAGTACATTTTAAATACTCTTTTATATTTTTGGTTACAGTTTCTGTACTAACATCTATAGGCATATCAAATGCCTCAAATATAAACTCTTCAAAAAACGTATTAGCAACTGATGCTATAGAACTTGCAGTTGAAAAACCATGTGCTACTATAATCCCCTTCGGTTTTTTTACACTATTACTTGAAATACTATTTATATATAGTGTTATTAATATTATTATCGAAGAGTTTACATGGCTATCTAATGTGTTTTCTATTATCTCAATTAACTTTTCACTAACTAAGTAGCTATCAGAAAGTTTATTTTTTAATATGTTTAGACAAGCGCTTAATTCCTTTTTACTTATATTCTCTTTAATCATTTTAAGAGATATTATAATATAAGTTATTATTTTAGTTGTATTTCCATGGTATCTTATCCCATAGTTGTTTTTTATAAAAATAAGAGCATTATTTACAGTATTAAAAATCAAGTCATATATCAGTATATCTTTTTCTATATTAATATTATTAAATATAATTTCTTTTATTATTTTATTTACGCTTCTATTTGACGTTTTTTTAAATTTTTCATAATCTATAATATCATCATTTAAATTTAATATTATTTTAATTAATTGTTTTAATTCTTCACTTACTATTTCATTTGATTTACTATCAATAAATAACAAATTACAATCAGTCTCTTCATCTTTTAAGATTTGCATATTTTGATAATAAAAATTATTTTCTATATTTATTGAGTTTTTTATATTTTTGGGTAGATTTTCTATTCCAACTTCTATTGTGTCATTATTATTTAATCTGTAGGCATTTGCCAAACTACTTATTATTATATTTTTTAATAATCCTACATTTCCATTTCCTCTTATAGATAATAATGAATTTATTACATTCTTATTTATTATTATATCTTTACCTATTTCCTTTGCTTCTTTATGATAAAAACTGTATATCATTGCTAAACGCTCTGATAATTCTCTATCGCAAAGGTCAGGTATTTCTACAAATATAGGTATTCTTCTTTTAAAGGTATCTAACAAAACTTCATCTAAGTTTTCAGTTGTAGCAAATATAAACCTAACATTAGATTCTCTCCAACTATCAGCCTCCCCTATTCTTTTATACTTACATTGGTCTAAAAATAAAAATAGTTTTTCTTGGCCTTCTGGTGATAGTCTATGTACTTCATCTAAAAATAAATATCCATTATTAGCAGCTTCTATTAATCCTATTGAATCCTTATTAGCCCCTGTAAATGCACCTTTTTTATATCCAAATAGATTTGCTGATAGAAGTTCTGGATTGTTTGCATAATCAGCACAGTTAAATGTTATAAATGGGGCATCTTTTTCTATACATTTTTTATATATTGCATATTCATATATTACCTTTGCTATATAACTCTTACCTACTCCACTATTTCCAGTTAACATTATAGGTAAACCTTTATTAGGATAAACTGCAGCTGCTTTACACTGTTCTACTTGCTCTCTTAAACTTCCATTGCTACCTATAATATAATAAAATGGATCTTTTCCTTTATCTTTTTCTTTAATTATATTTTCTTTTTTTACGTTCCACTGTGCATCTATGAAATATACAGGTCTTGTATTAGTTTTTATAACTTTATTTTCTTTACATAATTCATTTAAATAATGACTAGCAACATTTCTTTGAATATTTAATATTTCTGCAATTTGATTTGCTATTACTCCCCTAAAATCTTCATTCTCATGTTCGCAGCAAATTTCCCTTAGTGTTTTAAAAACTTTTTCCTTAATTGTCACTTTATCCCTCTTTCGTCGTATATATTTTTAATAATTATAATATTTTTACCACTTTGTGTAAATTATTTTAATCTAGTGTAATATTTTACTAAATCCATCTTCATATTTACAACTATTTAATATAGCTTTATGTAACACTAATCAATAGAACTATTATAGTATGATAATTAAATCATACTATAATAGCTCTTATTTATTACTTTATTATTAAGTTATCACTTATATCTGACTTTTTACCATCTTTACTTACTGCTACTAAATTTATTATATATTCGCCTTTACCTAAGTTTAATTTTACTTTTTCGTTATTTACTGTTGTTGTAAGTTTTCCATCTACATATACTTCATAATTTTTAATTTTCTTCTCATTTTGGTTGTCCCATGTTATTGTGTATTTGTTTTCTTTTTTGCTTTCTAATTTTATATTAGTAGGCGCTTTTAATTCATCTACTTCTTTAGTTTTAAATTCAATATTTATTGATTTTCCTTTTAAATCTTTTACATTTGCTTCTAAAACTATCTTGTCTCCACATTCAATTACATTTATTCTATCATCTTTAGCTATTACACTTTGTGCTGATTTGTCTAAAGTTACTTTTATAGTTTCATTTTCCATAGTTGGATCTGATATAGAAACTTTTAGTTTTCCATTTTCTTCTTTTACCATTATAGATGATTTTTTATCTGTTGTTACAAAATCTATATTTTGATTATCTTCCCAGAAATTAATAGCTGTAATTTTTAATCTATTTTCTCTTACTGCTTGTATATTTTCAGTATTAGCTAAGATTTCTATATTAGGATTTGTATTATAATACTCAACCTCTTTAGCTGATTTATTAGGTAATAAAACATAAGAATAATTATCTAATTCTGGATTTACTCCATGATCTATCCACATAGTTAAGTAATTATTTTCTTCTATCTTATCTGCTTGAGCTCCATTTATATCCTTCCAATTACCAGTTCTATGTTCTCTTAACAGGTTTACATTTGCTTTACTTGGGAAGTAATAACCTATATCTGTATTTTCTTTGTTTCCTTTGATATGTGCCCAACTTACTTCTTCCTTGTAGTCACTAACTCCCATACTATTTATATCTACATTTCCATCAATTGTAAATGTTTCATCTCCTAAGTCTGATAATCTTCTATTTTCTACTATAGTTTCTATAGTTCTTCCCTTAGTACTTGATATTCCTGAACCTAATGCTACTACTTCATCATCAAATGTAAACCATGATTTTTTAGCTTGTAAATCCATATCATAGTCCTTATCATTAGATTTATCTAGGTACATTCCAGTTGCACCATATTGTCCATCTATAGAACTTCCTCCAACCCATGATTGGCTACCACTTACATTTTTTCCACCAGCTCCATCTTTAAGTCTTAGTGTATCTACTGTCGTTCCAGGTAATCTATATGGATCAACCGTTGGCCAGAATCCTTTTGAGTATTGTTCAACATCCCCATTGTATAAATAAGTCATACCGTCAGCTGTATGGAATGCTTTTAAATTTTCTTTGTTCATATTACCTTCGTGCATATATGTTCTTGATGAATACATACTTGTACCAAATACAAACCCTTCTCTTCTATGAACCATTCTATCCATATTGGCAAAGTTATAATGTCCTACTAACTCTCCTCTTGATTGAACATCCTTATCATTTACAATATCAGTAGCTAGCGCTTTAAATTCTAAATCATTAGTTGTTTGTAATACATTTTTAGCATCATTTTCCGTTATCCAATACTTTATCATACTTTTAAGTTCATCAGCTTTTTCTTTGCTTGCTGCTGGAATATAGTATTTTACTATACTCTTCATAACACCTTCACCATTATTTATATCTTGGCCCGTAGCTCTAGATATACTTCTTCCGTTTACCATATCCATCATTAATCCTTTATACATTAACGGTTCGAAAGAATCTTCTATAACATCATAAATCATTTCAACTTTATCTTCTGGAAGCGACCACTTAGTACCTTCTAGCATATAGTTTACTTTACCTATACCTGATAAAAGTATTGCTCCGTAAGTTCCTGTATACGGTAGTGCACCATGCTGTATTATAGATCCATCAGTGTAGAATCCATCTCCACTAGTTGTATATTTTAATTCTGGTAATACATCTATACTCGCCTCTTGTAACTTTTCACTATTTTTCTCTAATATACTTTTGTAGATCATTACTTGACACATGTCTAATCTATTTGCACCTACTGTTTGTCTAACAATAACTCCTGGCTTAGTTGTATTTCCTTGCCATTGGTCCCTAGCATTTGGTACATAGAAAGAAATTATATCCACATACTCATTTACCTTCGCTGTTGTCATATAATCTCTAAGTAAAATCATAGTTTCAGTTACTTTTTGTGGTGCTCCTATTTGCCAATCCCACCAATTGTTATAATAGCTTTTATTGTATCTATTTTCCATCATCCATTCTAAGCCATAAGCAGTATCTTTTATAAGTTCTAGATTGCCATTTACTTTCGAACCTAATAAATAGTATGCTTTTGACATTTCTAGTAATCTTTCAAAACTTTTTGTTACATTATTAGAATTTGTAGTATCACTTAAATCTTCCCAAAGATAATTTTTACTTGTATCTTTGTTCATAGTTTCCCAGTATCCAATAGCCCTATCTACTATAGTATTAACTGTGTTCATGTCACTCTCATTAACTACTGATATTAGATGATTTGGAACTAATGACTTTTCTACTTTTTGAGCTAACTCATCATATATATCTTCAGTATAATTATTTACAATTAAATCAAAACTCCCTACTTCAACACCCTCACTATTTTTAGCTACTACACGAGTGTTTCCTACCTGCTTACTCATTACTATTCCATCTTTTACTATTGCTATATTTTCATCTGCTACCTCTAATAGATATTGCTCATTTGCATATTGTGGATACACTTTTGACTTAATTATATAGTTTTTTCCATTATCTATATTTATCGTATCTTCTTCAAATTCTACTTTATCTATTTTTATGTCATTACTAACTTTTATCTTACAGCTTGCTTGTAAATCTTGGTAATTTTTAAGTGTTGCTGTAATAGTAGCAGTTCCTTCATTTATGCCTTTAAATTCTCCATTGTTTACTTCTATTATATTAGTGTCACTACTTTTCCATATAACCTCTTCATTATTTGCTTGTATTGGCTCTATTTGGTAATCTATTTTTCCTGTAGCATTCGGTGTTACTTCTAACTCTGATGTTGATAAAGTAATTCCTGTAGGTTCCGATTTTACTTCATCTATACTAAAGTTATCAACAATTACTGAACCATTTACTCCAGAATCTAGGCCTGTATCAAATACTAGTACCATCTTTAACTTTACTGCTTTTGGTTCTGCTTTTATTGTTGTTTTGTATTCCTTCCAGTCTGTTGTTCCTGAAACTTTATCTATATCAATTCTTTTAAGTACATTATTTTGTGAATCTAACTGTTCCACTCTAATAGCTACTCCCTTATGAGAAGTATTAGCGCAGTTTGTTTGTAAATTATTTGTTTTCATCCAAGCACTTATATTATATTCTTTTTCAGCTTCTATACTTGTTTCTGTTTGTAAAAATCCAGTGGATTGATCTAAATTTATTTTTACAGCATTTTTTCCATTTTTAACGTCATCTGTTATTATTTCTCCTAACATATCTTTCTTAGAACTAGAGTGCCTTCTTATATCCCACTTTTGTGGCTTTATGCCATCTTTCCAAAATACAGAAAAAGAATCATTTATTGTATGTAAATTTTCAAAATCTCCATTTATGTCTAATAATTTATACTGACTTATGTTCGAATTCAGTAAAACGTTATCCTTATTGTCATATTCTATCGCACTAACAGGCACTGCCATCATTAAATTATTAATTATTAATACTGTAGCTAAACTAATATATATCCCTCTTTTTTTCCTAATTTTATTCATTCTAATCTCCTCCTAAGTTTACTTACCTTCTATTTGTAGCAATTATCATTCCATTTTTAGCTATTTAGTTTATTTATTATAAATATCTATTAACAATAAGCATATTACTTAGGTTTAGATTAATTACGCTGTAAAATATTCTATAGTTTACTATATGACACAAATGTATAAACCCACCAAGTGTCATATTTTTATATTGGCATGATATTTGCTTGAATTAAAAGTATATATTTTTAGTCATTAGGAGGATTACATTATGGATAAATTCCAAATTAAAGAAGATTTTTATATTAATAATGAAAAAATCAAAATAATATCAGGAGCTCTTCACTACTTTAGAGTGGTTCCTGAATATTGGGTAGATAGACTTGAAAAATTAAAAGCTCTTGGGTGTAACACAGTTGAGACATATATCCCTTGGAATATACATGAACCCAAAGAAGGTATATTCGATTTCGAAGGACAAAAAGATTTTGCCAAATTTACTAAACTAGCTCAAGAAATGGGGCTTTACGTTATACTAAGACCTACTCCATATATATGTGCAGAGTGGGAATTTGGAGGATTACCTGCTTGGCTTTTAAAATATCCAAGTATAAGAGTTAGAAGTAACTGTGAAATATTTTTAGGTGCTGTTGATAAGTATTTTGAAGAATTATTTAAATACATAAGACCACTTCAATTTACTCAAGGTGGACCAGTTCTTATGATGCAAGTTGAAAATGAGTATGGATCTTTTGGAAACAACAAAACCTACTTAAAAAATATAAAAAATCTTATGATTAAACATGGTTGTGAAGTTCCTCTATTCACATCTGATGGTGGATGGAAAGAAGTTTTAGAAGCTGGAACAATTGTAGAAGAAGGAGTATTACCTACTGCAAACTTTGGTTCTAGATCAAAAGAACAAATCGGAGCACTTGCTGATTTTATGAAAGAAAATGATATAGTTGGACCTCTTATGTGTATGGAATTTTGGATTGGATGGTTCAATAACTGGGGTGAAGAGTTTAAAAGAAGAGATGCACAGGATGCCGCTAATGAATTAAAGGATTTATTAGATGTTGGACATGTTAACATATATATGTACCATGGAGGTACAAACTTCGGCTTCTACAATGGTTGCAGTTACCATGATGGTATAGATCCTCAAACTACAACATATGATTATGATGCCCTATTAAACGAATACGGTGAAACCACTGAAAAATATAATAAGTTTAAAGAAGTTATCTCTAACTATGTTGATATTCCTGAAGTCAAATTTACTACTGATATAAAGAAAGTATCTTATGGTGATATAAAACTTTCTAATAAAGTAAGTTTATTTAGTACTTTAGATAAATTGGCAAAACCAATATATGATGAGAATACTTTAAATATGGAAGCTCTTGGACAAGGCTATGGATATATATTATATCGAGCTAATGTTGGTAAAAAGAATGAATTAGAAAAGTTTAAATTAATAGGTATGGATGATAGAGCTCAAGTATTTATGAATGAAAATTATCATTCTACACTATATAAAGATAATTTTATAGGTACAAATCAATCTTTAATTTTAGATAAAGAAGATGATAATATCCTAGATGTATTAGTTGAAAACTTAGGTAGAATAAACTACGGTGGTAGCTTAGTAGCTCCTTCTCAAAGAAAAGGTATAAAGGGTGGAGTTATGTTAGATATACACTTCCACACTGGTTGGAATCACTACTGTTTAGAGTTTGATAATATAGATAATGTTGATTTTAATGGATATTATAAGGAAAATACTCCTGCATTTTATGAATATGAATTTGAAGTTGATCAAAAAGGAGATACTTTCTTAAATACAGAAGGTTTTGGCAAAGGATGCGCTTTTATTAATGGATTTAATTTAGGACGCTTCTGGGAGATAGGTCCAACAAATTATTTATACATACCTGCTCCTTTATTAAAGGAAGGAAAAAATAGAATAGTTGTATTTGAAACTGAAGGAAAATACAAAGATTCTATAACACTAGACGATAAACCGTGTTACACTAAGTAATTTATTTTATCTAGTGTAACTCTAATCTAAAGTTGTGTAATACAAAGCGCCTAAGTCTTATACTAAATATGACCTAAGCGCTTTTTTTATTTTCATTTTTTCACGAAACTTTTAAGAAGTAAAACATTCCTTTATTTATATGCATATCACCATTATTAGTTTCTTAGTCATTTATATAATAAATTATGCTATCTATTTTTTCTACATAACCTTCATTTTTAAAGTTTAGCTTATTTAATAAGTTTTTACTTGGCTCATTCTCAGGATGTACTAAGCACACAATTTCATATCCATCAAAATTATCAAATATATAATTAACGAGTGATTTAATTATTTCATATGCAAAGCCTCTTCTTTGATGCTTCGGAGAAATAGTATATCCTAGAGTAATTACTTTATCTTTAAATGCTACAAACATATCTCCTACCAGCTCATTGGTAGATGCTAAACCTATAGCTAGCTGTAAAGTTTCTTTATCTAATATATTTTTTTCTTTGTTATTTTCAATAAGATTCTTTAGATAATCTAGTGATGTATCTTCCCATCTTTGATATTTTGCACAGTTTTCATCGTTTCTGTATTCAAATAAAGTTTGTAAATCATCTTTGTGTAGGTTTCTTAGTACTAGATTTTCACTTTTTAAAGTTATATTATTTTTCAAATTCTAATCCCCCAACTATATTTAAATATTGTATTGCTTTAAATATAAACTTACTTCTTTAGGATTTTTCAAAACCACTACTTTATCTTTAAATTCTTCTACTATTTCCTTATACTTATCTCTTTTTTCTTTTGAACGACCTTTATGTAAAATCCACCACATAAATTCAAAATCCATTTTTTCCATACAGCCTTCAGCCATATCTTCACGAGTGGTATTTTTATTTTCAAGATATCTTTTATAAGCTCTATAAAGACAGATTCTTCGAGGGAAGTTTAGATAAATGATTTTGTCTGCTTGTTCTAGTCTTTCCCTTTGATAAAAGCCAGTATAGTTACCATCGATTACCCAAGAGTCATTTTGCATAAAGTCCTTTACTATTTGCCTTGCCTCATCTCTATCACGCTCTTGCCAGTTTGGTATAAACTGAACTGTATCAAGAAACAAAGCAGGTATGTTGTAATGCGCTGCAAGTTGTTTTGTTAGTGTGGATTTTCCACTACCACTATAGCCTAGTATTGCAATTTTCATTTTATTCCCCCTTATCTTTATATGCTTTTTAATTATTTAATAATATTTTACACTAAACTTACTCTTCCAATAACAGTTGTAGTTCATTTATAAAGTTAGATATATGGAACCCATCGCACACTGCATGATGAACCTGTATTGCTAGTGGTAAAAAATATCTACCATTTTCTTCATAATATTTTCCCATTGTAAAAATCGGTAATAAATAATTATATCCTTTTTGTAAGTTTAAATTAAATCCATCAAATGTTGTCCATGGAATCATCGATACCGAGAAGTTATTTATAGGTATATTTGGTTTTGCTATCATTCTTTTTACTGACCCAAACATCTCCATATCCTTCTCATATAACTTGCAAAAAGTATCATAATCATCAGAGTACTCTGTCCATATATTAGAAAAAGTTTTAGTATCTTGATGAAATACTGTATAACAAGGAAGCATTTCATCAAAGATTCCCAATTGTCCATTCATATCAAAAGATATTCTAAATTCATCATTGTTATTAACCACTTTTGAAATTAAATATAACATTGTTGGATATAGTTTACGACTTGAATTTTTTAGTTTTGTAATATCCAATTTAGTAGTCATACTATATGTACATGGAATATCTGAAAAATAATGCTCAAAATATTCTTTTCTGTCCCAAGTTTCTTTATTTATTATTCTAAAATTCATTAATAATATTCCCTTTCCATTCCACATTTTCCTGTATTATACAATAATTATTAGCTAAAGTCTAAAGTTTAATAATTATATTCAGTAAAATATATGCTAACTGTAATAAAAAATTCGCTTCGCTTGAGCGACTACGTTTGCGAACTACTTCATGTCGCCAACGACTCCGTCCGTTGCTCAAAAGCTTTTTAAGCGACTACGTCTGCGATTATATTTTACTTAAGATTAGTGCATTGGTATCACTTGCTTGAATGAATTATTCACAGACTTTGAACTGTTATAAATTACTTATACGTAAAAAAGGACTAGATATAATTTATATCTAGTCCTGATCATTCTTTTATACTAATTCTTGTAATAAAACTTATTCAGAGATTTCGTCCTCAACGCCTTCTTCTCTTTCGTCTTCTATCTTATGAAGAAGTTGGAAATCTATCTCTCTAAAATCAACGTTAACATTGGCAACTTTTATTCTAACAGGATCACCTATTCTAAATTGCTTCTTAGTTCTCTCACCAATTATAGTATAACTTACCTCATCATAGATGTAGTAATCATCTCTCATATCAGCAAGTCTTATTAAACCTTCGATAGTATTAGGTAATTCTATAAACATACCAAATGAAGTAACACTTGATACTATACCATCATATTCTTCACCTATTCTATCACTCATGTACATTGCTTTATAGAAGTCGTGTACATCTCTTTCAGCAAGTTCTGCTTCTCTTTCTCTTTCAGAAGATTGGTTAGATGCATACTCAACTATAGCTGTAAGTTGTTCTTGTCTCTTTGGAGTTATTTTATTATTTAATTGCTCTTTTATTATTCTGTGTATTTGAAGGTCAGGGTATCTTCTTATTGGAGAAGTAAAGTGACTGTAGTACTTAGCTCCAAGTCCAAAGTGTCCTGTACAATCTGGTGAATAACGAGCTTGCTTTAATGAACGTAGCATTATTGTACTTATTGCTTCTTCTTCTCTCTTACCTTTTATTTGTGATATTATTGCTTGTAGCGCTTTTGGATGTACTTGTTCCATATCACCTTTAACCATATATCCAAAAGTAGCTATAAACTTACTGAAGCTTTCCATTTTTTCTTGTGATGGAGTCTCATGTATTCTATAAACGAAAGGTAATCCTAACCAGAAGTAGTGCTCTGCTATAGTTTCATTGCTTACAAGCATGAACTCTTCTATCATCTTGTTAGATATTCTTCTTTCATAATGCTTAATATCTACTACTTCCCCCTCTTTGTTTAAGATTATTTTAGCTTCTGGGAAATCGAAGTCTAATGCACCTCTTCTGTTTCTTCTTCCCATAAGTATTCTAGCTAATTCTTCTGCTACTTTAAAATCTTCAACTAAGTTTGAGAAAGTAGATTTAAGTTTTTCATCATCTTTTTCTAGAATATCTGATACTTCTGTGTAAGTCATTCTAGCTTTAGAATTTATTATAGTTTCTTTTATGTCATAATTTATAACATTACCTTTATGGTCTATTTCCATAAATATAGATAATGTAAGCTTATCTTCAAATGGATTTAAACTACATACTCCATTAGATAATGTCTTCGGTAACATAGGTATTACCTTATCAACTAAGTAAACTGAAGTAGCTCTCTTTAAAGCTTCTTTATCTAGCTTACTTTTTTCTCTTACGTAGTGAGTAACGTCAGCTATGTGCACTCCTAGCTTGTAGTTGTTGTTTGGTAATACTTCTATAGATATAGCATCATCTAAATCTTTAGCATCTTCACCATCTATAGTGAATATCTTAAGATCTCTTATATCAAGTCTTCTATCTATTTCTTCCGGAGGTATAGGTTGTGCAACAAACTCAGCTTCTTCTAATACCTTCTTAGGGAATTCTTCTGGTAGACCATGAGCTCTTATTATAGACTCTATTTCTACCCCTCTTTCACCTTTTTGTCCTAGTATCTCTACTACTTTTCCTTCTGGCTTTCTATCCTCTTGTGGCCATACTGTGATTTCAACAACTACTTTGTCATTATCCTTAGCTCCACTGAAGAACTTTTTAGGAATATATATATCTTTATTAAACTTTTTATCATCGCAAACTACGAATCCAAAGTTTCTACTAGATTGGAAAGTACCTACTACTCTTGTTATTTCTCTCTTTAATACTTTTAATATTCTACCTTCTGCCCTTTTTTCATCAGTTGCTGGTACTACTATTTCTGCCATAACTCTATCGTTATGCATAGCACCATTGATATAATCTGCTGGTATAAATAAATCTTGTGTATATTCTTCATCAGATTCTACAAATCCAAATCCTTTTCTATGAGAAACAAATTTCCCTGTGAAAAGTCCCATTTGATTTGGAGTCATTATCTTACCTTTTTTACTTCTACATATATAACCATCTTCTTCTAGCTCATCTAAAAAATTATAAAACATTGGCATTTCTGATGAATGTATTGCAAATATTAATGCCAACTCTTCTTTTTTTAGAGGATTATAGCCAGGTTCATTTATTAACCCTATTAAACGTTCTTTAAGTCCTGGAATCATTATGCTTCCTCCTGTGTTCATATTTTATATATTATTATTATTGAAATAATAAATTTATCTATAATTAATTCTATGAGTAATACAGTTTATAATTGATATTATTTTATATTATTACCATTTTCTCATTATACACCATAGACATAATTTGGAAATTAATATACTATTAGTAATTTCCAAATTTAACAAAAAAAAGACACAAACTGTGTCTTTTTTACGAACATATATATATTATAATATAGTTACATTCTCTGCTTGAGGTCCTCTAGCACCTTTAACTATATCAAAGTTTACTTTTTGACCTTCTTCTAATGATTTAAACCCATCAGTTTGTATAGCTGAAAAATGCACGAATACATCTTCTCCACCGTCTACTGATATGAAACCAAATCCTTTTTCATTGTTAAACCATTTTACTATTCCATTGTTCATTAAAAAATACTCCTGTACCTATTTCTAGGTTTCTATTAATCTATTTGTGTATCGCTACAAATACTATTATAACACATATGGAAAATAATAGATACTACTTTTCTAATTTTTATATTTTTCATTGCTCCATTTGTTGAAGCGTTCTAAACAAAGTATTATTAAAATATTTTATTTGCATACATCTATCCATACTCCATCAGTACTACTTTGTAGTAAATTTAAATCTATTTTTACTGCTGAATTTGTTGCTCCTGCCGCTGGATAAACATAATCATATTGTTTTAGGGATTCATCTAAGTATATTTTCAAAGGATTTTTAAGTCCAAATGGACATACTCCTCCTACTGGATGTCCAGTTACTTTTTCTACATTTTCAAATGATAACATCTTTGCTTTTATAGCAAACTCATCCTTATATTTTCTGTTGTCTATTTTTGCATCCCCTTTACATACTATTAAAATAGTTTCTTCTTTAAGCTCCAAAGCTATTGTCTTAGCGATTTGACCTTCCTCTACACCAATTGCTCTTGCTGCTAGTTCTACTGTAGCTGTGCTGTTATTCATTTCTATTACTTCTAATCCTAAATTAGCTTCTTTAAAATGTTTCTTTACACTCTCTACACTCATATCAATACCACCTTTAACTGACTTTATTATGTATGTATTTACTATTGAAAAATAGACATGGCTAATTCCATGTCTGTTTAATTAGTTATGCTCAATATTTAAGTAGTCTAATATTCTCTTTGTTTCTTGTAATTTATATTCTGCGTCATTTAAGTTTTCTTGAATTATAGAAATATAAATTATATCTATAAGAGTTAGCATTGCTATTCTTGAAGATATAGCACCTTCTCTAAGCTTCTTTTCTATATTTGGTACAACAAGCTTTAAATCACTGATTTTAGAAAGGTGATTATCACTGTATTTAGTTATACAAATAGTTTTACATCCTTTTAATTTAGCATTTTCTATAGATTTTATAACTTCTGTTGATTCTCCAGAATAAGATATTGCTATAGCTATATCATCTTTATCCACATTTGAAGATACCATAAGCTGTGTATGACTATCTAAAGATGTAAATGCTTGTTTGTTTATTCTTAAAAGCTTCATCTGTAAATCTAGAGCAACTAGAGCTGATCCACCTACTCCAAATATATAAACATTCTTAGCTTTCATTATTTGTTCAACTGCTTCTTTTATTATATCTTTTTCATTTAATAACCTTGTTTGATTAATAGTTTCTATGTTTTTATTTGCTATTTTATTTATTACACTATCTATATTACAATCATAATTTTCATCTACATAAGTGTATTCTTTTTCTTTAACCATTAAATCTTTAGCTATCTCGATTTTTAAGTCTCCAAAGCCTGAATATCCCATTTTTCTAGAAAATCTAACTATACTTGCTGTACTAGTTTTTGAATTTACTGCTAATTCTGATACAGAAAGCTTACTGATAGCTTCCGCATTTTCAAGTATATAATCTGCTATTTTTTTATCTACTTCTGTTAAATCTTCATATATCTGCTTTAATTTTAAAATACAGCTCATACTTCACCTCTTTTACTTATTCACTAGTTATTATTATATCTCTTCCTTGCAAGTAAACACGCCCCTAAATCCGGAGTTAATACTGGTTTTACTATATTAAATCTTTTATTATCTAAATAATTTCTAAGTGGCTCTAGTATTAAATCACCTGCTTTAAATACTCCACCTGAATAAGATACTTTTATAGTTGTATCTTCTTTGAAATTTTTCTCTAATCCTATTATAAGTCTACTTAATTCATATGCCGCACTATCAAATATTTCTTTTGCAGTGTTATCACCTTCAAGAGCTGCCTTTGAGCATATAGTCGCAAACTTAGCTATTTCTGTTCTATCGCCTTGTATTTCATCATTTACATATTTTATTAAGTCGTAATCATTAGTTATGTTAAGATGTTCCCTAATTAAATCATATAAATTTGTTCTTTCACACCTTCCGTCTGATTGTTTTGCAAACGTTTTTAAGGTATTCATCCCTATATAATAAGCCGAACCTTCATCACCTAATCTATAGCCCCATCCTCCACATCTGTGAAGATTTCCATCTTTGTCTAAAGCTTGTGCTATAGAACCAGTTCCTGCTATTACATTTATACCTTCATCCCCGTTTAAGGAACCTGCTAAAGCTATCTCTACGTCATTTCCTAAGGTATAATTTATATGATTATATGCATTTTTCACTGATTTTTCCTGAGATTCCCTTATCTCTTTTATATTTCCATATCCAGCAAGTCCAACAAAGGTATGCATTATATCTTCTACATTTATCTTAGCATTTTTACAAACTTCTTCCAAGGAAGTTTTCAATAATTTTGTTAAATTATCAAAACCAATTTGGTTATAATGACAAGTTCCTTTTGTTATACTTTCTATTATATTTAAATTCTCATCTACTAAGGTAAATGTTGTTTTAGTTCCACCACCATCTATGCCTAAAAAATACATACCGCACCTCCCATGATACATTTCTTTCAATATTATATACTCATAAAGTAAATTCACTAAAAATAACCTTTCAATACCAACTTTGAATATTGAAAGGCTATCAGTATTATTATTTATTTTATACTATTTCTAAGGATTTTAAAGCCTCGCTTATATAACCTTGGTGATTATCTAGTACATTTTTTGCGCTATCTGCATCTAATCCACTCTTTATCATAAATATAGCTAGCTTAACACTGTTATTAGCTTCTCCTAAGAACTTTTCAGCTAAATCATACTCTACGTTTGTAGCTATCATTATTATTCTTTTAGCTCTTTCAACTAGCTTTTTATTTGATGTTTTAACATCAACCATTAAGTTTGAGTATACTTTCCCCATCTTAACCATTGAAGCTGTTGTTAACATGTTACAAACCATTTTTTGAGCTGTACCACTCTTCATTCTTGTTGAACCCATTATTACTTCTGGTCCTACTACTATACTTATTGGTAAGTCAGCTTTTTTACTCATTTCACTATCTGGGTTCATAGTTATAGAAAGCACTGCACATCCCATTTCTTTAGCATATTCCATTGCTCCTATTACATAAGGAGTTCTTCCTGATGCAGCTATACCACATACCACATCCTTAGATGTAACACCTCTATCTATTATATCTTGCTTCCCAAGTTCTTTATTATCTTCAGCACCTTCAACTGCTTTGAATATTGCATTATTTCCACCTGCAATTATAGCTTGAACTAATTCAAAGTCAACTCCATAAGTGGGTGGACACTCTGTAGCATCTAGTATTCCTATTCTTCCACTTGTTCCTGCACCTACGTAGAATAACCTACCACCTTGTTTCATTCTCTCTACTATTATATCAACTGCTTTTGCTATACTTTCTTTTTCTTTTTCTACAGCATAAGCTACAGTTTTATCTTCATTATTTATTAATTCTACAATACCTAATGTATCTTTTTTATCTATTTCTAATGTATTTTCATTTCTACCTTCTGTAACTAAGGTCT
Organism: Romboutsia sp. LXY-2; assembly: GCF_056171995.1. Taxonomy (NCBI): domain Bacteria; kingdom Bacillati; phylum Bacillota; class Clostridia; order Peptostreptococcales; family Peptostreptococcaceae; genus Romboutsia; species Romboutsia sp. LXY-2. The sequence goes on along the minus strand of NZ_JBKFGI010000008.1, from coordinate 195,380 downwards.
CTAACTTTTTTATTAACATAATATTCCCTCATTTTCTTTATATTAAATCCTCTGACTACCTCTTAGCGTGAAAATTGAGGTAAGTAATCTTTATGTGCTTCTAACATCTCTTCAAATATTGCTTTTGCTTTATCTTGTGATTGAACAAATGGATGTATAGTCATAGCAAGTATTGCTTTGTTTCTATCTCCAGTAATTGCTGCTTCACATGATACTCTTTCAAATGACTTTATTTGTTGTACAAGTCCATTTACTTGTGGAGGTAATTCTCCTATTGTAAGTGGCATTGGTCCTTCTTTTGTTATTACAGAACTTACTTCAACGGCACTTTCGTATGGTATTCCTGTAATAGCACCTTTATTTTGAGTATTTACTGTTTGTATATCTCTTTTATCGTTATATATTGAACATATTAGATTACAAGCCGCATCGCTGTAATAAGCTCCACCTCTTTGCTCTAATACCTTTGGTTTCTCATTTAAGTTTGGATCTTTGTATAATTCAAATAATTCTTCTTCTACCTTCTTTACTGCCTCCCCTCTAGTTTCTTCTTTCTTTAAAGATTTTTCTAGAAGTTCTGGGTACATATAGAAGTATCTATGATAAGGAGAAGGCATTACTCCTAATGTTTTTAACATATCTGGATCCCATTTTATTGCATCTATATTTTTCATAGTATGTTGCTTTACTGCTTTTCCCATTTTATCAAGTACTACATCTGTTACTTCTTTTCCATCTAAGTATATTTTAAGTCCATAAACCATATGATTTAGTCCACCAAATAATACTCTTACTCTACTTGAGTCTGCTTCTAATAAATTAGCTGCTTCTTTTTCCATACCTATTGGTACGTTACATAAACCTATAACTTTCTTTATGTTTGAATATCTTAGCACTGCTTCTGTTACCATACCTGCTGGATTTGTAAAGTTTATTAACCAAGCATTAGGACATAACTCTTCCATATCTTTGCAGATATCAAGTATTACAGGTATTGTTCTAAGTCCCTTGAATAATCCACCTGGTCCATTAGTTTCTTGACCCATAACTCCATGATTAAATGATATAGACTCATCTTTTATTCTTGATTCTAAAAGACCAACTCTCATTTGAGTAGTTACAAAGTCTGCACCCTTTAAAGCTTCTCTTCTATCTAAAGTTAAATTTATTTCTATTGGTAATCCTGCTTTTTCTACCATTCTCTTTGCAAGGTTTCCTACTATTTCTAGCTTTTTCTTACCTTGTTCACAGTCTACCAGCCAGATTTCTCTAACTGGTAACTCCTCATATCTTTTTATAAAACCTTCTATTAATTCAGGAGTATAGCTAGATCCCCCACCTATAGTACATATTTTAATCCCTGTATTCATATACTCATCTCCCGTAATAAATTATTTTGAACTAGGTTTAAAGCTGAATTTTTGCCAAGGCTTGATATAATCTAATATAAATAATTCTTCTTCTCTTATGTGTCCTACTACGTTTGACTTTCCACTGTTTTTCATATCATTTAAAGCTATTTGTAATTCTCCAGCATAGTGTCCGTATTCGCTACTTTCTATAACTATGTCTCCTCTTTTTATCATTTCAGGAGCATTGAATAATTCAAATTTATGTCCCTTATATTTAACACGAGGTTGTGTTGATCTTATCATGTTATCTGATATATCTCCTCTGTTAAAATGTAATTCTTCAAATATTATTTTTCTTTCAACTTCTGGTGTGTTTTCTTCTACAGTCACATCAAATGTAACCATATCTTTTCTCATAGAACCTACTGCTTTAAGTTCTTCATCTGTTGGATAACAGTTTGATATTATTATGTCGTTTATATTATTCATAGCTATTATATGCTTAGCTTGAACATCCATAGGCATGTTTCTATGCATTTCAAGTGTTGGAAGTCCATCAGTTACAGGCCAGGGTCCAAAAGTACCTTCATTTTGGCTTGTTATGAAAGCTGCTGTTCTTAATCCATATTTATTAAATCTCTCTGTACACTTCATGAAATGCTCTAAGTTTAATCCGCTGTATCTATGAGGATAGAAGTTATGACATCCAATTAAGTTTTCTTTGTTTGGTTGGTAGTCCATTATTGTATCTATATAATGAGTATTGTTACTCATGTTGATTTCTATCTTAAGATCTTGAGGATTGAAAGTCATTAATGACTCTTCAGAACCTGTGAATCCCATATCAAGTCTTATTCCATCTGCTTCTGTTTCTTTGAAGAAAGTTAAATCCTTATAGCTTATTTCTAACTCTCCAAATACTCTTGGACTAACATCAAGTATTACTTCAAACCCTTTAGATTTTGCGTATTCATTTATACCTTTGAACTTCTTGATTATATTTTCTTTGCTGTCTTCAACTGATAATAAACATGAGAATATACGTGTAAACCCATTTTCAGCTGCCTTGTCTATATAATCATATATTTCTTTCTCTGTTGTCTTTTCTGGATAGATTGATATTCCTAGTTTTCCCATTTCTGTCGTCTCCTCGCATTTAATATATATTTAAAAATTATGTCTTATTGTATAAGTCTTTGAAATTTCCTTACCCACGAGTGTAAAAAAGTTTCATGGATATTTATAAAAAAAGAAAAGTTAGCCTTTTCTTTTCTTATAAATAAGTGACAAAGTAACTTTGTCACTTATTTCAAATATTGTTATACTTTAAAATTTATTGGAATTTAATAATCTAAATTGATTTAATATTAAGCTATTTGCTCTCCAGATTCTTCTTGAAGTAACTTCTTGTCGTACATCTTAACGAATGGATAGTATACTACTACTGATATAATTATACATACTATGTTAAGAACTGAAGCTCTCCAGTCACCACCTGTAGCAAGGTATGCTCCTATAGGTCCTGGTAATGTCCAAGGTGCAGTAACTACAACCTTAGATACCAAGTCTGCACTCATCGCAAACCATGAAACTGTACCCATTATTATAGGTGCAACAACAAATGGTATTATTAATATTGGGTTTAATACTATTGGTGCCCCGAATATTATTGGCTCATTTATGTTGAATATTGCTGGTACTATAGTAGCTTTTCCTAAAGACTTAGCGTAAGCTGACTTAGCTCTAAATGCAAGAAGTATTGCTAAACCTATAGTTGCTCCAGATCCCCCAACCCATATGAACCATTGGAAGAATGGCTCAGCAGCTATTCCTGGAACAGTTTGTCCTGCAGCATATGCAGCAGTGTTAGCATCTAATAATTGTATCCATAAAGGTCTTGCTAATGATCCGATTATTGATACACCATGTATACCAAATGACCAGAAGAATGTTATTAAGAATATTAATATTATTACTGATGGTAATGTATCAGTAGCTGATACTAATGGTGCTACTAACTTAGCAACAAATCCGTGCCAGTCAAATCCTAAGAAGTATGTTACAACAGCCATTAATACTACTATTACAGCAGCTGGTGTTAAAGCTTCGAAAGATCTTGCAACTGATGCAGGAACTGCATCTGGCATAGTTATCTTAAACTTAGATTTATTGATTAGTCTATATATCTCAACACCTATTATAGATGTTATGATAGCAACGAACATTGATCCCCCACCAAGGTTACCCATTGGCATTTGCCAACCTTGAGGAACTGAATTATACCAAGCTAAAAGCTCTGGGCTTTTTTCAACTATCTCTAATAAATCAGGTGTAAGTCCACCTATAGCAGTCAGAACTATTGTTAATAGGAATGTAGCTGTTGCTAATATCCCTCCCGTTAATCCGTCTAACTTATATGACTTGGCCAAACTATAACCTATACCAAAGGTAGAATAAATAGAAATAATAAAGAACGTCATTCTATATGGTAATAGTATTGTACCTGCATTTGCTTTTAAAAATTGAGTTATTCCCCACGCCTCTGGTAATGGAGGGAATGCCACGATTAAGAAAAATGAACCAACTATTATAAGTGGTAATGAAGCTACGATTCCGTCTCTTACAGCTCTTAGGTGACGTTGTTCCGCCAACTTAGCCATAGGAGTTGACAATTTAGTGTCTAAAAACTCTGTAAACTTATCTAACATCATCTTCTCTCCCTATTTAAATATTTTTATATTTTTGTTACTATTGCAACCTTTAAAAATACCCTTGTAATAATTTTTCAATTATTACTTAGCTAATAATTCTTGAACTTGCTTTAATAATTTTGGTCCACCTAATGGGCTGTAAGCTTGTGGTTGTATTAATGCACATGGTACACCAGCTTCATCAGCAAATCCTTTTAAGTAATCAAATCTATGTCTAACTTGTGGAGCTACCATTGCAACATCCCATCCGTTTTGTACTTCATTTTCAAACTCTTGAGTTCCAACTGCTAAAACATCTATTTCTAATCCGTTTTTAGCTCCCTCTTTCTTTAGTGCATTTACCGCTATTGTACTTGACATACCTGCTGAACAAACAAATAATACTCTCATCTATATTTCCTCCTGTATTTGTATTTCTTTAAACTCATTATAGCATGTATTTTTATTTAAAGGAATACCTTTTCATATATTTTTTCATTTTTTATGAAACTTTTTGTAATTTTTTTTCGCATATGTATTCGGCATTCCCTTTCAAATCAAAATATCTAGTTTAGATTCCTAAAATAATAAAGATATTTATTTTAATTTAGCAACTACAGCTTTTGATTCTACTTTAGCTTTATCTAATATAGATACTGCATATGTATATTGTTTTCCATTTTCTGAATTTTTATCCTTAAATGATTGATGTAATCCATCTACCACAGGGATTATATCTAGTATATTTTTAGGATCTGTTGTATCTACAGTATTTCCTTCTTGTCTATATACTACATAGAACTGTGTATCATTATTTTTATTATCATTCCATGTTAACTTTGTACTTTCTCCAGCTTTTGTAGCTTTAACATTAACCACAGGCTTTGTTTCTTTTTGATCTAACCATGGCTTAGCTGGTGGTAATGCCATTACATCATAGTATCCTTTTATTATTTCATTAGCTTGGTGTTTAATAGGATTTCTATCATAAGCTAAGTCATATACACTTATTCTCTTTTCTAAGTCACCCATTTCTTCATAACTTTCTCTCATTAATGATGGTTTACCATGATTTATTGTTTCATCAATTTTGTTGAATGAGAAAAATGCACTTCCCTTAACCTTTGAATATTTTTGATTAAATCTAAGTTGAGCTGGTATTTCATCTGGGTTTTCAAAGTCTATAGCACTATTTTCTATTATCTTATAGTTAGGATGTCCTATATAAAGATGCGATTCTTCTACTCCTTCAAATTGCTTATCCCACCACTGAACTAGTTCTCCATATGGAGCTGCCGGTTGGTCAAACTGCCAGTATATTTGAGGCGTAAGATAATCAATCCACTCATTTTGAGCCCAGGCTCTTGTGTCAACATAGTCATCTAGGCTAGCAGTAGATGTTGTTGGAGTATACGAACCTTCTTCATTTTTAGCTTTATGATCCCATATACCAAAAGGACTTATACCAAATTGTACTGCATCCCCTGTTTTTTTGTTATGATTCTCTATAGTCTTGTCTATTGATTTAACTAAAGTATTTATGTTATCTTCTCTCCACTCATGAACATCATCAAATCCTCTGTTGAAGTTTTCAAATGTAGATGTATCAAGATCTAATCTATCTCTCATTGTCTCAGTTACTCTTTCCGTAACTACATTTCCATTTTCATCTTTAATTATGTTACCATTTTCATCTTTTTGAACTTTGTTATATGTAGTCTTGTATGGGTAGAAATAGTCATCGAAATGTATTGCATCTACATCATACTTTTCTATTACTTCACTTATAGAATCTGTTACATGTTGTACAACCTCCGGTCTCCCCGGATCTAAGAATAGTTTGTTTGCAAACTCGTAAACTAAGTCTGGATTTTGCTTTGCAAAGTTCATCTCATCTAATCCAGCTAACTTTTCATCTTTAGATCTATAATCTGTAGTACTATTGGTTACTCTATATGGATTAAACCAAGCATGTAGCTCCATACCAGCTTCATGAGTAAGCTCTACCGCTATTTCTAACGGGTCAAAACTAAGTTGCCCTCCTTGTTTACCATCGATAAATTCAGAAGACGGGTTTATTTCTGATTGATACCATGCATCTAGCATTGGTCTAACTTGGAAAATTACTGCATTTAATCCATAGTCTTTACACTTATTTACAACATCTTGGAACTTTTCTCTAAACTCTTTTTCACTGCTTACTTTTGGGAAATCTATATTACTTACTGTAGATACCCAAGTTGCTCTGTGTTCTTCTTTTTTGTTTTCGAATTGAGTCGGAACATATACTTGTTCACCTTGTCCATATTGCTCATGGTTATACATATATATAGGTGTGTTTTCACTTTTATATTTGTATAATGGTGCTTCTTCCCCTAAAGCACTTACTGGTATAGCCATTTGTAAAGCCATAATACCTGCTAATAGTCCAATTACTCTTTTTCTTTTAATCATAATTTCCCCCTCAGTTTAAATAGTCGTAATTTTTTTACAATTATACTGCCGTACTCAATATTATAGTAACGTTTTCCTTTTTTGTCCATATTTTTCTAATTTTTTTTCATATTTTTTGTTTTTATTTGTAATTTATTTTCATAGACTATCGCAAATTATTTCAACACTACAGTTCTCATAAAAAAAGACTATCTCATATTTCTATGAAATAGCCTTTATAATCTAAAGATATACCCCTTTGTAAACCCAGAACCATCCTATAATTGCAAATGAAATTGCGAATAATACATATAATCTCCAGAAGCCAAAACAGAATCCTCTCTTTGTCTCAACGAAGTATCTTGTATATGCTACTGCAAATGATGTAATTAATACGTTACCTATAATTGCCCCTAGTCCAAAATCTACTCCTACTAATGATAATAAGTATGGAAGTACTAAAGTAGCTATAGCAGCAGAAGCCATTAATATCATTCCACTTTTAAAACTTATTGTAGGTATGTTATAATCCGTTTTTTGTGTTTTTTCTATCTCTTTTTTTACATTAGGTGAATTTTGCCCACTCTTAGTGTTTTGATAATTGCTATTTTTATTTTTTTTCTTCTTTTTATTGTTTTTAGACATCTCTATTTACCTCCAAAAGGATTAGGTGTTATATTCCCTAAAATAACTTTGTTTTTAGCTCCTGTAGCAGATACTACATTTGAGAATGAATTATTTAATGTCTCATTTCCTAATATTACAAATGCTAAAGCTTCCTTTGCATCTGAAGAATATCCATATTCATCTTGTGTTAATACTTCAACTCCTGGAAGTAGCTCTTTTAAATACCCCATTAAAGTTTTATTATGAGCTCCTCCCCCACCTACTAATAAGGTATCTATATTAACATTTGGAATTACGAAGTTTTTATAGTTATCACATATAGTTCTTGCAGTAAACATAGTTACTGTTGCTATTAAATCATGTTTATCTACATTCTTATATTTATTAAGCATATTATCTACATACACTTGTCCAAAAACTTCTCTTCCTGTACTTTTTGGTGGTGGTTGATTTATATATTCATGACTCATTAAGTCTTTTAACATTTCTTCATTTATCTTACCTTTAGATGCAAAGTATCCATTTTCATCATACTTCTTATTAAATAATCTTTGGCATACCTCATCAATTATCATATTGCCTGGGCCTGTATCAAAAGCAAAAACATCATCTATATTACTAGTATTAGGTATTACTGTAACATTTCCTATTCCTCCAATATTTTGAAGAGCTATGTTTTTATTATTATTCCCATACAATAAAAATTCACTATAAGGAACTAGTGGTGCACCTTCTCCACCTGCAGCCATATCCATTGTTCTAAAATTAGATATTACCTTTGTCTTAGTTTCATAAGCTATTACCGCTGGTTCTCCTATTTGAAGAGTTGAAGGTATTAAATTATTATAACCTCTTGGTATATGGAATATAGTTTGCCCATGAGAAGCAATAAAATCTAAATCTTCTATATTAAAGTTAGCTTTTTTACATACTTCCTTTACAGCCTGACTGAATAAATATCCTATTTTAAAGTTTAAACTACATATTATATCAACACTTGATTTTTCTTCTACACAACAGTTTCTTATCTCTTCTTTTATATCTTTTGGAATTTCTAAAGTTATAAATTCTATTTGCTTTATTTTAGTATCTAACCCGCTTCCACTAATTTCAGCAAGTACAGCATCTATTCCGTCTAAAGAAGTTCCCGACATTAACCCTACACTATACATAACTACCATCCCTTAATTATATAATTATTTTGTAACAAAAACGCCTTGTACATCATTGCACAAGGCGTATATTATTAATATATCAAATTACTTAGCGTCTATTTTCTTGTGTAATTTTATTATGTGCTCAACTAAGTTTCTAGCTTCTATAGCTGTCATTAAATGATCTTGAGCATGTACAAATAGTACTGATAATTCTGTTTTTTCTCCTCTAGCTTCAGCTTGGATTATTCCAGTTTGAACCTTGTGAGCTTCATGTAATGCATCATCCGCTTCTTTTAAAGCCTTTTCAGCACCTTCATAGTCACCTTCATTTGCCTTATCTAAAGCTTCATATACGAATCCTCTAGCATTTCCAGCGTGACCTATTATTTCAAATATTATCATTTCTAAATTTTGATCCATTATATTATCCTCCAAGTGATTCTTATTCTTCAAATGTAGCTATGAAGTTTGCTAATTCTTGAGCTGCTACAGCTTCATCTTCACCGTTAGCTTCTACTTCTATAACAGAACCTTGAGATGCTGCTAATCCAAGTACACCTAACATACTTTTTCCATTTACTCTTGTTCCATTCACAGTAAAGAATATATCTGACTTATAAGTAGTCGCCTTCTTTATTAAAACGCTTGCCGGTCTAGCATGTATTCCTGTTTTATTTATTACTGTTGCTTCATTTTTTACCATAATAATTCACTCCCATAATATATATTGAAATTAATTTTATATGTCGTTTCTTGTCTTAAGTACATATTACCCCAAAACGTTTTCAGTGTCAACGCAATTCAATGTAATTTTTTTTCATGTTTCGATATTTTTTAGATTTTTACGAATAAAGGCTATCTCAGATGTAATTTTTAGAATCAATTACCTACTCCCTATGGTAAAAATTCCGTATAAATCCTCATCTGAGATAGCCTCAAGCTTATAATGTTATTTATTTCTGTGGTAAGTTCCTATAAACGGTGCATGTTCAAATAGCTCTTCACTTGTGCCATCTACAAGAACATTTAATCCATCTATCCATTTTCCACTATACTCTTTTTGAAGTAAAGTCTCTATTATAGTGTCATGAGATATCATACCTCCAGTAGATCCTTGGAAGTGTTGATTCCACGCTTCTTGGTTAACTAAATCTATAGTAGCTATATTCTTTTCATCAATTGATTTAAATACTATTTTAGCATTTTCATCTTTAAAGTAATCTTTTTCTAAAGCAGCACATAATTCTTTTATTTTTTCTTCTACAGTACTGTCTTCTTTTAATTTTATAGTCTCAAACTCTTTTATTTTTTCTGTGTCATCAACATCAAGTGTGTATATTTTAAAATCTATAGTCTTTCCTTCTTTAGTACTTTCATTTGCTTGATTTTCGTTATCTTTATTACCATCTTCTTTTTCGTTTTCTGACCCTGTATTTTCTTGAACCTCATTACCATTTGAAGTATTATCTTGTGGATCTTTAGTTACCTCATTTGTACATCCAACTAACATCATACTTAACATCGCAACTAGTATTCCTATTTTTAGTTTCATAATCTTCCTCCCTTAAAATCCCTTATTGTGTATATATTTTTCTGATACTTTAATTATATACCTTTATTTATTTATTAATAGTGTTTTTGCTAATTTTTTCTATTACAATTCTGTAAATATATTCTTTAATATATGATAAAAACACACTTTTATTAATTGTCTTTTAAGTGTTTATTCTATATAAAATGCCTACATATAATTGTCATTTCAATACTTTTTAAATATACTTAATATTAGTTGGAAAAATATTCTTTATTACTTATAACTAATCTATAGAAACGTGGTGATCTGAGTTTATGGAAAATTTAATATTATCTTTTAATGTAGTCCTACCTCTATTTTTAATGATGATTCTTGGATATGGAATCAAGAAAATAAATATGTTTGATGAAGTTACACTTAAGTCTATGAACAGTATAACTTTTAAAATATTTTTACCTACATTATTATTCTATAATGTGTATAAAACAGATTTAAGCGGCGTATTTAATCCTCAGCTTATAAGTTTTGCAGCTATATCTATAATTATTACTTTCTCTATATTGTGCTTATTAATTCCTATAATAGAAAAAGATAATTCAAAGCGTGGAGTAATTATACAAGGTATCTTCAGAAGTAACTTTGTTATATTTGGAATTCCTGTAATAGTTTCTTTATTTGGAGAAGGTTACTCAGGTGTTACCTCTTTATTAATCGCAGTAGTAGTACCAGTCTTTAATATGCTTGCAGTATGCTCTCTTGAAATCTTCAGAGGTGGTAAAATAAACGTAAAAAATATAATAAAAGGTGTAATAACTAATCCTCTTATTATAGCTTCAGCATTAGGTCTTATATTTTTATTTCTAGGGATAAAACTTCCTACACCTATTGAAAAAACAGTTAATGATGTTTCAAAAATTGCTACTCCACTTTCACTTATATTACTTGGTGGATCTTTTAAATTTAGCTCTTACAAGAACTACATAAAGCCATTAATTATAACTGTATTTGGTAGACTTATTATAGTACCATCAATATTTGTTCCTCTTGCAGTAAGCTTTGGGTTTAGAGGTGTAGAACTTGCTTGTTTACTTATTATGTGGTCCGCTCCAACAGCTGTTTCATCATTTACCATGGCACAGCAAATGGATGCTGATAGCGAACTTGCAGGTCAAATAGTGGTATTTACCTCAGGATTATCTGTACTTACAGTATTCTTGTGGATATTTGTTTTAAAAACATTGGCTTTAATTTAGTAAAAAATCGTAGATAACTTATAATTTAGCTATCTACGATCTTTTTATTCTACTGACCCTATTTTATCAAATGGAAAAGCTCTTAAGGCAACCTTACCAACAATGTCATCTAATTCTATAGTTCCAATATATGATTTTCTACTATCATCACTATACTCTCTATTATCACCCATAGTGAATACTTGATTATCAGGTACTACAATATCAATATTCCCATCTGTATGTACATCACTTAAGTATTCCTCATTAAGTAGTTCCCCATTTATATAAACATTGCTATCCTTAATAATTAAATGCTCTCCTGGTAACGCTATTACCCTTTTTACTAGATTCTTTTTCTCGTTAGTTTTATTATCTATTAATTCAGTTTTAAATACTATAACGTCCCCTCTCTCTGGAGTATGCTTATTATAAGATAACTTATTCACTATTAAGTAATCCTTATTTTCCAATGTAGGATACATCGATTGTCCACTAACAACTGTAGGTTGGGCTACTAAAGTTATTGCCATAGCAATAGCACCTGCCATACATATAGTTTTTATCCAGTCTATAATTTCTTCTTTCAATTTATTATTCAAGATATACCTTCCCCCCTCTTAATTAATCTTAAATCAATCGTTAAACTTTATCAATCTTACTACTAAATTTAACTTAAATATACAATTAAAATACCTTACCTACAGTTATAATATCTCATTAACTTCTAATCTTAATATAACCATCTTTTCATTTTTACTTAAATTCTTTTGTATAGATTCTTCTGCTTTTAATTTATCTTTATGTAGCGCTGGCGAATAAGTTTTATACTTACCGTCAACCTTATATCCCCTAGTAAATGACATCATAGGTATATCTTCATTTATATTAAAATCTGCATCTACTGTGGTTCCGCACTCATTATAATTTGTAGGTATATAATAATTTAAAGTATCAACTAACTCTTTATTTTGTACAAAATATAAGGTTGTATCTCTTTTACTTCCTCCATTCATAAATTTATCACCATAGATTATATGAAATTTATCACTTCCCACTATATCTTTAGACATTAGTTCTTCTGTGCTAATTTTATTTTCACCTTCATAGAAATCAGAGTATACTTTTATGTTATATTTTTTCCCTTCTTCTAGTCTGTTTAACTCCATTGCACTAGAAAGCATCATTCCCATCTTTGATTCTATTTCATTGTAAGAATCACTATTTGGATTTAAAGTGTATAAATTAAAGTCACCTGTAGTTTTGTTCCTCATTGAATTTATAATATCTTCAGTAAGCCCATTGCCTTCAAAGTATGAGTTAATTTTTTCTTGTATAACCTCGACACTATCCCCTTCTTCAATTCCTATATTCGAATTTATAACCATATATGTTATTGCTATTGGTATTGCAGCTAAACATGCAGCCCCTATGGCTATTCCTATAAATACTTTTTTATATTTCTTTAGTATATTCATCCTTTATATTTCCCCTCTTTATTTTGTCATTACAGTATGGACAGTAATTCCATTCTTCCTTTAACGCTCTACCACAACTATTACACTTTTCTTTTAAATTCACTCCACAGTTTGGACATGCTAAAAAGCTACCAGATATTCTAGTATTACAGTTACTACATTTTGCTGAAAAAGCTCTAGTAACCAATAAGTATACTATTAAAGGTAATGGTAAAATCATAGGAATAAATAATGGTGTAAGCGCGAATATAGCCCATAATATGCCAAACTTATCTCCTCTTTTTCTACTATCTAAATATATCCATACAACCTGACCTACACCAAATGCTAAAACTGAAAACAATATAATAAACATTATTATTAAATTCGTATTATTTATTAACATAGACTCTTCTCTCCCTTATCAATTAATACTAATGCCACTACTACTGAAATAAATACATATATTGAAATTCCGATTCTCATAAATCTAATTCCACCAAATAGTAATGTAAATAATAATTGGCCTATAAAAGCAACTACTATCATTGCTGCAAATAATATAAATAATAATTTCTTATTTCTTTTCTCTTTTATTTGTTGTGCTTCTTTTACTATCTCTAAGGTATTTATCTCTTTTATAAGTCCTAATTCTTCTAAATTATCATCATTTAAATAATTCACTTTTTATAACCTCCTACTAGCTTAATAATTCTCTTAATTTTTTTATAGTGTTATGAATTCTAGATTTAGTAGTACCTTCAGATACTTCTAATATCTTAGAGATTTCTTCTATTGAATATCCATAATAATGCTTAAGAATAAAAGATATTCGCTTTTCATAAGGCATGTTTTCAAGATGTTTAATAGCTTCTTTAAGCTTTAGGTAATCTATAATTTCTTTTTCACCATCATATCCAAAATTGATTTCTAAGTTATCATAATCTAATCTTGATTTGTTTTTCCTAAGGTAATTCTTATGTATATTAATAGCTATCTGTATTAAATAACTAGAAAATTTACAATCCCCTCTAAACTTATTTATGCTTAAAGATGCTTTCAAAAGAGTTTCTTGAACTAGATCTTCTGCTAAATCTACATCCCCAGTTAATTTTATTAAAAATCCATAAACCATTTTATAATTATCTTGTAGTAGCATATTAAGACAATGTCTATTTCCTTCTTTCGCTTTATTTAAAAGCTCTTTTTCATTCAAAGTCCTTACGCTCCCCCTTACTTTACTTCCTATAACTAAGACACCTAAATTTGTAAAAAGTTCATTTTTATTTTAATTATTTTTTATTTTATTATTTTGTAGTTTTATCTATAAATTTTACTCAAGGATTCAAATTTGACAAATAAAAAAACAGCCACAATAAAAGGCTGTTTTTATTACTGTAAAAGTAATATTTTAAAAATTAAATTTAATTTTTAAACTATATTATTCTTATATTATTAAATAATGGCCTGTTATTTAATATGTATTACTATTTCATTAAAAGTAATGCCATAGCATTTAAGAAGAATAATACTGATGTTATCTTAGTTACTCTACCAAGAAAAGCTTCCTTGCCCTTTGGCTTGAAGTAGCTTTGGCTACCTTCTCCACCGTATTCTGTAGGAACAGCGCTTTTAGAGTCTTGGCCCATAACAGTAACTATAAGTACTATTGCTAGTACCATTTGTAATCCCATTAAGAAACCGCTCATTGTAACCCTCCTAAATAAAATCTTGTCAATTTTAATTTACACTTCAGTTTATCACATTGACATAGTTAATTCAAGGTGTACACTCCAAAATCTACCTCTAATAATATTATTATCTTACTGCTTCAAATTTATTTATTATTTCTATATCTTCTTGTGTTGAAGGCCCTTCTACTATTAAATTATGAGGCATTTTTTTACCATCTTCATCAACACAAACAAAAGTAAGAAATCCTTCCACTAATATTTTATCATCATCATTTCTTGTTACTTTTCCATATACAACAATACTTGTTTTTCCAGCCTTAAGTATTTTTGATTTAATATTTATTATAGTTCCCTTTTTTACAGGTGTAGTAAACCTTAGCTCATGTAACTTAAGGCAAACCAGATTTTCTGGATGCTTATATTCATTTGCTGCAGTTATAAAACAACTTTCCACAAACCACTCTGCCATTCTTCCTGCAAACAAAGTTCCATGATGGTTTAAATCCTCTGACTTAACTAACTTATAAATATCATAATATCTCATACTTTATCCCCCGATAATTAAGAAATTTTGTACTTCTGTATAAATTATACTATATATGTATTTTAATTGGTTGTGCAAAATCCTTTTATTAACCTATATTTAACAATTAATATTATAATTATTCCTAAACTTTGATAATAAATATTTTTTATTTTATAGTAAAAATATTAAATATAATTTAATTAATTTGATAAAACTATAGTATATTGATATAATTATTTAGGTGATAATGGATATAAGATACTATAAACGGAAGGGATAAAATAATGAGCGAATTGAATATATCTGAAAATATATCAAAATATAGAAAAGAAAAAAACTTAACGATAAAAGACTTAGCAGCTTTAGCAGGGGTAACACCTTCTCTACTTAGCCAAATAGAAAAGGGGACTGCTAATCCATCATTAAACACGCTTAAACAATTATCGCATGCTCTAGATGTACAGTTATTTAACTTCTTTATACAAGACGTGCCAAGTGAAAGCTTAGTTGTTAGAAGTGATAACCGTAAAAAAATGATATTCCCAGAAAGTGATAACTTTACATACGAGTTACTAACTCCAACACTAAACGCAAGTATAGAGTTCATGCTAATGAAAGTACCTGCAAAATCATCTTCATCAGAAGAAATGTATAGCCATAAAGGTGAAGAAGTTGCCTATGTAACTAAAGGTAGCGTAAATCTTGAATTAGCTAATGATATATTAAACTTAAACTGTGGTGATAGCGTGATAATACCATCTCATACAAACCACAAATGGATAAATACAACCGATGAAGAATGTGAAGTAATATTCGCAGTTACTCCACCATCATTCTAAATATTTTATTTGCCCCACCCATAAAAAAGAGGCTTCTCCTAAAACGATAAGAAATTCGTGAGGTAATCCAGCGAAGACATGAAAAAAAGTGAGGTCATATTCCATTTGCAAGCCCGACTTTGGCTTGTATGGAGATGAACTCACTTTTTTCATGTCGAGCGACGATTACCTCACGAATTTCCGTTTTGCAAAAGCCTCTCTATTTAATTACTTCTTTAAGTTGTAGAATGATTTTAATCCACAGTATCTAGCAGATTCTCCAACCATTTCTTCTATTCTTAATAATTGGTTGTACTTAGCAACTCTATCAGTTCTTGATGGAGCACCAGTCTTTATTTGTCCAGCATTTACAGCTACAGCTAAGTCAGCTATAGTAGTATCTTCTGTTTCTCCTGATCTATGAGATATAACTGCAGTGTATCCAGCTCTCTTAGCCATTTCTATAGCATCTAAAGTTTCAGTTATTGTACCTATTTGGTTAACTTTAACTAATATAGAGTTACCTACACCAGCTTCTATTCCTCTTTCTAATCTTTCAGTGTTAGTAACGAATAAATCGTCTCCAACTAATTGTAACTTGTTTCCTAATCTTTCAGTTAATACTTTCCATCCAGCCCAGTCTTCTTCATCTAAACCGTCTTCTATTGTTATTATTGGGAAGTTGTTTGACCAATCTTCGTATAAATCAACCATTTCTTCAGCAGTTAATTCTTTACCTTCTCCAGCTAAAACGTATTTCTTAGTTTCTTTGTTGTACATTTCTGTAGCAGCAACGTCTAATCCTAACATAACGTCTTTTCCTGGCTCATATCCAGCTTTAGATATAGCATCAACTATTAATTCTAAAGCAGCTCTGTTTGATGATAAGTTTGGAGCGAATCCACCTTCGTCACCTACACCGCAAGCTAATCCATTTTCAGCTAATACGTTCTTTAAAGAGTGGAATACTTCTGCACCCATTCTTAAAGCTTCTCTAAATGTTGGTGCTCCAACTGGTAATATCATGAACTCTTGAACGTCCACGTTGTTATCAGCATGTTCTCCACCGTTTATTATGTTCATCATTGGAACTGGTAATTGCTTAGCGTTAACTCCACCTATGTATTGGAATAATGGTAATCCTAATTCTTCAGCAGCAGCTCTAGCAACAGCCATAGAAACACCTAATATAGCGTTAGCTCCTAATCTTCCTTTGTTTGGAGTTCCGTCTAATTCTATCATAACAGCATCTATAGCAGGTTGGTCAGTAGCATCCATTCCTTCTATTGCTTCAGCTATTTCTTCTACGTTAGCAACAGCTTTTTCAACACCTTTTCCTAAGTATCTTCCTTTATCTCCGTCTCTTAATTCAACAGCTTCAAAAGCTCCTGTTGAAGCACCTGATGGTACTATAGCTCTACCTGTTACTCCGCTTTCTAATACTACCTCAACTTCTACAGTTGGGTTTCCTCTTGAGTCTAATACTTCTCTAGCATATACTAATTCGATAACTGACATAATAATATCTCCTCTCAAAACGATCTTTCTTCAATAATTTTCTTTAAAATTTATATATATTTCAACTTATTTATCTAACTTCTAACTATTAACCTACGGTTTTTCGCCTTCGGCGCCTTATGCCCTTCTCCATATATTTCAAAATATATGATTTTTCAAGTAACCCAGCGGAGGGGAATGGTATAATTTAATCCGACATTTGCAGACGCGGGTTTGGTCTGCATGGAGGTTGAATTATACCTTCCCCGGAGCGGTGGATTACTGAAAAACTATATGTTTTCTACTTTAATTAAGTTTGTTGTTCCTGTTACTCCTACTGGTACTCCAGCACTTACAACAACTAAATCTCCATCTTGCACATAATTCATTTTCTTAACTGCTTCTATAGACTTTTCTATTACTTCATCAATAGTACCTACATTTGAAGTCTTAACAGGGTATACTCCCCATGTTAAAGCTAATCTTCTCATAACACCTTCATCTTGAGTAGTTGCTATTATTGGACACTGTGGTCTAAACTTAGATACCATTCTAGCTGTATGCCCTGAAGAAGTAAATGTTATTATTGAAGCTGCCCCTAAATCTATAGCTGTAGTACAAGTAGCTTTACTTATAGCATTTGTTACATTCATTTCAGTTATATGTTTCTTCTTTAATAAATCATTGTAGTTTAATGTTTCTTCTGTTCTCTTAGCTATTGTAGCCATAGTTTTAACAGCTTCTACTGGATATTTACCTGCTGCAGTTTCACCTGATAACATTATTGCATCTGTTCCATCATATATTGCATTTGCAACGTCTGTAACTTCAGCTCTTGTAGGTCTAGGATTTCTCATCATAGAATCTAACATTTGAGTAGCTGTTATTACTGGTTTACCTACTTCGTTACATTTTTGTATCATCATTTTTTGAGCTATCGGTACTTCTTCTGTTGGTATTTCAACACCTAAGTCACCTCTAGCAACCATTATACCGTCTGATACGTTTATTATTTCATCTATATTATCTAAACCTTCTTGGTTTTCTATTTTAGATATTATTTGTATATGTGTAGCATTGTTGTTTTCTAATATTTCTCTTATAGCTAATACATCAGATGCTTTTCTAACAAACGATGCTGCTATATAATCTATACCTTGAGATATACCAAACTCTATATCACTTACGTCTTTATCCGTTAAAGCTGGTAAGTTTATTTTTACACCTGGAACATTAACTCCTTTGTGATTTTTAACTATTCCTGAGTTTTCTACTGTACAGTGAATATCTTCACCATTGACTTCATCTACTCTAAGTCCAACTAAACCATCATCTATTAGTATAGTGTCACCTTTTACAACGTCTTCTGCAAGACCTTTGTAGCTTACTGTGCATATACCTTTACTTCCCATAACGTCTTTCATTGTTATAGTGAATTTATGACCTTCTTCTAATAAAACTTCTGGTGCATCAAAGTTTCCTGTTCTTATTTCTGGACCTTTTGTATCTAATAATATAGCTACTGATTGTCCTAAATCATTTCTAACTTTTTTAACTAAATCCATTCTTTCTTTGTGCTCTTCATGTGAACCATGAGAGAAGTTAAACCTACATACATTTAATCCATTTTTAACTAATTGCGTTAATGTTTCTTCTTTATCTGATGCTGGTCCTAGTGTACAAACTATTTTTGTTCTTTTTAATTTATCTAGCATGTCAAAATCTCCTAAGCTTCTTATATTAGTTTATTCTTATGTTGTCCTAATCTAATTACATTATTACTCCCCACATGATAGTAGATACTATTGTCATTGAAAGACCTATTAAACTTTCATATGGTATTAATTTTAAACGTTGGCTTATTGTCATATTTACTGATCCTGCTGTTGCATGGAAGAATGAACCGTGTGGTAAATGATCAAGCACTGTTGCACCTGCATGTACCATTGCTGCTCCTGCTATTGGAGAAACTCCAACACCTAATATAGCTGGTGCAAATGTAGCTGAAGCTATTGTTGCTCCTGATGTTGTTGAAGCTGTTGCCGCAGACATTAGTATCCCTGATATTGGAGCTAATAAGAATGCTGGCATGTTCATTGCATTAAGCAGTTCTATCGTTGTTACTTGTAGTGTTGATGCTTTTATTATTCCTGCAACTGTACCTGTTCCTATTAAAAGGATAGCTACTGGCATCATTTTTGAAAGTCCAAATGTTATATATTCATTAAGATGCTTGAATTTACCCATTGCTATTACACCAACAACTCCACCAACTGGTAATGCTATAAGTGGATCTATTGCTATTCCTGCTATTGGTCTAAGTGCTAATAATAATATTGCAACTATAGGACCTATTATTGAAGCAAAGAATGATGGTAATTCTGTTTTTTCTGTGCTATCTACTGCATCTTCTATTTTTTCACCTACATGTTTTTTAGCTAATATTGTAGCTAATATTACTGTTACTGTTAAACCAACTAAAGCTGGTATTACGTTTGCTGCCATTAGAGAAGATAAATCTACTCCAAAGTTTTCTGCTGCTGATATTGTGTTAGGGTTAGGAGATATTATGTTACCTGCTTTACCTCCACCTATCATAGCTAAAAGTATTATCATTGGTGAATAACCTAATTTTTTCCCTATTGCTAAAGCTATAGGTGCAACAGTTATAACAGCAACGTCTACGAAAACGCCAACTGCTGTTAAAATCATTGTTGAAAGTGCTAATGCGAATAAAGCTCTTTTCTCACCTAGTGTTTTAATTATTTGATCTGCAATCTTAGCTGCTGCTCCAGTCTGGATAAGCACTCCTGCCAAAACTCCAGATGTTACTATACGAAGTATTGCGGGCATAATTCCTTTTGCTCCGTCTATCATTACATCTACTGTTCCTGTAAGTCCAGCTCCACCTACTAATCCACCTACTACAGCACCTAATATTAAACTGTATGCCGGGTGTATTTTCTTAATTATTAATATGATTGCTACTGCTAGACCTAGTAATGCTCCTAGTGTTGTTATTTGTACATCCATTTTAATGTCACCTCATCATTTGTATTTTAAATTTATCGTGTTTTCTCCATTAAAATTCCTAATTGTAATTTTATTCACCAGTATCTCTATATTTTTAATAACTATTTCATTATTTTTATTAAGTTAAATATTTGAGTAGTAGTTTCTATCATATTATTTGTTGCATTTTCCTTGTCCATAGCTTCTTCTAGAGACATTGATCGATTCACTATTGAGAAATATGCATCTATACCTTCCTCATTACACTTGACTGCATCTTCAGTTGTACATCCTGCTATTGCTATAACCTTTGCTCCATGTTTTTTAGCAAGCTTAGCTACTCCTATTGGTGCTTTACCCATAGCTGTTTGATTGTCTAATCTACCTTCACCAGTTATAACAAAGTCCGCACCTTTAACAACCTCTTCTAATTTGATTTCTTCTAATATTATTTTTATTCCTGACTCTAATTTTGCATTTAAGAATGCTAAGAATCCAAACCCAAGTCCACCTGCTGCTCCAACTCCAGAAACATTAGCAATGTCTTTTCCTAAGTCTTTCTTAACAACTTCTGCAAAGTTTATTAAACCTTTATCTAATTCTTCAACTATTTCTGGTGTAGCTCCTTTTTGAGGTCCATATATATGTGCCGCTCCATTTAATCCGAATAATGGATTATTAACATCACATGCTATTTTAAAGTTACATTCATCTAATTCTTTTAGTCTATTATCTACTTTTATACTTTTTACTTGGTTTAATACTTTTCCACCTAAACCTAATAAGTTGTTATTTTCATCATAGAACTCAAAGCCTAAAGCTTGAAGCATTCCTATACCACCATCATTAGTAGCACTTCCTCCGATTCCTACTATGAAGTTTCTACAACCATTTTCTATTGCTTCTTTTATTATTTCTCCAACCCCATAAGTTGTTGTATTTAAAGGATTTCTTAGTTCCGATTTAACTAATGGTAATCCTGATGCTTGTGCCATTTCTATTATTGCTGTATTTGTATCTTTTAATATTCCGTATGTTGCATTTACTTTATCTATTATTGGTCCTGTAACCGATATTGTTCTTTCTTCACCGTTCATGCCTTCTACTAAGGCTTCTACAGTTCCTTCTCCACCATCTGCTAATGGCATTATTGTTATATCTGCTTTATTATCAACTTTTAATATTCCTGTCTTTATTGCGTTTGCCGCCTCTATAGAAGATAAACTTCCTTTTAATGAATCTATGGAAATTACTATTTTCATATTCATCGCCTCCCTTTGATAATATTGTATCATGTCACTTTTTGTCATCAAATGTTATGTGTAACAAAATAAATATGTTTTCCCATTTATTTTTTAGTATATGTACCATTGATTTTTCTATGATAACGTTAGCCAGTTTAATTTCTTACAAAAAACAAAGCAAACCCATAATCTTAGGTTTGTTAAACTTTACTTACACTTAAGATTATGGGTTGTTTATATAGAAAACTTTATTTTTATTGCCAAGTATAATATTACCGAATCATTAAAATTCCTTGGATTTAATCCACACTTTTGATTTATTTTCTCTAATCTATACTGCAATGTATTCTTATGGATAAACAAATCTTCTGAAGTTTGCTTTAATGACATTTCATTATTATAGTAAGTCTCTAATAAATTAATATCATCTTCATCTAAATCATTTAATATCTTTTTTATATACTGGTTTTTTACTTCTGGCTCTAAACTCTCTAAAATTAGTTCTAACTTTAGATCATCTATATAAGTTAATATTTTTCCATTATTGGTAGAGTATTTAAGCGCAATCCTAGCTTCATGATAAGATTTATGTGTCTCATAAAGAGTTTTCAAACGCCCTATACCTCCATATAAGCTACCTTTGTACTTACCAAGAATATCCATATAAATATGTCTTAGCTTCTCATATCTTTCTTCATTTATTAAAGCAATAAATTCATTAGGATAAATATAAACTTTAAAAATATTTCCTATAGTATCAAACAATCTTTTTATATCATTTTCTATTATTTCAACTTCTCTACTTTTATTTTCTTTATTTATTTTCATAACAACAACAGCAAATTTTTGGTTTACAGATATATTGAATTCTTCTAAAATGTTTTCTATTTCAGGTCTATCTCCAATATCATTATATATAAGCGATTTTAAAACATGACTTATTCTTTGTTTATCTAACTCATGATTATAATTTAATTGTTGCTCTTTAATAAAAACTTCTGTAATTTTCGTAACAAGAAAACCAAATTTACTTATTTCATTTGGCTCTCCAGTTATTCCTATTGCCCCTATTGCATTGTTATTTATTTTTATGGGGTAGTTGATTCCTTTTTTACTTCCTTCATATTCATCATTTTCTTCAACTGTAATATTTGTTAAGCTTCTTATTGCTTTATATCCAGCTTGATGAAATGTATTTAGCCTATTCTTATCTGTGCTTCCTATAATTATTCCATTTCTATCTATAAAGTTGATATCTTTATCTACAACTTCCTTAACTGCATTTACAATTTCTTGTGCTAAATTTGAACCTATCTTATCATTTGCCATAGTACACTTCCTTTTAAAAATCTTTAGCAAATTCTCTAGTTACATCATTAATCCATTTGCCACTTCCAATTCTTATTATACTTGCAATAGTCTTTAATATTTCATCACTTTTAATAATTAAAAATACTATTACAATTGGTAGCTTCCACACAAATGCTCCTATAAATCCAAATGGTATTGCAAATAACCACATATAAATAACATCATTTATAAGAACAAACTTGTTATCTCCGCCGCCTCTAAGTATTCCCATCATAGTATTTACAGCCATCGACTGGAATATTACTATTATAGAAGTTGCACTCATAATTTGAATAGCAATATCCTTAGTTTCTTGGGAAACATTGTAAAATTCTACTACAAATGGTCTTATAGTATACACTATGACTGCTGCTATAATCCCCATTATTAAACTCATAATTGTTATAGTCGAAGCATACTCTTTAGTCTTATCATAATCACCTTCACCTATAGTATTACCAATCATTACAGAAGCCGCACTACCTATACCAAATATAAACACAGTAACAAATTGATTAGCTACGTTGTTTATACTGTTAGCTGCCACAACCTCAGTCCCCATTCTACCAACAACCACTGAAATCATAGATGCACCTAAGCCCCAGAATAATTCATTAAATAATACTGGTGTGCAGTTTTTAACGAAATCTTTAAACATTACTTTATCTACTGATATAAGGTCCTTTAGTTTAAGATGTATTTTTCTTTCATAACACAACATGAATATAAGAACTATCACAAACTCAGTAATTCTAGCAATAACTGTTCCTATTGCCGCACCTTGTACCCCAAGAGAACTAGCCCCTAAGTTCCCAAAAATGAATACCCAGTTAAAAAATATATTTACAACTAATGAAATACTATACACTACCATAGAAATTTTAACTGTTTTTACTGTTCTAAGGACAGTTATTGTACAGTTAGTTAATGCATAAAAAATGTATCCTATAGATACCGTTCTAAGATACTTTATACCAACTTCTATAACAGCTTGGTCTGTAGTGAAAATACTTATAAACTGTCTGGGGATAAATACAGCGATACCCACAAAAACAAGAGTAATAACTATACACAATCTGTACATTATTGACATGATTTTGTGGATAGATTCTACATCTTTTTTTCCATAATATTGAGAGGACATTACACTTGCTCCTCCACCAAGACCAAACATTAATACCATAAATATAAAGAATAAATTATTACCTATTGAAGATGCTGATAGCTGAACTTCGCCAAGTGAGCCTAGCATTATAGTGTCTGCCATACTTACTGCAAATGTAATAAGATTTTGTACTCCTATAGGAAGTGCAATACTTAACATTGTTTTATAAAAATTTCTGTCTTTTGTCATTAACATATACCCAATATCTCCTTCCGTAAAATTCCCATCCTAATATAGTAACACATATATAAATTAAAGCATACTAAAAATCTATGACTATTTATAGAAAATAGTGGCTGTCTAAACTAAAAAAAATATCCACAAATGCTATGACTTTAATAGCTATTTGTGGATATGTTAT
Organism: Romboutsia sp. LXY-2; assembly: GCF_056171995.1. Taxonomy (NCBI): domain Bacteria; kingdom Bacillati; phylum Bacillota; class Clostridia; order Peptostreptococcales; family Peptostreptococcaceae; genus Romboutsia; species Romboutsia sp. LXY-2. The sequence continues at coordinate 171,231 of NZ_JBKFGI010000008.1, read as the reverse complement.
CTACTTATTCATATAGTTTTTAATGTTAGCATTTTCGTCTATAATTGGCTCTATTATAGATTTTTTACTTGCTAATATTGTAGTTACTCCTGGTCCATGTCCATTTATTATACAATCACTGTGAACAACTACTCCTACACTTACAGCTCCTTTTAAATATCCTCTTCCATAAACATTGTTACAATCAGATAATAAAACTAAATCACCAAATTTTAAATTATCTAAACCTAGATTTTTTATTTCTTCAACATCATCAGTAATAATATCATAATCACCGCTATATGAATTTGTTGAACCAATTCCTGAACCCATTAAATGAGAAGGAACTACAGCCACAACAGGAACTTGTAATTTACCATCTACTTCTTTTATACCAATCTTTTCAAATAAATCAGGGTCAATACTCATTATATCAACACCTTCAAATTCTTCAAATGCTAAACCTTGACCATAAGCCTTAATCATAATCTTATCATCAATAGCTAAATCTTCTAGTACAGCATCTTCAAAGTGTATAATCACATGATCTATACCACCATGCATACCTGTTACATACCCTTTTTTACCTTTTGCATCACCTGATACTATTTTAGCTTCATTACCTATACAAGCAAAAGTCATTAAAGCTTGATTTTCCATTTTCTCTTCATTTCTTATAGATACTCCTGGTTCCACATGATCTCCTGCCCAACCAAAAGCAGAGTCTCCTACTTTAACATTATAAGATATTCCCCCTGTAGCGGGTAAAATCATAGGCTTTCCATTATGATCAATTCTATAATTCGCTCCTATAGGATGATGAACCTTACCTTGTACAGACCACTTAACAACCTTATCTCTATTAGTTTTCATACTTAACCCCCATTTTTTAGTTATTTTGCACTTTTAGCCCTATTGGTATAATAGTAGCACAATGGTATACACCCTGCTATTACTATGACACAAGTTGTCTAACAAAATCATTGGTTGGATCATTTTTTATAATTTCAGGCTTATCAAATTGAACAATTTCGCCTTTATCCATAACTAATACTCTAGTCCCAAGGTTTAAGGCTTCTTTTATATCATGCGTTATAAAAATTATAGTAACTCCTAATTCCTTGTGAATCCTAACAATCTCTTCTTGTAGTTGTTTTCTTGTTATTTCATCTACTGCACCAAAAGGCTCATCCATTAGTAATATTTCAGGTTGTGCTGCTAATGCTCTTGCAATACCTACTCTCTGCTGTTGACCTCCTGATAGCTGTTCTGGATACCTAGTTAATATACTTTCTTCTAATCCCACGGTTTTTATTAATTCCAATACAGATTTTTTTGTTTTTTCTTTATTTTTATTGTTAATTAAATTTGGTACATAAGCTATATTCTTTTCTATTGTCATATGAGGAAATAGCGCACTACCTTGAATTGAATATCCTATCTTTCTTCTAAGCTCTATTATGTTCTCATTTTTTATGTTATTTCCATTTATAAATATATCACCATCATTAGGTGTGTTAAGCCCATTTATCATCTTTAACATGGTTGTTTTTCCACACCCAGAACTTCCTATTACAGTAATAAATTCGCCTTTATTAATATTAAGACTCAGATCTTTAATAATATTCTTATTATCATAAGTCTTCTTAATATTTCTCATTTCTATAATTACATTATTACTCATAATAATCCTCCTATTTTATTAATCCTTTTTCAGTTAAAAATCCTTTAGCAACTTCTTTTGGATCTTTACCCTCAATTTCTACATCATAATTTAACTTGGACATTTCTGTATCATTAATTTGATTATTTAATTTTAGTAAAACCTCTTCTATCTGAGGATATTTATCTATAACTTCTTCCCTAACCACATTTTCACACATATATGATGGATAAAATTCTTTATCATCTTTAAGTACAACTATATCTGATGTATTTAATTGACCATCTGTTGTGAATATGTTCATAACATCAATATCCTTATTTTTTATAGCCTTATATTTAAGTCCTATATCTAGCTCTATATTTTTCTTGAACTCAAGTCCATAAGCTTTACTTAAAGCCTCAAAACCATCTTTTCTTTCATAGAAGTCATATTCTGCACCAAATGTTAGGTTCTTAGAGTATTTTGCCAAGTCTGAATATGTTTTTATGTTGTATTTATCTGCTACTTCTTTTCTTACCGCTAAACCAAAAGTATTATTAAATCCATAGCTTCCAACCCATTTAAATTTATACTTTTCCTTATATTCATCTTCAAGCTGAGAAAACATAGACTCATTATATATACCGTCTTTTTTTAATACATCATTCCATGCTGTTCCTGTGTATTCTGGATATATATCAAACTCACCCTTTTCCATTGCTGGCTGAATATTTGAAGTCCCGCCACCAACACCTTGAGTTAATTCAACTTTTAAATCAGTTTCTTCTTCCAATAATATTTTCATCATTTCACCAATAATATGTTGTTCAGTCATTGGTTTTGTAGCAATCTTTATAGTATCTTTTTCATTTTTAATACTTAATAATGAAGTTATTGCTATCCCTATTATTACTATAAAAAATAAAATATAGCTTATTTTTCTTTTACCCTTATACTTTTTATTTCTTTTTTTATTTATAGACTTCTCTATAACTCCAAGTATAGAATCTGAGCCTAATGCAACTATAGCAATTAATATACTTCCAACTATAGTCATAGCTTCATTGTTTGTTGTAATACCTCTATATATTGCTACTCCAAGTCCTCCTGCACCAACAAATGAAGCTATACCTGTTAAAGCAATTGTCATGACTACCATATTTCTTAATCCTGACATAATTATTGGAACTGCTAGAGGTAATTTTATTTTGTACAATATTTGAAACCTTGTACTTCCCATTCCATGAGCTGCTTCAATAATTGATGGATTTATATTTTTAATTCCCGTATACGTACTTCTAACTATTGGTAACAATCCATATATAGTTAGTGCAATAATGGCTGTAGTGTTACCTATTCCTGAAAGCGGGATTAAAAGCCCTAATAATGAAATAGATGGAATTGTATAAATGAAATTTATCACACCTAAAACAAAGCTTGATGACTTTTCATATTCGGCTACTATTATCCCTAAAATAAGTCCCAAAATAGCAGCTATAAATATAGATATCATTGAAATAGCTAAATGTTGAATAGTTAAATCAATGAAAAATTCCTTTCTTTCAATAAATATATTTATTATCTGATTAAACATTTAATTTACCGTCCTATATATAATTTTTATAATTATCGTATTACATACCCAATTTATGATAAAAATAATCATTACCATCTACCGATCTATATGGTATATTATTGCAATCAGATAATAAAACTAAATCATCTCTATATAAATTTGTTAAGCCCATTACAAAATCTATTGAATGAAAAAGCAATACATATATTTGAGTTAAATCTTATGAATCACTTGCTTATAACTTATAATTTTTTCTTCTCCACTTTCCATATTCTTTACTTTTATTGATTCATTTTTTACTTCTTCTTCCCCAACAAATATTACATTTTCTACACCTAATTTATCAGCATAACTGATTTTTTTCTTTAATGAATTATCATCAAAATAAATATCTACTCCATATCCTTTGACTTCTAGATCTCTTTTTATTTCACCACAGTATTTTAGCGTATCTCCTACTGGCAATATTAAATAATCAACCTTACTCTTTAAGTTATAATTATCCACAAAGCCAATCTCTTTTAGTACGAAAAATAGTCTAGTTAAACCAATAGATATCCCCACTCCAGGTAAAACATTGTTAGTATAATTTTCTGCTAGATTATCATATCTACCTCCAGAACATATAGATCCATAGCCTTCATTTCCTACTAAAAATGTTTCAAAAACACTACCTGTATAATAATCTAATCCTCTTATTATTTTTAAATCAAACTCAAATTCCTCATCATTAACACCAAGTATATTTAAAGTAGCCTTAACTCTTTTTAATTCACTAACTCCATTAATAAAATCATCATTGTTTATACTAAACTTTAATAATTCTTCTAAAATCGCCTCATTACTTCCTTTAATCTCTAACACTTTAGAAATATATTCGCTTTTTTCTTTACCTATTAAATCTACAAGTTCCTCGTTAAACTTATCCACTCCTATTTTGTCGTACTTATCAATTAAAGTCATTATTTCTTGAGTGTTACTTAACTTAAGCTCTTCTAATATACCTTTCAATATTTTTCTATTACTTAACTTAAATTTGTAATTTGGTAAGTTAATAGCTTTGAAAGCCTTAGATGCTAAGCTTATTACCCATGCATCATTTTCTATGCTCAACTTATCTTTACCTATAACATCAACATCACATTGATAAAACTCTCTATATCTTCCCCTTTGATTTCTTTCCCCTCTATAAACTTTTCCTAGCTGATATTTCTTAAAAGGAAAAACAATATCACTGTAGTGCTGTGCTACATATCTTGCAAAAGGAACAGTTAAATCAAATCTCAAAGCTAAGTTATTCTTTCCTTTTTCAAAACTATATACTTGCTTCTCAGTTTCTCCACCACTTTTTTTGCAAGTAAAACTTCTGCCTTTTCTATAATTGGTGTATCTATTCCTAAACATCCATTTCTCTCATATACATTTAATATATTGTTTGTTATATCATTAAATATTTCTTGCTCTCTTGGAAGTAACTCCATAAATCCTGATAATATACTTGGTTTAATAAAATTCTTTTTCATTTTTTTCTCTCCTATATTCATAATCTTTAATTCTAATAATTACTTTTATTTTTTAATTACTCATCTTAAATCTTCTCAAATCTTAAATTTTTGTATTAAAAAAACCATGTAGGCAAATATATCCCACATGGTTTAATAAATTACAAATACACTAATTTACCATTACCAGAGATACAAGCCTACTCGAACAGGCCTGCATCTTTTAAAAAGACCAAGCCTCTAGTAATGGTGATGTATTAAATTGTTACATATATTAAGTGTATTCATAATTATCCTCCTAAAATTTATTTTATAAAATTCTTATTATTTATCTTGCTTATTATCATCATTATAGTTAAACATCAATATAAAATCAACCACAATATATTTATAATTATTATATTATAGTTGATTAAATTATTTACTTATATTCAATTTTTTATTCAACGCTTACTTTTTTTATTTTTCATAGTTTCTTTGATTCTTTAACTTTTTAAGTTGACTCTCACATTATGGTATACTCTATAATAAAATTGAGCTCAAAAAACACATATATGTGAGGTAGAATAAATGTTAAAAATAGGTGATTTTTCAAAATTATCAAGAATTAGTATCCGAATGTTAAGACATTATGATGAGATAGGACTTTTAATACCTGAAAATATAGATGACTTTACAAACTATCGATATTATAGTGAGAGTCAACTTCCTGTTGCATCTAGAATTACTGCACTTAAAGATATGGGCTTTAGTCTCTCTTCTATTTCTGAAATATTAAAAAACTATGAGGATCCACAGGCACTTTCTAAATTTTTAGAAGTCAAACAAACAGAAGTACAAGATCAAGTTGAAGCTGCTAAACATCGTTTACGATTACTTGAAACAGCCATAGAAAGGCTAAGAAGGGATGGTAAAACTATGAACTATAATGTAACTTTAAAGAAACTTCCAGAGAGATATGTAGCAAGTGTTAGAAAAACAATACCAACATATGAGAATGAAGGTATGCTATGGGGAATATTAATGCAAGAAACAGCTCACCTTAATATACAATACGAAAATCCATGCTATTCTTTAGCTATTTTCCACGATGGAGAATTTAAAGAATCAGATGTAGATGTAGAGATTCAAATGTCTGTTAGAGGAAAATATGAAAATACTGAAAATGTATTATTTAAAAAAGTTCCATCTATTGAAATAGCATCAGCTATATACAAAGGAAGTTATGAAAAAATAAATGAAGTGAATGAGGCAGTCGCTAATTGGGTCAGAGATAATGAGTATGAATTTGCTGGATTATCATTTAATATATACCATGTAAGCCCTCATGAAGCACAAACTCCAGATGAATTAGTTACCGAGGTTTGTTATCCTGTAACAAAGAAATAATCAAACTATCCACAAACAAATAATTTATAATATATTCAATATATAAAAAATAGCTGTAAGTTATCATACAGCTATTTTTTATATACTTTATATTTAATACTATATACAATTATATCTAAATATTATATACGTCCATATTTAGACTCTCTCTAAAGTTATTCACATACAATATCATTAGCAATTTCATGTTTTTCCATAGTAGAATTTAATCTCTTACCAATTACAAATGAAATAACTACTAAAAGAGCTACACTTATCATCTTAACTGGACTATTAAAGAATTCCATTAAATTATCTCCTATATAACTAGATATAACAAATAATATTGCTTTACCTATAACCATATTAGGTACAAAGGATTTTAAATCCTTATTACAGAAACCAGAAGCAATACTTACCAAACACCCTGGAATAAAAGGACATGAATAACAAAGAATATAAACAAATCCGCTCTGTTTTCTTACCCAAGTAACTATCCTAGATAACTTATTCTCCTTAAACTTATCAAAGTACTTCATATTTCCAAACTTCTTAGCTACTAAAAATAACATCAATGTTCCTAAACAAGAACCAATACAAGAAGCCACTATTCCACCTACAAACCCTAGCATAGCTCCATTTAACATAACAATACCTATTAAAGGTAGCGCAGGTACAAAACTCTCTATAAAAGTAGCTGCAACAGCTATAAAAAACACTAATAACTGATTCCCCTGAATCAACGAAAACATCTCTTGAATATATTCCATAAAACCCTCCTAAATTATTATCATAAGAAGATTGTACAAAATATATCTTAAGAAAACCCTTATATAATTCTAAAGATTTTCTTAAGTTTTTAAATAGAACTCATCGACTCATATACACCTACAAGCATAATAGCAACGCTGTTATTTAGTAAGTAGATTAATATTTATGTCCATATGTTTTAGTATTCATATATGCATAGCAAATGAATACTAATAATAACATATAATATCCTACATGAGAGAGAATACAGTATATTGGTAGTTAATTTATTTTATAAGAAAACATCCTCTACATAAATTTGTTCTATCATAGGATGTTGTCTCAACTTTAATATTTCACTAGGTTTACCAGATACAACTACACCATAAGATTTAATTCCATTTTCACCAATATATTCTAGTGCTTCTTTATAAAAAGAATTGCATCCCTTAAACAGTACATCAGTTTTTGCAAAATCTTTATTGTCAGCCATATATCTTAACATACTTTCAAAATGAGTCTCTAGAATTTCTGGAGTTATCTTTTCTTTACCAAAATCAACCCAGCCTAAATCAAAGTATGGATACTTTTCACTATCAAAATATTGTTCATCAAATACCAATCCAGTACCATTTGGTACAAATCCTGTAAGAGGTGCCCTTTGTTCATCAAGAGGAAAAGATCTTACTCCTATCCAATTATTATCAAGGTCAAACCCATCTAAAGTGTCTAATATCTCTTTTACATCTAAATCTTCTTTAAACGATACCATCACCTTAGCACCAATATAATCAGGTAATGATTTTAATTTTTCCATATCATCAGTATCAGTATCAACAGGATATTGATAAAAAGGAGATGTCCCCCTAGTAAATACATTTATTGGTAAATACTTATAGAATCCATTATCCGCTTGGAATTGATTTTTATTAAGAACAGCGCTATATCCTACATTATCTACATCAATATAATCTTGCTGTCTTATATTAATATCATATTTACCAAAACCTAGTGACTCATATGAAACCTGCACATTAGATACACCAGGAAAGTGTAATTCTGAAAAAATTTCTAAATCTATATCCATCCTACTAGAATAACCATCTACTTTTTCTAAAGGATTATAATAAATCTTATTCATAATAGGTGATACAATAAACCTTAAACATAATAAAAAACAAGCAACGCTCAATGCAGAAATCACACCTACCTGCACAAGTTTTTTATTAATAGCTTTCTTTATTTCTTTTACAGTATTATCACTCTCCTCTATAACTGAACTTGACTTATCATAATCAAACCCCTGGTTATAATCATTTATAATTATTTCATCTTCTATTTTATTAGCTAAATAATCATTTATAATTTCTATTTTATCTATTTCATTCTCTACATAATCAATCTCTTTCTCAGTTGCTTGATTATTAATATACTTATCAAAAATATCTTTAAATCTCACCATATCCCCCCTCAATTTTTTCTTTTAAAATTTTCCTAGCTCTGTACAGTAGTGTTCTAACAGCACCATTAGATATATTCATTAAACCTGCAATTTGTTTTTGATCAACACCTAGAAAATAATACAATGTAATCACTTCTCTCATAGATGTATTTAGTGTCATTATTTTTTTATACAACTGTGCAGATTCTTCATTTTTAATTAATTTGTTTATAATATCTTGAGAAGAATCTTGTATATTGATATTGTTTATATCCATATCTGAAGAATATTTATTTTTCCTTAGATAATCTATCCATAAATTTTTAGCTACTCTAAATAACCACCCCTTAACATTATTGTGTGATACATCTAAAGATAACATTGCCTTAACAAAAGTTTCCTGAACCAAATCTTCAGCAATATGAGTATCATGACAAAGCGATAATAAGTATAAATAGATGTCTCTAGAGTGCTGATTATAAAACTCAAGTATATAATCTTTCCCCATCTCACACCCCCTCACTTAAACAACGAATACATTTATATTATGTCACAAGTTTTTCTCATTTTTAATTACTTTTCTTATTCCTCTATTCTTTTATTATTTTATTCCCCAAATAAAAAGAAAGAGGCTACGCCTAAACAATCAAGAAATTCGTGAGGTAATCCAGCGAAGACATGAAAAAAGTGAGTTCTGTATCCATTTGCAAGCCCGATTTTGGCTTGCATGGAGCAGAACTCACTTGTTCATGTCGAAGCGCCGATTACCTCACGAATTTCCGTTTAGACACCGCCTCGTTATTATTTAATTATTTCTTTAAGTTGTAGAATGATTTTAATCCACAGTATCTAGCAGATTCTCCAACCATTTCTTCTATTCTTAATAATTGGTTGTATTTAGCAACTCTATCAGTTCTTGATGGAGCACCAGTCTTTATTTGTCCAGCGTTTACAGCTACAGCTAAGTCAGCTATAGTTGTATCTTCTGTTTCTCCTGATCTATGAGATATAACTGCAGTGTATCCAGCTCTCTTAGCCATTTCTATAGCATCTAAAGTTTCAGTTATTGTACCTATTTGGTTAACTTTAACTAATATAGAGTTACCTACACCAGCTTCTATTCCTCTTTCTAATCTTTCAGTGTTAGTAACGAATAAATCATCTCCAACTAATTGTAACTTGTTTCCTAATCTATCAGTTAATAACTTCCATCCATCCCAATCTTCTTCATCTAAACCATCTTCTATAGTTATTATTGGGAAGTTGTTTGACCAATCTTCGTATAAATCAACCATTTCAGCAGCAGTTAATTCTTTTCCTTCTCCAGCTAAAACGTATTTTTGAGTTTCTTTGTTGTACATTTCTGTAGCAGCAACGTCTAATCCTAACATAACGTCTTTTCCTGGCTCATATCCAGCTTTAGATATAGCATCAACTATTAATTCTAAAGCAGCTCTGTTTGATGATAAGTTTGGAGCGAATCCACCTTCGTCACCTACACCGCAAGCTAATCCGTTTTCAGCTAATACGTTCTTTAAAGAGTGGAATACTTCTGCACCCATTCTTAAAGCTTCTCTGAATGAAGGAGCTCCAACTGGTAATATCATGAACTCTTGAACGTCCACGTTGTTATCAGCATGTTCTCCACCGTTTATTATGTTCATCATTGGAACTGGTAATTGCTTAGCGTTAACTCCACCTATGTATTGGAATAATGGTAATCCTAATTCTTCAGCAGCAGCTCTAGCAACAGCCATAGAAACACCAAGTATAGCGTTAGCCCCTAATCTTCCTTTGTTATGAGTTCCGTCTAATTCTATCATAACAGCATCTATAGCAGGTTGGTCAGTAGCGTCCATTCCTTCTATTGCTTCAGCTATTTCTTCTACGTTAGCAACAGCTTTTTCAACACCTTTTCCTAAGTATCTTCCTTTATCTCCGTCTCTTAATTCAACAGCTTCGAAAGCTCCTGTTGAAGCACCTGATGGTACTATAGCTCTTCCTGTTACTCCACTTTCTAATACTACCTCAACTTCTACAGTTGGGTTTCCTCTTGAGTCTAATACTTCTCTAGCATATACTATTTCTATTACTGACATTTGTATATCTCCCTTCAGGTTCTTATTTATAATTTAAATATTTTACCGCATATTATTGATGCTTATTCTATTATAATACATACAAACTTATTGATGGGTAAATTTGTAAAATTTTAATTTATTTTTAATAATTTTCTGTATTTATAATATTTCACATAATAATAATTGATAATTATATTGATATCGTTTTATTGTGTTTTGTTTACTTTTTAAGTATTCCCATTAACTAGTTTTTTTATAAAAACTACTTTATTAATGAGTGACCAGTCATTTCTTCTGGCTTTTCTAAGTGCATCATATCAAGTATTGTTGGTGCTATATCAGATAATCTACCGTCTTCTAATAATTCAGCAGTCTTAAATTCTTCACCAACTACCATAAGTGGCACTGGATTAGTAGAGTGAGCTGTTACAACTTTTCCACTTTGAGGGTCAAGCATATATTCAGCATTTCCGTGGTCAGCAGTTATTATTGCACTTCCACCTTTTTCTACTATCTTATCTACTAATTGTCCTACACAGTTGTCTACTGCTTCTACTGCAGCTGTTGCAGCTTCTATAACTCCTGTATGACCAACCATATCAGGGTTTGCAAAGTTTACAACTATGAAGTCATATTTATCTTCATCTACTTTAGCTACAACTTTTTCTAATAATTCACTAGCAGACATTTCTGGTTGTAAATCATAAGTTGCAACCTTTGGTGATGGTATTAATAATCTTTCTTCATCTTTATTTGGATCTTCTACTCCACCATTGAAGAAGAAAGTAACGTGAGCATATTTTTCAGTCTCAGCTGCTCTTAATTGAGTCTTACCATTTGCTGCTAAGTACTCACCAAGAGTGTTTGATAAAGATTGAGCACCAAATGCTATATGAACATTCTTTATAGTTACATCGTATTCTGTTAAACATACGAAGAATGTCTTTATACATGGTCTTTCAAATCCAACAAACTCATCACATACTAAAGCTCTTGTTATTTGTCTAGCTCTGTCTGGTCTGAAGTTAAAGAATACTACTGAATCATTTTCCTTTATAGTACCAACAGCTTCACCGTCTTTTACTATAACTGTAGGCATAACGAACTCATCATTCTTTCCATCAGCATAAGAGTTTTCTATAGCTTCTACTGCAGAAGTTGCAGTTTCACCTTTTCCAAGAACCATTGCATTGTAAGCAAGTTCTATTCTTTCCCATCTCTTATCTCTATCCATTGCATAGTATCTACCAGAAACAGATGCAAATTCTCCTACACCTATTTCGTCAATAGCAGTTTGAGCTTCTTTTACATACTCTAAACCACTTTGTGGATCAGTATCTCTACCATCAGTAAATGCATGAACATAAACTTTTTCTACACCTTTTTCTTTAGCCATTTTAACTAAAGCTTTTAGGTGATTTATATGAGAGTGAACTCCACCATCAGATAATAATCCCATTAAATGAAGTGCACCATTTTTAGCATTATCCATAGCCTTTACTAATGTTTCATTAGTAAAGAAATCGCCATCTTCTATTGATTTTGTTATTCTAGTTAAGTCTTGGTATACTATTCTACCTGCTCCTATGTTAGTGTGACCCACTTCTGAGTTACCCATTTGACCAGGAGGAAGTCCTACATCAAGTCCACTAGCTTTTATTAATGTATTTGGATATTCCTTAGCTATTCTATCTAAGTTAGGAGTCTTAGCAGCGTTTATAGCATTACCTTTAGTCTCCTTAGTATATCCATAACCATCCATGATGATTAAAGCAACTGGTTTTTTCATTGTCTCACTCCTTAGAAAGTTAAAAGTCCTACGTAATCATCAGCAGCTAAGCTAGCTCCACCAACTAAAGCTCCATCTATATCACTTTGACCCATTATTTCAGCTACGTTAGCAGGCTTAACACTTCCACCGTATTGAATTCTAACTTCGTTAGCTAATTCTCCATATAAAGAAGCTACTACTTCTCTTATGTAAGCTATTACATCGTTAGCGTCTTCTGCAGTTGCAGTTTTTCCAGTTCCTATAGCCCAGATTGGCTCATAAGCTATAACAACTTTAGCTAAGTCTTCTTTTGATACGTTTTCTAAACCTCTTTCAACTTGAACTTTACAAACTTCTTTAGTTTGACCAGCTTCTCTTTGCTCTAAAGTTTCTCCACAACATAATATTGGATCTATTCCTACTTCTAGAGCTTTTAAAACCTTCTTATTACAAGTTTCATCAGTTTCATTGAAGTATTCTCTTCTTTCAGAGTGACCTATTACTACGTAGTCGACATCTATTTCTTTTAACATTGCTGGAGATACTTCTCCTGTGAAAGCTCCGCTTTCTTCAAAGTGCATGTTTTGAGCACCTATCTTTATAGCAGTTCCTTTTGTTGCTTCTTTTAAGTCTTTTAATATTGTGAAAGGTGCACATATTACAGCTTCACACTTATCATTATTTACTCTATCTTTAACTGCATCAACAAACTCTAAAGCTTCCTTTATAGTTTTGTTCATTTTCCAGTTCCCAGCTATTATTGGTTTTCTCATTTTATTATTCCTCCCACTGAATTTAAATCTTTAGGAAATATTAGTCTAAGCTAATATCCCCCTTGATTTAATTTTGGATAAAATTTAAGGTAAATTTATCTTTTGATAAATTGACTGTGGTCATACTTTATATATCATTATCGGGCTAAACCCCTATAGTTTATTCTAAATTACTTGTTATCTAAAGCTACTATACCTGGTAATTCTTTACCTTCTAAGAACTCTAATGAAGCTCCTCCACCAGTAGATACGTGAGTCATCTTGTCTCCGAATCCTAATTGGTTAACTGCAGCAGCAGAGTCTCCTCCACCTATAACAGTAGTAGCATCAGTTAAGTCAGCCATAGCTTTAGCAACTGCTAATGTACCTTTGTTGAAGTTTTCAAATTCGAATACTCCCATTGGTCCATTCCATACTATTGTCTTAGATTCTTTTACAGTATTTACATATAATTCTATTGTCTTAGGTCCTATATCTAGTCCCATGAATCCTTCAGGTATATCTTGTCCTTCTGTTATTGTTGGTTCAACATCAGCAAACTTATCAGCACAAGCGTTGTCTACTGGTAATAAGAAGTTAACACCCTTAGCTTTAGCTTTTTCCATCATTTCTTTAGCGTATTCAACTCTATCTGCTTCTACTAAAGAAGTTCCTATTTCATATCCTAAAGCTTTTAAGAATGTATAAGACATTCCTCCACCTATTATTATGTTGTCAACTTTTTCTAATAATTGCTCTATAACAGCTATCTTATCAGAAACTTTAGCTCCACCTAATATTGCAGTGAAAGGTCTAACAGGAGTAGCAACAGCTTCACCTAAGAACTTTAATTCTTTTTGTATTAAGTATCCGCAAACTCTCTCTTCTAAGAATTCACCAGCACCAACTGTAGAACAGTGAGCTCTATGAGCAGTTCCGAATGCATCGTTAACAAATATTTCAGCTAAAGAAGCTAATTCTTTAGAGAAGTTTTCTTCGTTTTTAGTTTCTTCTTTTCTATATCTAGTATTTTCTAATAATACTACATCTCCGTTTTCCATCTTTTCAACAGCAGCCTTTGCGTTTTCACCTACAACGTTTGCATCTGCAGCAAATACAACTTCTTTGTTTAACATTTCTGATAATCTCTTAGCAACTGGAGCTAAAGATAATTCAGGCTTAGCTTCTCCCTTTGGCTTTCCTAAGTGAGAGCATAATATAACTTTCGCACCATTTTCTATTAAATACTTTATAGTTGGAAGCGCTCCGTTTAATCTATTTTCATCAGTTATTGCTCCATCTTGTAGAGGTACATTGAAGTCACATCTTACAAGTACTTTTTTTCCGCACACATTTATATCTTCTATAGTTTTCTTATTCAGCATTGACATGTTTATTTCTCCTTTTTAAAGTAACATCATAGTCCTTTAAGCATATTCCGTTTTATATATATTTTCACTTATTTATATTTCAGTTATTATATTCCAATCATTTAGTAAAAAAGTCCGAAGTCCGTAGTAAATACTACAAACTCGGACTGTTTTTAAATAAATTACTTAGCTAAACCAGCGAAGTATCCTAATGTTCTTATTAATTGAGAAGTGTAAGACATTTCATTGTCGTACCAAGAAACAACTTTAACTAATTGCTCTCCGTTTACTTCCATAACTCTTGTTTGAGTTGCATCGAATAATGATCCGTAGCTTATTCCTACTATATCAGAAGATACTAATTCTTCTTCAGTGTATCCGAAAGATTCGTTAGAAGCAGCCTTCATAGCAGCGTTTATTTCTTCTACAGTTACTTTTTGTCCTAATGTACAAACTAATTCAGTTAAAGAACCAGTTATAACTGGAACTCTTTGTGCTCCACCGTCTAATTTACCTTTTAATTCAGGTATAACTAAACCTATAGCTTTTGCAGCACCTGTAGTGTTAGGAACTATGTTAGAAGCAGCAGCTCTAGCTCTTCTTAAGTCTCCTTTAGGGTGAGGACCATCTAATGTATTTTGGTCATTAGTGTATGCATGTATAGTAGTCATGAATCCTTTTTGTAATTCAAACTTATCGTTTAATGTTTTAGCCATTGGTGCTAAACAGTTAGTTGTACAAGAAGCTCCTGATATAACTGTTTCCGTTCCATCTAATACATCGTTGTTTACGTTGAATACTACAGTTTTTACATCTCCTGTTGCAGGTGCAGATATAACAACTTTCTTAGCTCCAGCTTCTAAGTGAAGTCCAGCTTTTTCTTGAGAAGTAAAGAATCCAGTACATTCTAATACTATATCAACGTTTAATTCTGCCCATGGTAAGTCTGCAGGGTTTCTCTCAGCAGTAACTTTTATTTCTTGTCCGTTAACTACGAAAGCTCCTTCTTTAACTTCTATTTCACCGTTGAATCTTCCTTGAGCTGAATCATATTTGAATAAGTGTGCTAATGTTTTAGCATCTGTTAAGTCGTTTATTGCAACAACTTCAAACTTATCTGTTTGCTCCATTAATTTTCTTAATGCTAATCTTCCTATTCTTCCAAAACCGTTTATAGCTACTTTAACCATTTTGCTACCTCCCTATAAAGTAAAAATGTGTATATATTGTTACTAGCAATGCTAGTTATTAACTAAATTATTGTAATTCTAATATTCTATAAGCGCTTTCCTCATCGGTTACAAGAACTATGTCTTTGTTAATTTTTGAAACAGCTATTAGTGCCTCTGCTTTTCTTGTTCCTGCAAATATTGCTATAGAATTTTTAACTTTTTTAAATGATTCTAAATTAATTCCTACTGTGTTTAATTTATAAACTATTTCACCATCTTTGTTGAAGTAATATCCAAATGCTTCACCTACAGCACCTTTTGATATAATTTCTTCAACCTGTTCTTTAGGTAGTTTTCTTCTAGTTGCCATTTCATCGGCTCTACCTATACCAAAAATTAAAACATCACTTTCTTGAATAAACTCAATAGTTTCTTTAATTTGAGGTTCTTGAGTAAGGGTTTTCATTGCTTCTTCACCTAACTCATCTGGTATATGTAATAATTTATAATTAGAATTTAATTTTCTACTAATTGATGCAACCACTGCATTAGACTGAGTTTCAACATCTTTTCCTACACTACCTCTTGCTGGTACTACAGTTGCATTATGATATTTTTTATCAGTCTTTATGCTATTTGAAAACTCTAGCATAGTGCTTCCACCTGTTATAGAAACTATATTTCCATCTTTTACTATGTCTAAGAAATACTCAGCTCCACATCTAGCAACATCTCTTAACAAGCTTTCGTTTTTGTCATAGCTTCCAGGTACTAATAATACCTTTTTAATCCCAAGCTTATCCTTAACTTTGTCTTGTAATGTAGATAGCCCCATAATGTCTTTCATAATGTCTTTAAGTTCATCTAATAGGATCGCACCTTCTTCAGTTATTGTCATACCTGAAACCTGTACATCTATCAGTCCCTGTTCTTTTAAGAACTCTGTTTCTGATCTTACTATTCTTTCGCTTATATCTAATATATTCGAAAGTGTCCTTCTTCCTATTGGTTCACTTAATGATATTTGCCTTAGGATTGAATATCTTCTTTCCATAAGTTCGATGGCTTGTGGAATTAACTTCTGTTGTATCGATAATAAGTTTTTCATAATCTTTTTCTACTACTCTCCTTATTCAGGGACTTTTTTTGTCCCTCGTATTTATTTTAGTCCCACAAGTTAATTTTATTTTATAGCAAGCTGAGATATTTTTCAATAGTTTTTACAATAATTTTACTACTTTTATTTTTTTTAGAAGACTTTACGCTTACTTGATGACAATATTCCAAGTTCTTCGCGGTATTTAGCAACTGTTCTTCTTGCAACATTTATACCTTGTTCTTTTAACATTTTAGATATGTGATCATCACTTAACGGTTTCTTTTTATTTTCATTTTTTATTGTTTCCTGAATAATCTTTTTTATGCTTGTACTGGATGCCATACCATCTTCCTCAGTTTCAATTGCACTACTAAAGAAATATTTAAATTCATATACTCCAAAAGGCGTAAGCATATACTTTCCATTTACACCTCTACTAATTGTAGATTCATGGAATTCTAATTTTTCTGCTATGTCCTTCATTTTTAGAGGTCTTATGTGTTTAACCCCCTTTCTAAGAAATTCGTCTTGTGCTTTTACTATTTCTTCTGCAATTCTCAGTACGGTATTTTTTCTACTTTCTATATTTTTCATTAATCCTGTGGCAGAATTTAATCTGTCTTTTATAAATTCCTTAGCATTATCATCTGATTGTGAGTTTTTTAATATTTCTTTATAGTAGTTATTTATTTTGATTTTGTAGTTGTCTTTTTCATTTAGATATACTACAAAATCCTCATCAAATTTCTCTACTACAACATCAGGTTGAATATACACACTTTTTTCTACACAACAGCTTCTTCCTGGCTTAGGGTCTAATGTTTTTATTATATTTATTAAATTTACACATCTATCTAAAGATATGTTATATTTTTTAGAAATATCTTTATACTTATTGCTAGCAATTAAATGTAAATCATTTGCTACTATATCTTCTAATGTCTCATTGAATATACCTAGGTTATGCATTTGTATTATTAGACATTCTGAAATATCTCTTGCTCCAACACCATTAGGCTCTAATTGTTGAATATTAGCTAGGCAATCTTCAAAAGTTTCTCTATCTATACCTAATGTGTTTATTATTTCTTTATCATCAATTCTTAAATATCCATCTTCATCTAAATTTTCTATTATATATTCACAAATTTCTCTTTCATCCTCTCTAAGCTTATATAGACTTATTTGAAGTAAAAGATGTTCATATATATTTGACGAATATTTAACCATGTTTTCTAGGTTGATATCGTTATCCGGATTGTAGCTAAATTCGCTTCTATCTTTATAATTTGATTTTTCTATGTCTTTTATATATTCTTCCCAGTTTATTTCACTGCCTTTTTCAACGTCTAACAAAGGGTTGCTTTCTGCTTCCCTTACTATCTCTTCATCCAATTCTAATTTACTCATGTTTAATATAGCTAAAGATTGCTTTAATTGAGTTGTCATGACTAGTTTCTGCGACTGAGTTAATTGTAAACTATTGTTGAAGTTCATACTTGTTCACCTCATGTTATTTATAGTAAATCGGGACAAAATAAAAAACCCTATGCCCAAGTAATATTCTATCATGTAGAATACTACTTATGCAAAAGGGTTTTCATTATATATATATCAAAAACTTATTTATCTAATCTAATCTAGAATTTTGAGCCTAGTTATAACATATATGTTATTTTTTTTTATAAAAATATATGCCAATAATTACAGCTACCACCAATACTAAAAATAACACATACAAAAAATTCGTTGAAAACGCATATGTAGTTGACTCCATTTCAATATACCTCCATCTATTATCTTTTCAAGCTTTTTATTATACTATTCTGTTTGTCTTTATATCTCTCACAATATATTTTCTCTATCTCGATCTTCTTTATATATCATCTTTTCAGTAGGAAAGTACACAGATGTTCCTCCAAATTCTTCAAATAGCACTTTAGTTATATCTATCCCTATTTTCATTGCTATATTTTCAAATTATGGAGGTAAATCACTTATTTTTAGTTCCATAAAATATCCTCCTATAAATTGTATTTATTTGGATATTCTACAAAAGTTCCATTTGTCCTACTAAATTAACTTTATAATATATAGTTTATATACATTTTGATTCATCTTCAAATATACTACTTCCCCCTATGCATATAGCAAATGCCATAACTAATGATAGTACTCTTTTTCTTTTTAACATAACTCCACCTCATAATTTAATAATATTTTTATTTATGTGCAAATTTGTTTTTAAAGTAAAAACTAATTAGACTCATTGTTATATATATAAGTAGGAATATTATACAATTTCCCATACTAAACCATATATTTATAGGAATGAAAAATGCGAGAGAAGATAGTGATATTCCTACTAAAAAATCTTTTTTTAAATTAGAGTAAATAATCCCTTGAAAAATAAATACAATTGGAAATAATAAATATAGCCCCATTAAAATACTGTTATCTCTAAAAAAATACGTGAAAAATAATATTATAAAACTTGGTAACACTAATGATATTGATCTTTTCATACACTACCTCCTTGATAAATTATCATTTAAAATATTAGTAATTTATATAAGTATATAAGTTTCTGTAGCCATACTGGCCAACCTGCGTTTTACGGAATTATTCCTCTTTATTGCCTTTAACTTAAGTAATTACACAGAATGTATCAGCTAAGTATAGAATTTTTATACCTATTAAAAACTATAGATGTAGTGCTACTTGTTTCTGTCCATGCCTGTACTGTTTCCCAGGAACCATTAACTTTTTTTGTATCCTTGATGTTATTAATTTCTTACTAACTCCTGGATTAGCAGTCATACTAGCGTTTAAAGTTGCTATACCGCCACTTATCTTTAAATCACTACTTGCCTTATGGATATAAGTGTACCTTTCTTCATTTTGTATTTCTAATATAAAAAACCCCCATAAATTTCTTTACACTAAGTAAACGAATATTTTATGAGGATTTGTTTCATTTTTATAAAATTAATTTATATTTTCAGCAATTTTTATTAATTCAGACTTAATATCTAAATATTTGTCCTTACTTATATAGTCTAGTTTTAAATCATACAAAGTATTTTCATCTTGCCATAACAACGAACTTCTATTTTCTTTTTCAATATAATCTGCGTCATAATTATTTATTTTAACTTTACCTATTTTTGCATCCTCTGTATCCATATATAGATTACTATTTTTAATTAACAAGTAATTAAATGTTATATAATCCTCACCATCGGAATAAGTTATCGCTATCTCATTGTCATACTCAGATTTATCAACCTCTTTAAAACCCTTTGGTAAATAATTAATACTTTTCTTCTCTAAAAAATTTACTTTTTCATTATCATTTTCATCTATGCTAAATTTATATATCGTAAATTTTTCATAAACTTCTTTAACCATATCAAAGAACTTCGTCCTTAATGCCTCAACACTCATAGTTATTGTAAATGCACTAATTAAAAATGCTATAAATACTACAGCTATCTTTTTTGTATATGAGTATAGCTTATTAAGGAATGGTCCCCTTTTTTCCTGTCTAATTATTTTTTTTATTTTCTTTTCAAATTCTTTAGGATATTCATAATCAATATCTTCTTCCTCAGGTATCTGTTCTAATATAAAATTTTCAACATTAGTACAGTGTTTAAAAAGCAATTCATCAGTAATTTCATATTTATCCATGTACTTTCTCCATTTCATCTAATATGATTTTTAATTTATCTTTACCTCTTTTTAATCTAGTCCTTACTGTAGGAGGATTTATATCTAATATATCTGCAATTTTATCATCATGAAATCCATGAGAGTATTTCAAGAAAAATACTTGTTTATATCTTTCTGGAAGCTTCAATATAGCAACCTCTACTTTATTTGGTAAAACATCAGTAGAATATACTTCTTGTTCAAAACCTTGTATTTCATTTTCAAGTTTTTTCACTTTATTTTTTTCCACTTGTAACTTTCTATATATGTCTATTGAAGAGTTCTTTACTATAGTAACGATAAATCCTTTCGTTTTGTTGCATTTTACATCTTCAATTTTATCAATATGTTTTATTATCTTTAAAAAACTATTTTGGACAGCATCGTGTGAGTAATGTTCATCTTTTAATATGCTATTTGCAACATAATACATCATTTTTTTATAACTGTTAAAAATATCTTCAAACTTTATCTTATCTTCTTCTTTATCAATTAAACTTAAGTATAATAGCATTATTTCCTCTCTTTTCTAGTATTAATGGTTAAATCCAGAGCTATGAATTTCCTATGTTTATAGGTTTTATTACATATTATTGCAAAATAAAAAAACCCTCGCCCAACTATATCTTAGCATGTTAGATATAGCTTAAGCAAAAGGGTTTTCATATATATATCAATCAAAAAACTTTTAATAGACTAATTTTATAGAGTAATGCTCTAGTGGTTTAATTCACTTCTCAGTTTTAATAGAGTAATTAAGTTACATTTTATAACTTTGTAGATATTTACTTCTTCTTACTATAAGGTGTGTTTACCAAAGGCAAACTATTTCTAAATTCTTTATCAAATCTATAGTAAGCATTTGCAGTAGCAGGTGCAGTAGGAATCGCAGTTATTTCCCCTATACCTTTCGCTCCATATGCTAGACCTTCTTTATTTTTTTCTATTATTACAGCTTCTACTGGTGGTGCATCTGTTGACTTGAATAAGCCTAATGTTCCGTATTTAGCTGTAGGTACACAGTTATCAAGTGGGAAAGTTTCTGTTAGAGCATAACCTAATGACATTACTACTCCACCTTCTATTTGTCCTTCAACATTTATAGGGTTTATAGCTTTACCAACATCATGAGCTGCAACAACTTTTTCTAACTTTCCATTTTCATCTAATATAACTACTTGAGTAGCATATCCATAAGCAACATGACTTACAGGATTTTTCTTATCAGATCCCATTCTATCTGTAACACTTGAGTACTCTCCGAAGAATTCTTGACCTTCTAAGTCTTTTAGTGTTTTTCCAGCATCTAATTCTTTTTTAAGATTAAGAGCTGCATTTTTAGTAGCTTCTCCGGTAAATACTGTTTGTCTTGATGCTGTAGTATTTCCTGAATCAGGAGTTAAGTGAGTATCTGGTACTTCATATACAACATCTTCTGGAGTTAACCCTGCTGTTTGGCAAAGCATTTGAGTCATAGTAGTTCCTAATCCTTGACCTATACAAGAAGCACTTGTTCTTAAGTGAACTTTACCATCAATAACTACTAATCTACATCTTCCTATGTCTGGTATACCAACACCAACACCTGCATTTTTCATAGCACAAGCTATACCTGCATATGGATGACTTTCATATATATCTTTAACAGCTTCTAGAGTTTCTACCATAGCTGTTCCTTCATCTGCTATTTGTCCATTAGGTAATTCTTGACCTGGTCTTATAGCATTTCTGTATCTTATCTCCCATGGAGATATTCCTACCATCTCAGCAAGTAAATTTAAGTTTGATTCAGTAGCAAAACAACTTTGAGTTACCCCAAATCCTCTAAATGCTCCACCTGGAGGGTTGTTTGTGTATACTGCCTTCCCTTTTATCTCTATATCTTGATAGTTATAAGGACCTGCAGCATGTGTACAAGCTCTTTCAAGCACTGGTCCACCTAATGATGCATAAGCACCTGTATCAGATATTATAGTAGCTTTTAAAGCTGTTAAATATCCATTTTCATCACATGCTGTTGTGAATTCCATCTCCATAGCATGTTTCTTTGGATGTACTATTAAACTTTCTTTTCTAGTTAATTGAACTTTTACAAATTTCTTAGTGTGATAAGCTAGTAAAGCTGCATGATGTTGAACACTCATATCTTCTTTACCACCAAATCCTCCACCAACCATTTTGTTGATTACTCTAACCTTTTCATGAGGGAGACCTAACATATCTGCACACTCATGTTGTGTTGCATATACACCTTGGTCTGTTGAGTATATTATTACTCCTTCTTCTTCATAAGGACCAGCTATTGCACACTCTGGCTCTAAGAAAGCATGCTCGTTAAATGGTACAGAATATTTTCTTGTTACCATATATTTAGAGTTCTCTATTCTCTCTTCGGCATTTCCTCTTATTAATTGTTTTTCTACTAATAGATTTCCACCTTCATGTATTTCAGGTGCATCTTCTCTTAAAGCTTCATCAGGACAAGTTAAAGGAGTTAATTCTTCATACTCAACCTTAACAAGTTTTTTAGCTGCTTCTAAAGCTTCCTTAGTTTCAGCTGCTACTAAAGCTACCGAGTCTCCTAAGTATCTTGTTATTTCACCTTCTGGAATTAAAGTATCCCAGTCTTTCTTTAAGTGACCAACTTTATTACTACCAGGTACATCTTTAGCTGTTAAAACTGCAACTACACCTGGATAGTTTTTAGCTTCTTCTATATCTATGCTTTTTACTAACGCTCTTGGATATTTAGTTCTTACTGCTGAACCATAAATCATCCCATCTATTCTAACGTCGTCTACATACTCAGCTTTCCCTAAAGTTTTTGCTACTGCATCTACTCTGTGTAAGTTATCTCCAACTAATCCTTTACACTCCACTTTAGGTACTTCAATATTTTCTCTAAGTATTTTAGCTACTAACTTTACAGCTTCTATTATTTTTACATATCCAGTACATCTACATATATTTCCTTTTAAAGCTTTTCTAATTTCTTCTTCACTTGGATCTGGGTTAACATCTAATAAAGCCTTTGAGCTTATTACCATACCTGGAATACAGAATCCACATTGAACTGCACCTGCATTTGTAAAAGCATATGCATATGCATCTCTTTCTCTTTCTTCCATTCCTTCAATAGTAGTTATGCTTTTTCCTACTAGTTTTTGAGTAGTAAATACGCAAGCCTTTATAGCTTTACCATCTACTATAATCATACAAGTACCACAGGCACCTTCTGCACATCCATTTTTTACAGAAGTTATATTCATATCTTCTCTTAAAAATTCTAAAAGCTTCTTATTTTCTTTTGCTTGGACTTTTTCCCCGTTTAGTGTAAATTCAAACATATATGCCCCCTTAGTTCGTAGTTCTCTTTATATACATTCCAGTAGGATAATCTACTATTAACTTTCCATCTTTTACAACTTCAGTTCCTCTTAAAAATACATGTTTAAATTGGCAATCAACCTCATATCCCTCATATGGTGTATAATCCACATTTTGAACTTGATTCTTTGCACTTATAGTATTTTTAACATTAGGGTCAATAACTACCAAGTCAGCATCACTGCCTACTCGGATATCTCCTTTTTGAGGATACATACCGAAAAGTTTAGCTGCTTTCGTTGATGTTAACTCTACAAATTTGTTTATGCTTATTTTTCCTTCTTTAGCGCCATGTGTATATAAAAGGCTCATCCTATGTTCTACTCCTGGGCCACCATTTGGAATTTTACTAAAATCATTTATTCCAATATCCTTTTGACCTTTATAGTTAAATGAACAATGGTCCGTTCCTATAGTATCCACGTAACCTGACTTTAACGCTTCCCATAGATATTCATTGTCCTGCTTAGTTCTAAGCGGTGGACTCATTACATATTTAGCACTTTCGAATCCGTCTAAATCGTAAAGTTCATCATTTAAAAGTAAATATTGAGGGCAAGTCTCAATAAATACTTTCACACCATCTAGCTTAGCTTTCTTAACTTCTTCTAGAGCCTCTTTTGAACTTAAATGAACTACATACACTGGCGCTTTAGCTGTTTTTGCTATTTTCATAAGTCTTGAAGTGGCTTCAACTTCTAAGTCTGCTGGTCTACTTAGCATATGATACTTTGGTGATGTTAGATTATTTTCCTTGTATTCATTTACAAGCTCACTTATTATATCTCCATTTTCACAATGGAATCCTATAAGTACACCTAATTCCTTAGCTTTTTTTAATGCTCTAAAGATTACACCATCATCAACTTGTAGAGTATTTTTATATGCCATATATAACTTAAAAGATGTAACACCTTCATCTATCATACTTTCCATCTCTTTAGATGTATTTTCAGTCCAATCTGTTATTGCCATATGGAATCCATAGTCTGAGTAGCATTTTTCTTTTGCTTTCTCATGCCACTCTAAAAGTCCATCATTTAATGAGCACCCTTTTGACTGAGTGGCAAAATCTAATATTGTAGTCGTTCCTCCAACTATAGCTGCCCTAGTTCCTGTTTCAAAGTTATCAGCTGTAATTGTAGTTCCAACATCTAAGTCAAAATGGGTATGAGTATCTATACCTCCAGGTACAAGATAGCACCCTTTGATAGGTACTATCTCATATCCTTCAGTAGATAGGTCAAATCCAATTTCAACAATTTTTCCGTCTACAATTTTTACATCTGCTTCATATGTTTGTGCATCCGTTACAATTGTTCCACCTTGTAAAATAAGACCCATAATCTATTTCCATCCTTTATGCTAGAGCTTCTGCTCCCATTTGTATTCTTAAAGCATTCTTTGGACATCTAGTTACACATAATCCACATCCAAAACACTTATCTTCATCTATAACCATTTCTTCATTAACTTCTATTGCTTCATATACACAGCTTGATACACACTTCTTACATTTTATACACTTATCTTGATCAACTACTGGAGCTATAGCATGAGTTCTGAATTCCATCTCTTCAACTTTCTTGTGAGCTAATCCTTTTATTTCATTTACATCTGAATATCCATGAGCTTCTAAGAATTCATCTAATTCTTTAGCTATTTTTCCGTAAACTCCTGGCCCTTTTAATATTGCTTCTGTACAAGTTTGAACAGCTGAAGCACCAGCCATCATCATTTCTGCTACATCTTTACCACAAGTTACTCCACCAACACCTATTATAGGTATGTTTACAACTTTAGATGCTTCATATATACATCTTATTGCTAATGGTCTTATTGGAGCTCCTGATAACCATCCGTAACCTGTTTTACTTCCCATTATTGGGAATCCTGTTTCAACATCTATTGCCATACATGGACCAAAAGAGTTTATCATAACTAAACCATCTGCTCCTGCTTCTTCAACAGCCTTTGCTATTGTTTGTATATCAGTGTGAGGACTCATCTTCATGAATACTGGTACATCTAATGCAGCTTTTGCAGCTTTTAAAGCATTTACTATTGGAGTAACATCTGTTCCAACGTAGTGAGTTGATAATTCAACTGCATCTGCATAAGGCTTAACTAATGGTGCCACTTCTGCTATTTGTTCTGCAGTATATCCCATACTTATTATTACTGGTACTCCAGCACTCTTACATTTTTTATATTCTTCTTCTAACCATTGCTCCTTTGGTAATTCTGACCATAATTCTGTGTTTAAGAACCCACTGTTAGTGTTAGCCATACAAGGTCTTGGTACATCCGCTGGAAGAACTGATATAGTCTTTGTACATAACCCACCTACTCCACCTTTTACTGCCTCTAAACATAAATCTCCATCTTTAGCTCCAGGACCTGCAGCTGTCATTATTGGATTAGAAAACTCCATATCATATATCTTAACTTTTAAATTTGCCATTTTTAAATCTCCCCTTTTTCCAAATTTATTGTTGTTTATATAAGTTTGTATTGCTTCTTTGTATTGCTTTTTTTCTTGTTAATTTTTTATTTTTTATAGACGCTTACTAGTTTTTATTTGTATATGTTTTTGTACTTTAATTTTTATTTAAATCAAATTTTTATAAGGATATATTTTCATTTTTATTCATAAGGATATATTTTTTTATTTTTGTTTTTAAGGATATATTTTTTATTGTTTTTTAAGGATATATTTTTTCTTACTGATTTTTCATATTTTCATATCATATTTTTTTCATATTTTTTTAACTTTAGTTAATTTCATTTTTGATATATGTATTATGTTTATACTGCTTTTTCATCTTTTGCATTTTCTTGTTTTGATTCTTTCCTATTCCCTAATTCATTAAAGAATATATTTAATATAACTGCAGCTAAACTTCCTGTAGTTATACCACTGTGGAATATTGTTTGTACCCAGTCTGGGAAGTTATGATAGAAGTCTGGGTTAGCTAAAGGAATCATTGCTAAACCAACACTAACTGCCACTATAACTCCATTCTTAGTACCATCGAATTGTACTTTGCTTAAAGTTCTTATTCCACCTACTAGCACCATACCAAACATTGCAAATCCTACTCCACCTAAAACTGGCTTAGGTATTGCTCCTATTATAGCTGCAAACTTAGGTACGAATCCTAAAACTAATAATATTAAACCTGCATATACTGCAACGAATCTTGATTTAATTCCCATTAATCCTACAAGTCCTGTATTTTGTGCGAATGGTGTTATTGGGAATGAGTTAAAGATACTAGATAATAAAGTAGCTATACCATCTCCCCTTAAAGCTCTCTTTATATTTGCTCCGTCTATTTCTTTGTCTACCATCTCATGTATTGCCATCATATTTCCTAGTGACTCAGTCATTAGCACTAACATTATTAAACAAAGAGATATTATTGCTGACGGCTCAAATACAGGCATACCAAACTTTAATGGTACGTTTACACTGAACCAATGTGCACTAGCAACACTGCTAAAATCAGCCATTCCTAATACTGATGCAAGTATTGTTCCTGCTACTATAGCTATAAGTATTGCTGCACTGTTCCATATACCTTTTAAGTATTTGAAAAGGAAAAGTGTTATAGCTAAAACTGCTAATGCTAAACCTAATTGCCCTGGCTCAGCTGCTGTTACTTTGTTATCCGTTATCCACTTTATACCAACTGGTAATAAAGATATTCCTATTACCATTACTACTGTTCCTGTAACTACTTTTGGGAAAAATCTTATTAGCTTTTCAAATATTGGAGCTATTATTATACAGAATAATCCTGCTGCCATAACTGATCCAAATACCGTTCTTATTGCTACACTTGGTTCTTGATATGATGAAGCTATAGATGTCATAGCTGCAACCGCCGCAAAGCTAGTTCCTTCGATTACCGGAATCTTAGCACCTGCAATATTTCCTATACCATAAGCTTGTATCAATGTGCCTACCCCTGCCATAAATATACAAGCACTTATTAAGAAAACTATACTTTCCTGGTCTAGTCCTGCAGCACTTCCTACCATCATAGGAACTGCTACCGCTCCTGCACACATTGCTAATACGTGTTGTAGTGAGAATACCCAAGACTTGGATATCGGTAACCTCTCATCTACTGGAGCTATTTTAGGGCTTTTATCTTGAGACATTTTTAGTCCCCCTTTATATTTATTTTTATATTCTATCCCACAGCTTTTTACTCATGTCTCTACTTGTTGCTAATATTGACTCTTCATCAATATTTAATAATATTCTGTCTTTCATTACTACTTTTCCGTTGATAATAGTTGTATCAACGCTTCTTCCAGTCATACCAAATGTGATATGACCATTTATTGTATTTTCATTCAAAGGAGTATGAGGTATGTAGTCAACAACTATAACGTCTGCATATGCTCCTTCCTTTAATACACCTAAGTCATTGTTGAAGTATTTTCCTGCTATTGTTCTATTGTTTTCAAATAGCATAGTAGGTGCTTCAACCCATCCTACTCTTGGGTCACTTAATTGATGTTTGTGTATTATATTTGCAACCTTTAGTGATTCAAACATATCACTTGTATATCCATCAGTACCTAACCCAACAGTTATTCCCTTTTTAAAGAAATCTATTACTGGTGAACATCCAACTGCATTTCCCATATTTGATTCTGGATTATGAACTATGAAAGAATTATTTTCAACTATTAAGTCCATCTCATCAAAATCAACATGAATACAGTGAACTGCTATTGTTTTATCATTTAATACGCCAAAATCATTTAATCTTTCAATAACTTTTTTGCCATATTTTTCACGATTAACCTTAACATCATCTATTCCTTCAGCTGTATGCACATGATATCCTGTATCTAGGTTAGTCATTTCAGTTGCACATTTTTCTAAAGTTTCATCAGATAATGTGAATGCTGCATGAAGACCAAACATCCCCTTAACCATGTCTGTATCATCCTTTTGAGCAAACTTTATAAAGTCAACGTTTTCCTTAATTCCTTGAGCTATTGTCTCTTCTCCATCTCTATCAGATACTTCATAACAAAGATTTGTTCTTATTCCTAAATCTTTTGCTACATCAGCTATAGTAAATAAGCTTCCTTCGATTGCATATGGACTTGCATGGTGATCAAACACTGTTGTAACACCGCTTTTGATACAATCTATATAAGTTGCATAAGCACTATACTTTGTATCTTCTAAAGTAAGTTTTTTATCTAATCTCCACCATAAGTTTTCTAGTATTTCCATGAAGTTTTCTGATGGTTTACCTGGTACTGCCATTCCTCTAGCAAATGAACTATATATATGCATGTGTGTATTTATAAGTCCAGGCATTATAACCTTTTTCTTAGCATCTATAAATTCATAGTTTGAGTACTTTGACTTCATTTCTTCTGTAGTACCAATTTCTTTAATAACTTTTCCATCAATAACTACACAACCGTCTTCCATATAAAGATTTTCTTTGTCATGAGTTATTAATCTTCCATTACCAACTAATATCATGTTGTGATACCTCCCCAAGGTTATCTAAGTACTTTACCAGCTTTTATATGCTTATAGTCATTTTCTTCAATTACACAGTTTCCGTTTATGATTACATAATCTATACCTGTTGGGAATTGTGTTGAGTTTATGAAGTCATCACATCCTGTAACTGTTTCTTTATCAAAGATAACTATATCTGCAAAGTATCCTTCTTTTAATTGTCCTCTATCTTTTATACTAAAGCTCTCAGCTGCTTTTTTAGTCATCTTATGAACAGCTTCTTCAAGTTTTAGTACCCCTAATTCTCTAACATATCTTCCTAATATTTTTGGGAAAGAACCGTATGCTCTTGGGTGTGGTTTACCAGATAGTAAACCATCTGTACATACATTTTGCTCTTCTTGCTTCATAAAAGTAATAATATGTTCTTCTAAACCGTAGAAGTCAACCATACCAACTGCATTTTCTTCTTCTAGTAATAAATCCATAGTTGCCTCTACAGGATCTTTACCTCTCATTTGACCTATTTCTAATAAGCTTTTTCCTATTGTATCTTCATTTTTTTTATTTTTTACACTAGTTACAAATATTTGGTCAATACCTGCAAATTGAATAAAGTTGTCCCAACCGTCTATTCCATTTGCTATATCTTCTTTCATCTTCGCTCTATCATCTTCATTTTGTAGTCTTTCTAAAAGTTTATCTGTTCCGCCTGAATGTGCCCAAGGTGGAAGAACTACTCCTAGCATTGTACTACCTGCTGCATATGGATATTGATCAAAAGACACTTTTATTCCTTCAGCTTTAGCTTTTTCTAATAACTCTAAAACTCCAGGTATGTATTTCCAGTTATCTTTTCCACATACTTTAAAATGAGAGAAATGAACTTTAACACCTGATTCTTTACCTATTCTTATTATTTCTTCCATAGATTCAAGAATTGTATCTGCTTCACTTCTTTGATGTACAACAAATACTCCATCATATTTAGCAACAACCTTACACATCTCTATTACTTCTTCAGTCATAGAATATGCACATGGAATATATATAAGCCCTGTAGATAATCCTATTGCACCAGCCTTTAATTCTCTTTCTGTGATTTCGCACATTTTTTGAATCTCGTCTTTAGTTGCAGGTCTTCCTTCAAGTCCCATAGCTTCCATTCTAATATTACCATGAGGTACTAAATAAGTCTCATTTAATCCTACCCCTCTATCTTCCATCATAGCAAGATAGTTATCTGTAGTTTCATATTCCCAATCTATCTCATCACTTTCGCCATCTAAGCCTGCTAGATTTTTTCTCCATGAAGGTATAAATTCTTTTGGAAGAGGAGCCATAGATATACCATCTTGGCCCAGCACTTCCGTTGTTATTCCTTGTCTTATCTTAACTTCATTATATGGATTAACTAAAATCATAAGGTCTGAGTGGCTATGAGTGTCTATAAAACCAGGACATACTACTCTACCATTTGCATTTATTACTTTATCTGCAACTTCTGTAATTTCTGTTGATATTTTTGTTATTTTATCATCTGTAATTAGTACATCTCCTATAAAAGGTTCTGTTTTATTACCATCAACTATAAGTCCTTGCTTTATTAAAGTTTTCATAACACTTACCCCTATTTATTATTTTTTATAAACTGATTTAAGTATTCCGTAGTAACCTTTTGCTCCTATGAATAATTGTTCTTGTTCTATATATTCATCTATTGTATGAGCAAGATTTTCTTTAGAAGGTCCAAATCCTATTGTTTTTATTCCTGCTTCACCAGCGTAGTGACTTCCGTTTGTACAGAATGAATATTGAGTTATTTCACAGTCTACTCCAGCTTCTTTTAGTCCTTTGTAAGCTGCTTGAACAAACTCATCTTCCTCATCATATAACCAACCTGGGAAGAATCTTTCACCTTCTATTTTATTTCCTGTATAACAATCTTCGCTTCCTAAAGCGTAAGAAACCTTAGCGTTTAATTCTGAGTCTTCTCTCATCATCTCTTCTAATAACTCTTGAATTGGAGCTAATACACCTTCTTTAGTTTCTCCAACTAATAATCTTCTGTCAAAAGTAGCTTTACAATAATCTGGCACTACTGAAGCTCCTGGATATGGAGAAGATTTTATATCAGTTAAAACTAGTATTCCATCACCTAATACTGGATGAGTAGGAGGTACTAATTGTTGTACTCTTTCTATTATCTTAGACATTTTGTAAACAGCATTTATTCCTTTGTGTGGGTTAGCAGAGTGAGCTGGCTTTCCGAAAGTTTCGATTACTATTTCTCCTCTACCTCTTTGCCCTATCTTTAAATTAAGTTCTGAAGATTCACCTATTACAACATAGTCAGGCTTAACCGCTTCACTTATTTTTCTAGCTGCTATACCTTCAAATATTTCTTCATGAACAACACCTGCTACATAAAGTTCTCCTTCGAAGTCTTTTTCCGTATCTTTAGCAAAGTATGATACTGCAGCCATCATTGCACTAACTTGACCTTTCATGTCAGAAGCACCTCTACCGTAGATTCTTCCATTGTCTATAACAGCTTCAAATGGAGGGAATGTCCACTTAGTTGCATCTGGTACAGTAACTGTATCTATATGTCCATCAAATAATATTTTCTTTCCTGGCTTGTTTCCTTTTATACAACCTATTATGTTTCCATATTCATCTCTAGACCAGCTATCGAATCCTAACATTTCAAAGTTCTTTTCTACAGCCTTTACTACGTTTTCTTCTTGTCCTGAGTAACTTGCATTTCTTATTAAATCTTGGCAAACTTGTGTTAATTCTTGTTTTCTTTGTTCATTTAACATTTTATTAATCCCCCTTTTTTCTATTCTTGGCCTTTATATTTGAGTGCTATAGCTAATAACTATACACTTGCACATTCTCCATCCCAAACTATACTTCTATATTTTTCTGGGTCAGTATCACCTTCTGTACTTACTAATAATACTCTTGAATCTTTATCTAACTTTAATGCTTCTCTTAAATCTTTTAATTTTTCATCAGTCATAACTGCTGCTAATAATCCAGCTGTTACAGCCCCTGATTCTCCAGATATTACTTTTGTATCTCCTGTTAATGGGTTTCCTAATACTCTCATTCCCTTAGCTGCTACCCAGTCTGGAGCAGAAACGAAAGCTTCTGAGTAATTCTTTAATATTTCAAATCCTATAGTATTTGGTTCTCCACAAGCAAGACCTGCCATTATTGTAGGCATATCTCCATCAACAAATCTTGGCTTACCATCTCCTGCTTCAGCAGACTTGTAGAAACAATCTGCTTCATCAGCTTCTACTACTACAGTTATTGGGCACTCTTCAAACATGTTAGCTACGTATCCTTGTACAGCTCCTGCAAGTGATCCAACACCAGCTTGAATAAATACATGTGTAGGTCTTTCTACTCCATACTCATTTAATTGCTCTACTGCTTCTTTAGCCATAGTTCCATATCCTTGCATTATCCAAGCAGGGATATCTTCATAACCTTCCCATGCAGTATCTTGTACTACTAATCCATCAACTTCTTTTGCACTTTCAACAGCTAATCTAACTGCATCATCGTAGTTTAACTCTGTTATACTAGCATCTGCACCTTCAGCTTTTATATTGTTTAATCTTGTTAAAGACGATCCTTTTGGCATATATACTACAGACTTTTGCCCTAATTTATTTGCAGTCCAAGCAACTCCTCTACCATGGTTACCATCTGTTGCTGTAAAGAAAGTTATATCTCCAAGCTTTGCTCTAACTTCATCAGATAATAACTTTTCATAAGTTAACTCAGATATATCCATTCCTAATTTTTCTGCCATATATCTTGCCATGGCAAATGAACCACCTAACACCTTAAATGCATTTAATCCAAATCTATATGATTCATCTTTTACGTAAACTCCAGCAACACCTAAAACTTCTGCTAATTTATCTAGTTTAGCTAATGGTGTTTTTGTATATTGTGGGAAGCTTTCATGGAAAGCTTTTACTTTGCTTATTTCTTCATCATTTAAAAATGTTATTGTTTGCTCCTTGTTCTCTGACTTCGGTAAGTTATTTAATTTCCATTTTATTTCTCTCATCGCTAATTCCCCCTTGTAAATGTTTGCACTATATTACTAAAGCAACTCCTGTGCCAAAACAAAGTATTATCTTTTATTTGTTAAAAAAAAAATTTAAATCTAGCATTCAAGCCCTTTTTTCGTTAAATTAGTCACATTCTTTTTTTCTGATATATAGTTTTTAACTTCTCAAAACGAAAAAAATTCCCAAATCGGGAATTTTTATCGATTTGGGAATTTCTATTTTGATAATTTTTTGTTTATATTATATGTTCTCCTAGTTTTCTATATAAAGTAGACACGCCTATACCTAGCTTTTTAGCTACTTCCTTTTTTGCACTTGTTCCTCTACCGTATTTATCTAATAGATTATTTATATATGTTAGTTCTAGTTCTTTAATAGTCAGGATATTTTCATCATCTATTTTAGGGAAAATAATATTACTATTATTTTTAGTATTAACACTACTTTCTATATGATTTACTTCAATCTCATTACCTTTTTCTTTTGAATAGTAATTTAGTATATCTAATGGAAGCATATCTTTTGATATTATTCCATCTTCTCCGATTATATTCATCATATATTCTACTGAATTTTCTAATTCTCTAATATTTCCCGGCCAATAATAATTAATCAACATTTCCATTACAGGTTCTTCAATTTTTTCTACATTTATATCAAATTCTACAGAATATTTATTTAACATCATCATAAATATATCTTTAACGTCGTCTTTTCTTTCTCTTAATGCTGGTAGATTTATCGGAATTACATTTAATCTATAATATAAGTCATCTCTAAACTTCCCCTCATTAACTAACTCTAATATATTTTTATTAGTAGCAGCTACTACTCTTATATCTAAATCAATAAGTTTGTTAGAACCAATTCTTGCAAACTTTCTTTCTTGTAAAACTCTAAGTAGTTTTGCTTGTAGGTGAAGTGATAAATCTCCAATTTCATCTAGAAATATTACACCTGTATTTGCAAGTTCAAACTTACCTATTTTACCTTCATTACTTGCCCCACTAAAAGCACCTTTTACATATCCAAAAAGTTCACTCTCTAATAGCGGTTCTGGGATTGCAGCACAGTTAATGGCTATAAATGGTTTATTACATCTGTTTCCTTCTGCATGAATTGACTTTGCAATTAATTCTTTACCTGTACCACTTTCCCCAGTTATTAGTACCGTAGAGTTGGATTTTGCAACTCTTTTAGTTTTTGTCTTAACTTGATTCATTACGTCACTATTACCAATTATAGAATCTATCTTTTTTACTTCCCACTTAGTATTTATTTTTTCTACTTTATCACTATAAACTTCATCAAAAATTATCATTCTATCGTAGTCATTCACATATGGATGTACTGGTATTATCTTATATGTGGTGTTATAGATGGTATCATCTATGGAGAAGTTTATCATCTCACTTTTTTCTCTACTTGTTTCTATTGATCTTATTTCTACTAATTTACCTACTGTATTTTCAAAAATATTTAATCTTTTTTTAGCAATATTATTAATATATGATATCTTGCTATTAGCATCTAAAATTAATACACCTTTTTCTATATTATCAATAATATCCCTAAACATTCGTATTTTTCTATCATTAGTTTTGTTATTTTCATGTTCTTCAACTTTTAGAGATATTAAGTCTGAGATATGATGAATAAATTCTAGATAAGATTTTATTTTAATGTTCATTTCCTTTTTCTTTTCTTTTTCTGTACTTATTGCCCCTATGACTCCAATAGTTCTACTATTATGTTTAATAGGAACTGCTATAAGAGTTTTATCAATACATTTATTAAGCTTAATGCAATTTGTGCATATTTCATTATGTAATACATCAACTACGGTAATATCATCACCTGTACTAATTACCTGGCTGTATAGATACCCTTCTGATATTGGCATTTCATTATTTTTATTTTTATATATACCCGAACCACCAATTCTAATCAGTCTGTCATCTACAATTTCAATATCCACATTTAATACACTAGCTATGGTATCTATGTACTTTGTCATTTCATCTTGAACTTGCTTTAACATACTTACCATCTAAACGATTTCCCCTTTATCATTAAGTTTGTATTGATATTATTTTACCATAATTTTTTCAAATAATATCATTTAATGTATATAAAAGAAGAGATATGGATTAACCATACCTCTTCTTTTATATATTTATTACATTCAAATATTACATTTTTAGATTTATATTTATTAATTACATTTCTTGTAATATTTCTAATAATTCTTTTTCTGTATAATGATAGTTTTGATTACAGAATTGACATCCTAATTCTGCTTGCTTGTCTTCTTCTATTATTTGAGATAATTCATGTTTTCCTATAGCTATAAGAGCTCCTTGAACTCTTTCTTTAGAACAATCACACTCAAACCCAACTTCAATCTTATCTAATATCCTTGGTTCTAATCCAGCTAAAACTATATTTAATATATCTTCTTGAGTCTTACCTTCTTTTAATAATGTAGTTATTGAAGGTAAGTTTGCAATATTAGCTTCTAACTTAGATATATTTTCTTCTGTTGTATCTGGCATTAATTGAACTATAAATCCTCCAGCATGTTCTACTTCATCTTCTTTAGTTAAGACACCTAAAGCTACTACTGATGGAGTTTGCTCTGATAATGCAAAGTAGTGAGTTAAATCTTGTGCTATCTCACCACTTACTAATGGATACGCTCCGTTATATGGTTCTCTAAGTCCTAAATCTTTAGTAACTCTAACCACACCATCTGTACCTACAGCTGCAGCTACATTTAACTTACCATTTTCATAGTCAGGTACTTCTACATGAGGATTTGTAACATATCCTTTTACCATACCTTTTGAATTAGCAGTTGCTAATATTGAACCTATTGGTCCTCCACCCTTTATTATAACTGTTAATTTATCACCATCATTTTTCATCATTAAACCCATGATTGATGTTGCTGTTAATGTTCTTCCTAATGCTGCTGTAGCAACCTTAGTAGTACCATGTAAAGATCTTGCTGTTTCTACCATATTTGTAGTATTAGCAACGAAAGCTCTTATTTGACCTTCACCTGCAGTTGCTCTTATTACATAATCTTTCATTGTATTCCTCCGATAAGCCTAATTTATTTTTTACATACGAAGAATACTCTTTGAGCATCTTCTTTTGGACTTTCAAAAGTAAAATCTCCATATGCTTTAATGTCTTCAAAGCCTGCTTCTTGAAGCAGTTCTATTATTTCTTCTTCTGTATATGCTCTTTGTTGATGAACTTCTTCAAATCTTTCAAACTTACCATCTTCACCTTTTAAGAAGAATGCTAATTCCATTTCTACTAAATTTTCTTCATCATCAAAGTAGTTTTGCCACATGTAAGCTACATTTTCTCTATTTTCACCATACATATTGTTACCTAATATAGTTGATAACTTATAGAATGAGCTTATATCAAATATAAATATTCCATTCTCTTTTAATAGTTCATGTGTCTTTGTAAATACATTTACTAAATCATCATCATATGTAATGTAGTTGAAACCATCACAAGCACAAAGTACACAGTCTAAGTTTGTTACATCAAAATCTAGCTCTGCTATATCTTGTTGTAATAAAACTAACTCAACGCCTTCTTTTTCAGCTTTTTCCTGAGCTACACTAAGCATCTCTCCTGAAATATCTATACCTGCTATATCATAGTTTTTCTTAGTTAGTGGTATTGTTAAGTTACCTGTACCACATGCTAATTCTAATATGTTTTTTACATTTACTTTTTCATCTTTAATAATATCTTCTATATATTTTACCCATCCATCATAATCAACTTCATTCATAAGTTCATCATAAATAAATGCAAAGTCTCTATATTGATCCATCCTCTTTATTTTGCTCCTCTGCTATCTTTTTTTGTTTCTTCTTGCGAGCAGTAAGTATTCCACCAATTCTTCCAGCCTCTTTGGCAGTAAGTCCTGCCCAACCATCTGCGCTTACTTTGTCTAGTAGACCTAGTTCTGACGCTATCTCATATTTCATTATATCATTATCTGTCAATATTTTCGTTTTTTTACTATTACCTTTTTTAGTCTTCTCACATTTATCTATTAGTTCTTGATTTAATTTTTCATTATTCATAAAAATCACCCCTTCTTCTTTGTATTCTTGTCATTTGACCAAAATTTATACAAATATTGAAGGGGTAAAATTTTTAATCTATAGAGTTTTTAAACTTAAGTACTTTTAAGTATATTTCTAATGCATTTTTAAAGATACTTTCATCAAAATTAAAGTTAGCATTATGAAGTCCATTTACAAATCCTTTTTCTTCATTTCTAGAGCCTAACATAAAGAATAGGCCTGGTATTTCTTTTTGATAATACGAAAAATCTTCTGATATCATTAGAGGATCTAAACTTACTATCTTATCTTCACCAATAGCATTTATAAATTCTCTGCATAAGTCTTTATCGTTGTTTACAGCAGGATAAAAGTCTACTATATTTACATTTATTTTGCAATTATATACAAATTCATATCCTTTACAAATTTCAATTATCCTATTTTTCATTGTGTTATAAGTATTTGGATCAAAAGTCCTCATAGTACCTTCCATTAGTACGTCTTCTGCAACTATGTTTCTTATACTGCCTCCTACTATCTTGCCTATAGTTATAACTGCATTATCTATTGGGCCGATGTTTCTTGAAACTATAGTTTGTAAACTATTTATAATATTTGAAGCTACTACTATTCCATCCACACCATTTTGAGGCATAGCTCCATGAGCACTTTTTGCTTTTATTTCTATATCAATCTCTCCAGACTGGGCCATAAAATATCCTTCTCTTATTCCAACATAGCCTTCTAAAATTTCAGGATATATATGAAGACCATATATTTCATCAACATTATATTCTTTTAATATACCTTCCTTAACTAAATCTTCTGCTCCTCCAGGTCCCTCTTCTGCTGGTTGGAATATAAACACAATATTGTCATTTAAAGATTCTTTATTTTCATTAATATATTGAATCAATCCTAATAATATAGACATATGTCCATCGTGGCCACATAAGTGTTCTACTCCATTATGTGTGGCTAATCCATCGATATCACTTCTAAAAGCTATTGTTTTCTTAGGATTCTTCCCTTTTATTACACCTACTGTTGCCGTTTTTAAATAAGTCTTATACTCTATACCTATTTTATCTAAGAAATCTCTTATATATTTAGATGTTTTAAACTCTTGTCTTCCTATTTCACCTATGTTATGAAGGCTTATCCTGTGTTTTTTCATTTCATTTTGTATGTTTAACAATTCCATGCTTCAATTCCCCCCCCCCAATTGAACCCCAATTTTACTAACACTATTTTCTAAATATTATAAATACATTATATATTACTATAATCAACTTATACACTATATATATTTTAATATTATTAGTTCATTTCTATTAATGTAGATTCTCCAACCAAAGTAAACCTTTTCCGATATACATTGGCTAAATATTGACAATATTTCTTATAATTGATACACTACCTAAAAGGATATTTATTACATATGTTTTGGAGGATGAACATGAAAAAACTAAAAAGAATAATAACAGCTACAATGTTAGCAGGTGTTATGGCATTGGCTGTAGGATGTAGTGGAAAGACTGATGAAGCTGAGACTTTAGATGTAGCTACAATGCAAACTAATCTTACAGAAGCTAACGTATTACTAAACCCTTCTATGGAATCACCAGCAGCTGAGCACTGGATATTTGAAGAAGTAAAAGACAAAGTAGAAGACGGTTTTGTTAATCAAGCAATGATAAACGTTAAGCTACAAGATGTTATAGTAGTAAAAACTACTGACACTGACGCTGTTGTAAAAGCTATAGAAAGCTACAAGGATAATTCATTAAAAATGTTCGCTGACGGTTACGGTGGTCCTGAAAATACAACTGCTGTTGCAGATTCTAAGTTAGAAGTAGTTGGAGATGTTGTTTATTTCATAGCTACTGAAAACGCTCAAGATGTAGAAAATGCATTATTAGGAAAAAAATAATTTTTTAAAATTTAACATAATTTTCTAAAAATTTTAATTGCTTTATTATAAAGCATGTACTAAAATAATAATAATTAACTTTAATAATTATAACCTAAGGTAGAGGTGCCATAAATAAAAGTATTCAATAGTAGCTGGCAGGCGTTGATAATTGAAGAAAGGATTTGTGGCCGAAGATAATACAAGTGCGAAGGTATTTTCTGGGATTACATAGAATATATGTAATACTGTCACTTAATCTTAAGTGTTGAGCTACAAGGTTTACTTTAACGTATTAAAAATAAAACGTACAAAGTATTCCTTTGTGCGTTTTTTTGTATATTTTTATTCTACTTTAATATATATATATTATGTAATGGTTATTTTATTTAAGGGGTTAATATTTTATAAATTGGGGTGATTTTAATGAAAAAAGTAAATGTTGCTATAGTTGGTGCTACTGGCATGGTAGGAAGAACTTTTTTAAAAGTTTTAGAAGAAAGAAACTTTCCAATAGAAAATTTATACTTATTCTCTTCTTCTAAGTCTGCAGGTTCTACTGTTTCTTTTGCAGGAAGAGATTATATAGTTGAAGAACTAAAAGAAGAGGTTTTTGATAGAGATATACAAATTGCACTTTTCTCAGCAGGTGGAGAAATAAGTAAAGTTTACGCTCCAATAGCTGCTTCTAAGGGAGTTATTGTCGTGGATAACTCTAGCCACTGGAGAATGGATCCAAATGTTCCTTTAGTAGTTCCTGAAGTTAATCCTGAGGTTGTGAAAAATCATAATGGTATAATAGCTAATCCAAATTGCTCTACTATTCAAGCTATGGTACCTCTTAAGCCACTTAATGATAAATACAAAATAAAAAGAATAATATATTCTACTTATCAAGCTGTGTCTGGATCTGGAGTTAGGGGAATTCAAGATTTAGAAAAAGGTATAAATGGGGAACAAAATTCTTTCTATCCTCATCCTATAGCTTATAATTGCCTTCCACACATAGATACTTTCACTGATAATGGTTATACAAAAGAAGAACTAAAAATGATAAATGAAACTATGAAAATATTAGATGACTATAACTTAAAAGTTACTGCTACTACTGTAAGAGTACCTGTAAAAAACGGCCACAGTG
The DNA here is from genome assembly GCF_056171995.1 of Romboutsia sp. LXY-2. NCBI lineage: Bacteria > Bacillati > Bacillota > Clostridia > Peptostreptococcales > Peptostreptococcaceae > Romboutsia > Romboutsia sp. LXY-2. Next base: position 130,859 of record NZ_JBKFGI010000008.1, on the reverse strand, counting down.
AATCTATTAACGTTGAATTTGAAAATTCATATGAATTAAGTGATTTAGTTTCAACTTTAAATAATGCGCCAGGTATCGTTGTATATGATAATCCATCTATCAATGAATATCCTACAGCGGTAGAATTTAATGATAAAGACGATGTTTTCGTTGGAAGAATAAGAAGAGATTTTAGTGTTGATAACGGAGTTAACTTATGGGTAGTTGCTGACAATATTAGAAAAGGGGCCGCAACTAATGCCGTTCAAATAGCTGAATTATTGTTAACTTATAAATTAGTTTAATTTAAGACACTCTATTAGATAAAAAACATAAAATAAGATTACATGGATATAAATTTTTTAATGTAAAGGGGATTGATTACATGTTATTTAAAGGTTCTGGAGTTGCTTTGGTTACACCATTCACTGAAACTGGTATTGATTTTGAAACATTAGGTAAATTAGTAGAATATCATATTGCTAACCATACTGACGCTTTAATAGTTTGTGGTACTACAGGTGAGGCTACAACTATGAGCGATGCAGAACAATTTGCTGTAATAAAATATGTGGTTGAAAAAGTTAATAAAAGAATTCCTGTTATTGCAGGTACTGGTTCTAACAATACTATGCACTCAGTTCATTTAAGCCAAGAAGCTGAGAGACTAGGCGTTGATGGGCTTTTAATTATTACACCTTACTATAATAAGGCTAACGAAAAAGGTCTTAAACTTCATTTTGAAACAATAGCTAAGAGTGTTTCTCTTCCAATAATAATGTACAACGTACCTGGAAGAACTTGTGTAAACTTAAAACCGAGCTTAGTTGCTGAACTTGCTAAAATAGATAATATAGTTGCTGTTAAAGAAGCTAGCGGAGATTTAGCTCAAGTTGCTGAAGTTTCACGATTAGTATCAGATGATTTTGCTATATACTCAGGTAATGATGATTCTATACTTCAATTACTATCTGTTGGTGGCAGTGGAGTTATCTCCGTACTTGGAAATATCTGTCCAAAAGAAACTCATGATTTAGTTTACAAGTTTTTAGAAGGCGATTTAGAAGGTGCTAAAAAACTTCAACTTGGTATGAAACCATTAATAGATGCTTTATTTATTGAAGTAAATCCTATACCTGTAAAAACCGCTATGAATTTATTAGGATTTGAAGTTGGTAAATTAAGACTTCCTTTAGCTGAAATGAGTGAAAGTAATCTTAATAAACTAAGACAAGAATTAATTAACTTTGGATTTGAATTAGGGGGAGAATATGCTAAAAGTAATAATTAGTGGATGCTTAGGTAAAATGGGAACTGTTTTAACTAGATGCGTTCAAGAGGATAAAAATTTAGAGTTAGTTTGTGGTGTTTCTCAACCACCTCTAAGTGAAAGTAATTTTAAAGTATATGAAAAAATGATAGATATTCAAGAGTCTGCTCATGTGATAATAGATTTTTCTCATCATAGTGCATTAGATGATGTATTAACTTATGCACTAAATAGCAAAACACCATTAGTAATAGCTACTACTGGATACAACGATGATGAATTAAATAAAATATATGAGGCTTCTAAAGTAATACCTATATTCCATTCTTATAATTACTCTTTAGGAGTAAACGTATTATTAAAATTAGTTAAAGAAGCTACAAAAGTATTAAATGATTTTGATATTGAAGTAATAGAAAAACATCATAACAAAAAAGTAGATGCTCCAAGTGGTACTGCTATTATGATTGCAAATGCAATAAAAGAAGTATTACCTAATGTAGAAAATAACTACGGTCGTTATGGTCGTGAAGCTAAAAGAAAAGAAAATGAAGTTGGAATCCACGCTATAAGAGGTGGAACAATTGTTGGTGAGCATGATGTTTTATTTGCTGGTCATGATGAAGTAGTTGAATTAAAACATATAGCTCAATCTAAAGATATCTTTGCTAAAGGTGCTATTACAGCTGCTAAGTATCTAGTTAACCAAGAAGCAGGATACTACAATATGGATAACATGTTAAGTTAAATAAATTAAGCTAATCAAAAGGGGGATACACACATGATAAATTTAAATGATGCTTATGAAATTGCAAAATTCATAAAGGAATCTAAGAAAGCTACACCCGTTAAGGTCTATGTAAATGGTACTTTCGTAAACTTTAAAAGAAATGAAAGCTTTAAGGTTTTTGGAGGAAATGGTTCATACACTCTTATAGGTGATTATGAAGTAATAATGAAAGAATTAGAATCTAGAAAAAGTCATATTGAAGAAATTCACATTGAGTATGATAGAAGAAACTCAGCTATTCCTTTATACAACTATCTACACGAGCACTCAAGAATAGAGCCAGGTGCTATAATAAGAGACATGGTAACATTAGGTCATAATACTGTAATAATGATGGGTGCTGTTATTAACATAGGCGCTGTTGTTGGCGATAACTCTATGATCGATATGAATGCTGTTATAGGCGCTAGAGGAATGATAGGTAAAAATGTTCATCTAGGAGCTGGCGCCGTAGTTGCAGGTGTTTTAGAGCCACCTTCTGCTACTCCTGTAATAATAGAAGATGATGTTATGATAGGTGCAAATGCTGTTATTTTAGAAGGTGTTAAAGTAGGAAAAGGTGCTGTGGTAGGTGCTGGAGCTATTGTAACAAAAGACGTTCCAGCTGGTGCTGTGGTTGCCGGCTCTCCTGCCAAAGTAATAAAAATGAAAGATGATAAAACAGCTGACAAAACAAAACTAATGGATGGATTAAGGGACTTAGATTAATCTATTTCCTTTAATCTAATAAAAAAGCTATCTCTGTTTAGAGCTTCAGCTGGACTACAGCTGAAGTTCTAAACTAGAGATAGCTTTATTTTTATTAGATTAGGAAAGTAGCTCCATCTAAAGATTGGAGTACTTCGAAGTTTGGTGCTTCTCCTATTGCATAGAATGTATATATTCTGTTTGGATTAATTTTTATTTGCGAACTATCAATAATATCATTATTTATTGACACTTCTATGGCTAAATCATATTCTCCCGGATCTAATAATTCATATTTAGTTGCATCCATATACTTAACGTTTTCAAAAACTTTCTTTCCACCTAGCGTAATATTAACATCTCTTCCATTAGGAACTAAATGGACAAATCTTATCTTAGATTGTTTTCCAGGAGCAAGTTTTTTATCTTCCTTTATAGGTAATAATTTTACTTTACCGTCATCAACAATAATAGCTATCGTTAACAGTTCATCATTTTTTATGTCTATCTCTTGCTTAACCAAAGGATTTTCTACAGTATCTTCAGAATATACTTCGACAATATATGTCCATTTAGGCATATACACATATGGTGTAAATTTAGTAAAATCTAATTCATTAAAAAAAGGAACTCCATTTACATAAACATCAACAGTCTCCCCATTAGGAACAGCATGTAAAAATCTAACTAAAGAATATTCTTCATTAAAATTTCTCAAACTCATTTCCCCCTTAAACATAATAGTTACTCTACTATTATCATATTACTAATCTACATTTTTTGATACTTGTCTATCCAACCCTTTTATATATCCGTATCTCTAATCTCTATCTCAGTACCTTCAGGAGCCTTAATCTTAAACAAGCTCTCTCCTTCTACTTCATAAACAACCTTACCATTTTTTAATTTAAAATCATTATACCCAAGAGCAACTATTCTATCATACTCCTCTTCAACATTATCCACTAAAAATCCCATATGAACAGGACCAGAATTTAAATTACTCCACTTATTAAACTTATCATCCTTCTTAGGTGTCTGTAACTCAATCATAAAACTACCTAACCTAAGCCAAGTATTAAAATCCCTGCCATGAAAACCAGCAGTTTCATTAACAACCTCAAATCCTAAAATTCTAGTATAAAAATCCAAAGACTCACTATACTTCTCCGTCTGTATACAAACATGATGTATCATTTTTATCCCCATGTTCTTACCTCCTCGAATGATTTTCTTATATAACTTATCCACTTCTTAACAATAAATTCTGTTCTTATGTGTATATCTTTTCCTCCAAATAAATAAGAGAACTCAACCGGCGTAAAGATTTGAGAGTAATCCAGCGAAGGTGTGAATATCTAATTTAAGACTCCATTTGTAGGCGGCCTTATGCCTGCATGGAGCAGAAATTAGATATTCACACCGGAGCGCCGATTACTCACAAATCTTGGAGCCACAGAGTCCTCTTATTTATTATCTATCTTCGTTTGTTACGTTGAATACGTATGGTATGTTTCTATAGTAATCTCCGAAGTTTAACCCATATCCAACAACGAATTTATCTTCTATTTCAAATCCACAGTAATCTGGAACTAATTCTACTTTTCTTCTACTTGGCTTATCAAGTAATACACAACACTTTATGCTAGAAGGATTTTTTCCTCTTAAGTGATTCATAACATGGTTCATAGTAAGAGCCGTATCAGTTATGTCATCTACTATTAACACATCGTATCCTTCTAAGTCAGCATTTATATCTGCTACTACATTTATCTTCCCGGTACTTTCTTCTCCGTGTCCATAACTTGAAGTAGTCATGAATTCTATCTTAACAGGAACAGTTATGTTTCTAACTAAGTCAGCACAGAATATAAAGCTTCCTTTTAATAAAGATACTACTAAAAGGTTCTTATCCTTATAGTCTTCTGATAATTGTGCACCTAATTCTTTTAATCTTTGAGATATTTGCTCTTCAGAGCATAATACTTCCCACTTTTTAGTTTCTATGTTCATAGTACAACCTCCAAATATAATGATGATATTATTCATTTTATAAGAGATTAACTTCTTTTGCAAGATTAATGGTTTAAATTAGCAATCTAATTAATCAACCTTATTCATATCATCCATTACGTTTATTATAACCTCATCTGTAACTGACATACCTTTGTCACTTACTCTTCCTAGGTTTTGAATACTTTGTTCAACTTTAGCACCAACTATACCATTCATTGGAGGTACAAAACACTCATGTTTAGCTATTATTGCACTTTGTACTGCAGCAGATGCAGCTGAAGCTAATTTTAATGCACAACCAGCTTTTGCACCGTCACATATCATACCACTTAAGTTTGCAACCATGTTTTCTATTGCACCTTCTATTTGTCTTATATCTCCACTCATTAACCAAGATATACCAGCAGTTGCTCCTGTTGATGCAGCTACTCCACATCCACATACTGCAGATAATCTTCCAGTGTAATTTTTAACATAAGCAGTTACTAAGTGAGATATAGCTAAAGCTTTTGCTAATTTTTCATCGCTTTGTGGGAACTTCTTGTTGTAAGCAACTATTGGAAGTATAGCTGTTAATCCGTGGTTTCCACTACCGTTTGAACTCATAACTGGTAATTTAACGCCTGCCATTCTAGCATCTGAAGCAGCTGCAGTCATCATCATAGCTTGGTTCATTAAATCATTACCTAAAATACCATCTTCCATTGATTTTTTTATACCATAACCAACACCTATTCCAGTCTTTTGGTTAAGACCATAGTTAGCCATTTCTTCATTCATAGCTATTCCTTCTAATAAGAATTCTATATCTTTAAGTTCTATTTTTTCTACGTTTTCTACTAATTCTTTTATAGTTATAGTATCCATTACATTTTCTTGTACTGGTTGAGCTTGAGTAGCCTCTACTTGAACTTCTTCATTTAATAATATTTCTCCATCTTTTTCTAAATATACGAAGTTATCATGTTTAGTTCTTATAGCAACCTTTACTTTGTGGTTAGCTCCTTCTAAAACTACTTCTATATAAACTTTTTCCTTAGTATCAGCTGGTGATATACTTATTGGATTATTATCCATGTATTCTTCTGCTACTCTAACTTGTGCTTCATCTAAAGTTTCTAAAACTCTTAAACCGTTTTCAGAATGACCACCAACAAATCCCATTGCTGCTGCAACTTTCATTCCTAATCTATCTGTACCTGGTATTCCAACGCACATACCATTTTTATAAACATTTGGACTTACTAATATTGTATTTTTAACTATTTCTTCTCCTAATAATTCTTTTGCCTTTGCACATGCTAATGCTAATGCTACTGGCTCTGTACATCCTAATGCTGGTTTAACTTCAGCTTTTAATATATTAACTAATTGTTCTCTTAAATCTCTCATAATAAAACCTCCTAAAATTTGCTTATGCTATTATTAAAAGCAAAATACATGCCAACTTTTTCAGTTTTATTATTATTATTTTTCTAACCATTTCAAATGTTGATTAATGCTGGGTTTTATTGAAATTTTTTTTTATTTCTAAACTATATATTCTAAAATATTATTTATAAAATCAAATCACTGTCTCAATATACACAAAAAACAGTCTCATAATGAGACTTCGTATCATTTTGAGACTATTTTATTAATATATTATATTTTTCTAACTTTCTATACAACGTAGCCCTCGATATACCTAAAGCCTTTGCTGCTAATTCTTTATCTTTTTTATAATCTTTATATTTATTAAGTGCCTTAATTATTTCATTTTTTTCTAACTCATCTAGGGTACTTACATTATTATCTATAACTTTTACTTCATCATAATCTACATTACTTTTTATTTTTCTAGGCAGTACATCTAATGTTATGTACTCTGTTGTGGACATATTTATACAATACTCTATAATATTTTGAAGTTCTCTAATATTACCTGGCCACCTATAATTTATCATTGCCTCTAAAACCTCTTTATTGACTCCATAAACATGTTTATTAAGCTTCCTTGAGTATTCCTCAATCATATAATCTATAAGCTTAGGAATATCATCCTTTCGCTCTCTAAGACTAGGTAGATTTATCGGTATTACATTTAATCTATAATATAAGTCTTCTCTAAAGGTACCTTTTTGAACCATTTGCTCTAAGTCTTTGTTAGTCGCCGTAATTATTCTTACATCTATAAGTACATTAGCTTTTCCACCTATTTTGTCTAACTCTCTTTCTTGCAATACTCTTAATAACTTAGCTTGTAAATGTAAACTCATATCTCCTATTTCATCTAAGAAAATAGTTCCTTTATGAGCCAATTCAAATTTACCTAATTTGCCACCTTTTTTAGCCCCTGTGAATGCACCTTCTTCATATCCAAAAAGTTCACTTTCTAGTAAGTTATCTGGTATTGCAGCGCAGTTAACTGCTACAAATGGATTATCAGATCTAGTACTATGATTATGTATTGCTCTCGCGAATAATTCTTTACCTGTTCCACTTTCTCCTGTAATTAATACTGTAGAATTTGATTTAGCTGCTATGAATGCTTCTTTTTTTGTTTCACTTATTGGCTGACTTTCTCCTACTATATTTTGAAGAGTAATGTTATATTCCTTATTCATTTTATTATAGTTTTTTATAGTATCCTTTTTATCAATAAAATCTATAACATATCCCTTAAGTTCATTTTTAAGTTCGATTTTATTTATATTATAGATACCCTTTAATTCAAGATTATCTCTTGTGTAAGAGAAAGTAAAAGACTTCTCTTCTTTAATATTAATAAAAGGCATATTAATAAATGGTAATTTTTCAAATATATTGGAGTTATCAATATCGCCTTGTAAATTAAATATTTCTTTAAACTTATAGCTATACTTATCAATCTTTCCGTTTACATCAATAGATACTATAGCTCTATCCATACTATTAACTAATGTCTCTAGCTTCTTTTTTTCTACCTCTAGCTCATATGCTTTGATTTGAGCTTTTAGCTTATTAGAAATTAAGTCAGCCATTTTACCTAAGAAGTTCATTAAGCTCTCTTTATTGTTTTTTATAATTTTAGCCTGTTCATCTGTGAAAGCTACTAGTCCTATTACACCGTAAGATATATCATCACTTACTATTGGACAGCATACTTCAGCATATTCTCTACAATGAGTATTGTGATAACATTCTTTGCATATTTCATTACAACTTGGATCTTCAATAACAATTGAAACTTGCTCCATTAAAGATTTTTTAAAGGCTGAATACCCTTCTACTCTATTACCTATTTGTTCTATATATATACCTGTTCCTGCTATCCTAACTAGGTTTTGATCTACTATTGTTACATCTATTCCCAAAACAGCTACTATAGCTTCTGCTATATTTTGTATATCAGATTGTATATGTTCTAAACTTATCATACTCATCATTCCTTAGTTTTCTTAAACTTTGATATATCTCTTATCTCTTTCAGTACCACGTATATTTTATTTAAAGTAAGCTGAATTGACATTAGTATTACGAATAGCATTACCACTATTACTAAATTATAATCTATATTCATTTTTTCCCTCTCTAGTATAATAATTTTTCTATAACAAAAGACTAGGCATAACCTAGTCTTTTTATTTTCTATATCTAATTATATTTTAGCTTATTTACTTTCTTTTTCCTATATAAATATATCTTTCATTTTGAACTTCTTTAAGCGTTCCTTCAAATTCTAGTGATGAAAATATACTTAATATTTGTTGAGGATAGAAGTACTGTACACTATCTCCAAATATTCTATGTTTTAGATTTTTTAATTTAACTTTTAAGTTCTTTAAATTTAAATCCTCTACTACTAAATCTCCTCTACGTTTTAATACTCTATTAATCTCATATGAGGCCTTTGTACAATCCGTAGAATGGTTAAGATAATCTAATATTATTACTTTATCAAAATATTCATCTTCAAATGGCAAATATTCTAAACAACCTTTAACTACGTCACAGTTTTCATTGTGTATTAAAGAATAGCATACATCGTGATATGAACTATTATCTAGTATAGTTACATTTACACCAAGCATTCTTAATCTCTTACCTAGGTTACCAATCTCTCCAACAAGTAATATTTTGTTTCCTATCTTATATCTAATAGTATCCAAAAAACATCTTACATCATCAGAAGTGTCTGTCAAATCAGCATTAGGTTCATAGTCATGATATAATACGCTTTTCACAGTGCTCCCCCTCTTTATTCTCTCCATTTATAAATTGCATCATAGAATAGATTATAATAAATCGAGAGCAACTATTCAATAGCAAAATCACAACTATTTTTAATATTTTACTCGATATTGTTTTCCGACATTTTTTTAATTTTTGATATAGAAACTTCGTATGCTACTTTTTTAAGAGTTTCCCCATTATCTAATTTTTTTTCATACTCTCTACTTTGAACTCTTCCCCACATTTGGATCCTATCTCCAACCTTCAAACTCTTAGCATATTTAGCATTTCTTCCCCAAACTATTGAAGGTATGTAATCAGACTTATTATAAGGTCTGTTTATTGCTATTAATAAATCTGTTATTTCTCTTCCTAAAGGAGTTTTTCTATAAACAGGCGTTTTACATATATATCCATCTAAGAATATGCTATTAGGGTCTTTATTCTCTTCTTCGCATGGCTTTATTTCTCTAACAAATACAGTTAGAACTAATCTATTTTTATTATTTACGTTTTTATTGTAAGATCTTAATTGACCTACTACGTTAACCATTTTATTATTTTTATAATCTACTTCTTGAAGTAGTCTTTCTGATACTGTCATTGGCAATGTGTCATAAGAGTTACTCAATCTATTTATTTTAATATGAGTATTATAAAATTTCTCTCCAAAAATCTCATGACTTAATTCCAATTCCTCCCCTATCTCGCCTCTTAAGTTCACTACATTAGTATCATCCTTAACTGTTACCATAACTTTATCCCCCCACATTTGTTAATTCATATATTTCATCTTAATTTTATTTATATAATAAATATATTTAAGTGGACGGACTTTTATTACTAATTCTTAGAATCGTTTAATAAAAACTAAATAATATTGTCTTTTCAACTAAAAAGGCGACCATCAGGCCACCTTTTTTATTAGTTATACAAATATTTATTTATTTTCTTCGATTACCTTTGATTTATTAGCTGATCTTATCATAGTAAATGAAGTATACGCTACTACTACTACTACTAATGCCTTTAATAAATCCATAGGCATGCTACTTACACCAAATGCTGCTATTAAAACACCCACTATACCTGCCATTGTTATAAGTACAGATGCTTTTTTAGCATAAACTTGCTCTTTTATAAACTTAGAAGAAGCTACTGGCATTAACATTGCACAAGACCCCATCATTATCGGGAATGCTACTCTTGGAGACATTCCAAGTAAATATACTAAAGCCATACATGGAGCATATAATCCTATACCTGCTGTCATTAATGCTCCTAATATAAAGTTACCTACTATACCTATTATTAAAGCCATTCCTGTAAGACCTATAGCCTCACCACCTACTGGCATTAGATTTATTTTTGGATGTGATAAAAACATTAATATAGCCGTTATAGCTAAAGCTACTCCCATTACTAATTGTATCTTTCTTTCATCCATTTTAGCTATTATTCCTGCTCCTATATATGAACCTATAACTGATGCTGCTAACATACTTATCAATGTTATTGGCTCAACTTCAATTACTGTTGTAAATATAAATGCCTCTAAAACTACAGGAATAGTGTGTGCTACATTTAGTGTTCCTGGCATATTTTTATCTGATATATTTAATTTTAATGCTTTAGATAATGCTACTGTCGGTGCAAATGATCCAATTCCTAGAGTATCAAAAAAATCTGTTATAAATCCTGTAAATAATACCTTTGGTACATTTTGATTTTCTAGGTTACCTTCTTTTTTAGCTTTTACAAAGTCCTTGCCTAGAACAAATGCAAAGAATGATGTAAATGCCGCTAATATAACTCTTATAAAGTTTAACATAATAGTACTTCTCCCTTCTTAATGTTATTTATTAAAATATTACTTTCTTAATAAATAATATTAAAGTTTCAACGTTTTATGACTATTTTATATTAATTTAACAATAAAAAAGAACCCGTCAAGTTCTAGTATTAAAATACCCGTCAAAAGGTTTTTTTCATAACAAAACTTAAAGAGTTCTTATCTTTAATTATTTAATTGTTCTATTATTTTTTACTTAATTAGCTTTCTTTGATTTTGCTACTGATTTTAACATTGTGAATGAAGTATAAGCTATAACTAAAACTACTAAAGCTTTTAGTAAATCCATCGGCATATTACTTACACCAAATGCTGCTATAAATACTCCCACTGTACCACCTATAGTTATAGCCAAAGATGCTTTCTTTGAGTATGCTTGTTCTTTTATAAATTTAGTAGAAGCTATTGGCATTAACATCGCACAAGATCCCATCATTATTGGGAATGCAACTGTTGGAGACATTCCTAAGAAATAAACCATAGCCATACATGGAGCATATAATCCTATACCAGCTGTCATTAATGCACCTAATATAAAGTTACCTACTACACCTATTGCTAAAGATGCTCCTGTAAGACCTGTAGCATCTCCTCCACCTGGCATTAAGTTTATAGCAGGATGAGCTAAAAACATTAATACTGCAGTTATTGCAAGAGCTATTCCCATTACTAATTGTATTACTCTTTCATCCATCTTAGCTATTATACCGGCTCCTATATATGAACCTATTACTGCCGCTCCAATTAAAGCAATTAAAGTTAATGAATCAACTTCTATAACTGTTGTAAATATAAATGCTTCTATAACAACAGGTATTGTATGACATACATTTAATGTACCAGGCATTTGCTTATCCGGTATATTTAATTTTAATGCTTTAGACATCGCTATCGTTGGTGCAAATGACCCTATACCTAATGTATCAAAGAAGTCAGTTACAAATCCAGTTATACCTGCTTTAACTACGCTTTGTTCCTCTAGATTCCCTTCTTTAGACGCTTTTACATAGTCTTTTCCAAATGTAAATGCGAAAAAAGCTGTAAATGCCGCTAGTATTCCTCTTAATAATGTTAGCATTATTATTCCTCCTATGGTTTTATTTTATATATATATTTACTATTATACCGAAAGAATAGTAACCTCTTATCTGGTTACTATTCTTGTTGTAAGCTTATTACTTGCTTAATTATTTAAGTATAAATCCATATTTAACTGGATCTTCTGGATCTATTACAAAATGATTAAATCCTGTTATATAAGCAGCTCCTGATATTTTAGGTATTATAGCATCAAATTCTGCTACCTTATCAGTCCCTACTATTTCACCTTTGAATAAAGTTCCTAATATACTTTCGTATACAAACTTTTCACCTTGCTTTAATTGACCTTTAGCATGTAATGTAGCTAATTTAGCACTTGTTCCTGTTCCACAAGGAGATCTATCTACTTGACCTTGACCAAATATAACTACGTTTTTGTAAGTAGCTTCTGGATGAGTAGGCTCATCATATATTTCAACTAGGTCTACAGTTTTTATATGAGCTAATGTTGGATGTTGTATTTCTATAGTTTCATTTATTATATCTCTAAGTTTTAATGCTATATCAGTTAACTTAGAAGTATTTTCTGGCTTAACCTTTAATCCTAATTGATCAGCATGAACTATAGCAAAGAAACTTCCTCCAAATGATATATCAAACTTAACAGTTCCTACACCTGGTAACTCAACTTCTACATCTTTCTTATATAAGAAAGCTGGTACGTTTACAAATGATACTTCTTTAACCTTTCCATTTTCTACGAAAGCTTCAGCTTTAACTATTCCAGCTGGTGCTTCCATAACAACGTTAGTTATTGGCTCTACAGCATCTATCATTCCTGTTTCTATAGCAGCAGTTACAGCACCTATTGTTCCATGCCCACACATGTTAAGGTATCCGCCACCGTCCATGAATATTATTCCGAAGTCAGAATCTGGGTTGCAAGGTTGAGTTATTATAGAACCAAACATGTCATTGTGTCCTCTAGGCTCTAACATTATAGCTGTTCTTAAGTGATCTAGATTTTTTTCTAAGTATTCTTTTTTCTCAGCCATTGTGTTACCTTTTATGTTAGGTATACCACCTGTAACTATTCTTGTTGGTTCTCCCATAGTGTGAGAGTCTATAGCATGAATTCCTCTGTTAAATTTCATATTATTATCCCCTTCTTCTTTTTATTTTGAGTTTTTTCTCATTTTTAATTTTAAGAATGCAAGTGCTTTTTTGGCATCTATTTCATTTACATTGTTTTCTCCAACAACTTCAGTTTCAATACCTTTTTCTGATTTATTTATATCAACTATAGTATCCATATATTTGTTTGTTACAACAAACTTAGCTTGAGTACCATTAAATGTAACACCTACAGAAGGAATACCTCTTTTACCTATTTCCTCCATAGTGTTAGCATAGTCTACATGAGAGTTACCCCAGCCATCACAAGATACTATTACGCCATCTGCTCTCATAGCTTCCAGCCATGCTGCTGTTCTCTTTCCCACAAAGTTCTTTTCTTCATTGCCTTGTGGTGTTCCAACAACAACTATTCCTAAAAGATCTACATCCGTATCATTTCCTACTATATCTAAAAGAGGGTCTCTAAAATGATGTAGGGATGTTTCTTTTGTTGAAGGTCCTATTCCCATACTATCACCTCTTCTATGTCATAGATCTAAGGGCACCATCTCTATATTCATTCGGAGATATAATCATAGGTACATTTGCCATATCAATAATAGATATTCCACCTTCTACACCACTAGGCTCCGTAGGGAATAACTGATTATCATACATTGCACCTTGCCCTGCTATTTGTTTTATTATTACCACTTTTTTTGCATTAGGTCTAACTTTGTCAAAATATTCACTAACGCAGGTAGCATTTCTTCCGTCTTCTTCTTTCAAGCATCTTCTGATACTACCTATAAATTCATCACATGCTTTAAATGCTGCATAAGGAAGTTCTCTTTCATAAGGTAATCCTCCTTTTACAGTAACATCTACATGTATAATATAGTCATTTATAGATGGAGTTCCGAATCTTCCAAATATCATTTGATCTTTAAGATTTCCTTCCGAAGAACCAAATTCATGCATTTGACGACCGTCTTCATCAACCCCTGTTAACATCACATATACTCCTGTTAAAGTATGAGTTATACCTTCTCCCAATGATCCTAATACTTTAGTAGATATTGGTATAATATCCATAATAGTATTTATCTCTCTATCATAATCTCCAGGTTTAATAATATCTACTTTTATATCTGATATTACATCATGCTCACGCTGTATTTCCTTAATGCTTGAAATATCAATGGAAAGTTGATTATTTTTTATTGAAGTTTTTGACTCTACATTAACTTCATCTATATGGAATGATTTAATAACTAATCTTCTTAATATTCTCTCTTCCATAATTCCCACCTTCTTATAAACCCTTCTCCTTTACAGTGTAAAGAAGAAGGGTGTTATTGTTTATATAAAAACTACATCTTATACGTGAGCTTTATATTCATATGGTAATGGAACTATTTTTCCAGCAGATGGTATTGCTACTAACTGCTTTAATGTATCCTTTAATATGTTTGTTTGCATTTCTTTGTTGTGTGGTTCCCCAGCGTTAGCACCCATTGGAACTAATGGAGCAACTGCTCTAGGAGATCCGTTTTGTCTAACTACTGGTGGTAAAGCTGCGATAACTATTGTAGGTATTCCAGCAGCTTCTATTGCTCTCTGCACGATCACGGCAGTTCTATGGCAAGTACCTCAGCCAGCTGTTAGAACTACAGCATCTACATCTTCTTCTTTTAATTTTTGAGCGATTTCAGGACCAGTTAACTCAGTGAAAGCAGTTTGGTCTCCTCCTCCACCCATGAATCCGAAGTGCATTGGAGCTACTTCTTTTATGAATCCTTCTTCAGCTAATTCATGTAATCTATCTATTGGGAACATACAGTTGATATCTTTGTTAACGTCACCGTTATCGTATCCACCGTGTGATACCATCATTTCTTCTACTGTAGCAGTGTTTGGTATTGCTCTATATCCAGTATCACCTGCTAAGTTAAATCTCTTGTCAGTTTTTAAATGTACACCTGCTGCTGTAGCTAAAGCAACTCTCATTTCCTTTAATTCCTTAGTTACAGGAGTCCAAACTGGAGGAGGTGTTATTGGAACAAATATTTCAGATTGAAGCCCTTTTATTGTTGTAAGACTCATATGTTTCCTCTCCTTTCTATTTATCAAGCCTATCTTGATTAGCTTTTCTTATTTCTTCTCTTCTTTGCTTTTCTTTTTCCATATTATCTAGATACTTTTGATTAGGATCTGGTCCAAGTACCTCTGGATAGCTTAACAGAAACCCTACTTCTTGCCCTAACTTTAATTCGTAATCAGTTATAAGCATTCTTTTTGGTATTTTGAATTGTCCTAGTCTTCCTTTTAAGTCAATAGTCACTCCACCGTCTGTTAGTTCAACTATTACGCCTTCATACATTTTTTCTGTTGATATATACTTTAATCTATCCATAATTACTCTTCCTTTCCATTGCCTAGCTAATATCTACTTTGCGTCTTTTTCGTATATTTCTTTTCTCTTCTTACTCATTGGTAATACTTGTTCGTTATCTTCTAACTCTATCTTCTTACCAGTAGCTTTTTCTATAACTTCAACGTTGTTTAATTTAACGTTAGCATTCCATTTTCTTTCAGGAGCTAAAACTTCTTCTCCACCTATTACAGTCTTAAGCATTGCCATAGCTCTTACAGCATCTTCTGGAGATAATGTATTGTTAGATAATACTTCGTTTTCTATACCATGCTTAGACTTATTGTTATCTATCATGTGCTTCATGTACTTGTTACCAACAACTAGCGCACCTTGAACAGCAGAGAAAGTAACACCAACTACTGCTATATCTCTCATTCCTATTTGCTCTATGTGAGAAGCGAAATCTATGTGGTTGTTTCCGAATCCTTCAGTAGTTACTATAGCACCATCAACGTCCATAGCTTCAACCATCATACCTAATCTCTTAGATACATAGAATTTCTCAGCATTTACTTGTGGAGACCCAACAAATATAACACCTACTAAATCTACTTCTTCATCATTCATAGCTTCTATTACTAATGGTTCTCTGAAGTAATGTCTAGACATTTCTTTAGATGCAGGTCCTATACAAGTTAATGCATGTATACCACCATCTAATACTTCAAGCGGAGATAATACAACTGGAACGTTTCCTAAGTCAACGTTTGGTTGTGCTCCTAATGTTCCAACAGGCTCAACTGGTAATATTAAGTTATCATGCATTGCCCCTTGACCCATTATTTCTTTTATAACAACAACTTTCTTCTTACCTGGTCTTCTGTATTGCTCTAAAGTTTCAGTGTCTACTACTAAAGACTCGTCAGCTTTCTTTAAAGCTTCTCTTATCTCTTGAGTTATGTAGTCACTTGCAACGTGAGCAGCTAGTGGTCCTGGTCTTTCCATGTTAGTTCCAGCTTTTATTGTAACTTCAGTCTTTATGAAGATTTCTCCTTTATCAGGACATCCTGGTCTTCCCCACATGATGTTAGTTTCTAATTCACCTTCAGAAGAACCGAATTCACCTATTTGAACTCCATTTTCATCAGTACCAGTAACCATCATTATAACTCCGTCTAAAACTCTAGTTATACCTGATCCTAATTCTCCTTCTTCTTTAGTAGCTATTGGTTGGATATCCATTACAGTTTCACTGTAAGTGTTGTACTTATCTGGAGTTATTATTTCTAACTTAAGATCTACAACTAACTCTTGGCTATCTATAGCTTCTTTAGTTAACGCTTCAGGAGTTCTTATATATAAAGTAGTTCCTTCTATCTTAGTTTCTTCAGCAAATTCAACTTTTTCTATCTTGAAATGCTTCTTAGTTAATGATCTTACTAATTTAGCTTCTTGAGCTGGTGCTACTTCAGCCACTGGAGCTGCAACTTGAGCTGCTTCAACAGTTTGAACTGGTGCAACACCCATTTGAGCTGCTACTGATAAAGGTATTTCTAAGTTTATATCTCTACCTTCACCTATGTGTATTTTTATAGTTTGCCCACCTACTGGTTGAACTGGTGCTACTGCACTTACAGGTGCAACTTCAGCAACTGGTACTGCTACTTCTTCTTTAACTTCTTCAGCTACTTCTTTAGCAACTATTCCTTCTAATACATCTGCAGTAAGAGGAGTTAATGCATCTACAGTTTTAGTTAACTTAGCTCCTAATACTTCTCCTATAGTTAAACCATTCTCTGGCATAACTAATAATCCTGAATCTTGTAAATCCCCGAATATTGCAGGATCTTCTAAGTTTGATGGCTCTATTACAGTCCCAGCTTCAAATCTGCAGCAGCATACTGCTGGATCGTTAGCATGAGCTTTAGCTGTTTCTACAGTTATTGACATATCCAAATACCTCCTGGCGTTATTTTTTTCTTCTATATAATTTATGTCCAGAAGCTCTTAATACATGGTCTGTATTATGGTATACAGGCATTCCTAACCTAGGCGCCACTTGCATCACTGTGTTAGTTCAATCCTCACAGTTCCCTATTAATACAGCCTCAGCTCCTTGACTTTTTAACTTTAGTACTTTTTCAGCTTGACCTGGGCATATACCAGGTAAGTCACATCTGAATCTTCCGTTGACTTCCGTCATTCTCTTACATTTTGTTTCTGCTACTACCTCTGCTCCCATTAAAGAAGCGATTTCTTTTAATCTATCTTCTTGAGCACCACATTCACAAGCAATTATTCCTAATTTTCTATGTTCTTGCGGTAATGGCATAGATACTAATATTCCTCCTAGAGTTTTAGTTACAGGACTATCTTCTTCACCATGTCTTCCAGTGAAAGGTCCTCCTATAACGATTTCCCCATAAGGTTTAACATATCCTCCACATTTATCTATAAAGTACTTAACAGGCATTCCTATTGGTACATCCATGAATATTTTACCTTCATTTTCTGCACCCTTTACTCTTCCCCCGACTGTTACGTCTTTAGTTATAACTGGTCTTCTATCTTCTATTGCTGCTACTATATTTTTTATAGTTTCAACGTTAGATATAATAGCGTTAGCTTCACTTGGTAATGTACCAGGTGCTAACTCTACCCCTAATAATTCCCTGATTATAACTCTTTCATCTCCAGCAGGATACATATCTGGTAAATACTTGATTTCAATATTAGGTTCGTCTTTACATATCTTACCTAAAGCAACCATAGCCTTTTTATACTTTGGCTTTATAGCTATATAAGCTTTACTTGCTTCAGTTATTTCAAGCATGTATTTTAATCCTCTTATTAAAACATCTGGGTTTTCTTCCATAAACTTCACATTGTGACCTAATACAGGTTCACATTCAGCTGCGTTAGCTATTATATAACCACCAGCTATTTTACCTTGTAATTTAACGTGAGTTGGGAATCCAGCCCCACCAGCACCAACAATACCAGCTTCTTGTATAGCTTCAAGATTTGTTTCAGTATCTTTTATCTTTACATATTCTTCTGGTTGGTTTTCATCAGCTTCTACAAATATAGATGTTTCAGTAAGCTCTACAACTTTACCATAAACACTTGAATGTATATTAGCTCCTAAACCTTGAGGTACTGCTATTAGTTCACCTTTTTTAACTTCTTGGCCAACTTCAACAATCGGTTTACAAGGCGCTCCTACGTGTTGTCTTAATTCTAATTTAAGTACTATAGTAATCACCCCCTCTGTCATTTTTTTCACTATTATATATTAGCAATAACCGTGCCAAAAAACACTTTGATACATTTTTTCTATAGTTAGAGTACATAACTATTGATTTTCACCCACTTTTCATAGATATTTTTGTTAAAATCTTATTTTCAACTATCTGATTTTATTTTGCCCAAAATAAAAAACGTCAATCATTTGACGTTTTTTTATCTATATTTTTTTATTTTTTCGTTAACATTTTTTTATACACTTTGCAATTACTAGGTTACGTCTATTTTTTGTCCAAAGCGTCAGTTTTTCATCACGTGTCTATTTTCTAACACATGTTAATTTTTATTCTGTTCAATATTATATTGGTCCAACTTATAATATAGCGTTGCCCTTGGAATACTCAATAATTTAGCAGCTTTTGCTTTATTGCCTTTGCTCATTTCTAAAGCTTTATTGATTATTTTCATTTCAAGTTTTTGAGTAGCTCTTACAATATTTAAATCATTATCATCATCTTCAATTAAGTTTTCTAAAGATGCTACTATATAATGAGGAATATCATCTATATTAATAGTATCACCTTTTGATAGCACTACTATTGTCTCTATAGTATTCTTCAACTCCCTTATATTTCCCTTCCATCTATATCTTTGAAGAACTTCCATTGCTTCTTTGCTTATATTTAAAATCTGTTTATTATTTTGCTCACAAATATCCTTTAAGAAACTATATATTAATATTTCTATATCTTCTTTTCTTTGTCTTAAAGGAGGCAAATTTATTTCTACTACATTAAGTCTGTAATATAAGTCTTCCCTAAACTCACCTTTTTTAACTAACTCAGATAAGTTTTTATTTGTTGCACAGATTATTCTTGAATTTATTTTTATAATTTTTTCTCCACCGACTCTATGCACTTCTTTTTCTTGTAATACCCTTAAAAGTTTAGCTTGCATACTCATAGGTAATTCCCCTATTTCATCTAAAAATACAGTTCCATCCTTAGCCAACTCAAATATACCCATTTTTCCTTTTTTATTTGCTCCTGTAAATGCTCCTGACTCATATCCAAAAAATTCACTTTCAAATAATTCTGCAGGTATGGCACTACAGTTCACAGGTATAAACTGTCCTTTTCTCTCACTGTGCTCATGTATAGCCCTCGCAAAGACTTCTTTACCAGTTCCACTCTCTCCAAAAATAAATATACTACTAGTGGTTTTAGCAACTTGTTTAGCTATATCTTTGGCTTTTTCTAACTTATAACTCTTTCCTAAAACTTTATCAAAACTACCTTTAGAAAGATTTTTAACTTCATTTTGTAAATATCTTAAAGTGCCATTTGCCTTTTCCAATTCTTTTGATAATCTTTTAGCTTCAGTTATATCAACCTCTGTACATACTACACCTAATAGTTCATCTCCCACATATACAGGATTAGCGTGTACTAAACCATAAAGGTCTTCTTTTTTGTTGGTATAGTAAACATCATTCATAGACTCTCTTGCTTTTAATACTCTTTCTGATATTGTGTCCTCCAAAAAGTCACTCATAAATCTACCTACTATTTCATCTGCCTTTATATCATATCTATCTTCCATAAATTTGTTCCATAATATAACAATTCCATCTTTATCAATAGCACATATACCTTCTCTGATTTCTCCCACAATATGTTGAACCGTTAGTCCGTAGTCTTCCATTAACATATAAAGGTGATCTCTTATATGTTCTTGATTTAATATACCTATTAATTTATTATCTTCTACTATAGGAAGTATTCCTATATTATTTTTTCGCATTATATCTCTACATTCATCAATTGTAAGATTCTTTTCTCCTACTATAATATTTCTATTCATAACTTCTTCTACTTTAATGTCTTTAAACTCATTACTTTTATTATGAAGTTTATGAATATCTGTCATTGATATGATACCATCAATACCATTTATAGCTCCCTCAACTATGAATGTTTTCTGATTATGCTCTATCATTTTACTTATTAAGTCATTTAGATTCATATCTTTAGAAATAGTTATGAAGTCTTTATCCATTACATACTCAACTATCTTTATTTCTGGAATAGAAAACATATATCTCACCCCTGTCAAAATTCTAACACACCATTATAATACCATATATTTCATCATAATCTCTTAAAATATCCTTATTTCTAATCATTTCTACAATTTTAAATTTAAAAAGTCATATAGAATATAATAGTAATCTTACCCTTATATCCTACATGACTTATATGTACAAACTATTTATTTAATTTTTGAACTCCATTTGAATCTATAGTATAGTTATCTTCATATAACAACTCCGATACTGTAACTAATTCATATCCATCTTCCTTTAATCTTGTAATTATACCATCCAAATAATCTTCTATATTACTTATATTTGAATGTAATAATACTATAGAACCTGAATCTACATCTTTAATAACTCTTTCTGTAACATGTGTAGCACCAATTTCTTTCCAATCAAGAGAATCTACATCCCACTTTACTACTTTATATCCTAATGCATCACATATTTCCATAGTTTTGTTATTTACTTCTCCAAAAGGAGGTCGATATAAATTAGTTTGTTGACCTGTAAGTTCATAAATTTTATCGCTTGTAACTTTTATTTCTTCTGATATTGCTTCAGTAGATAAAGCTGTCATATCTGCATGTGTATTTGAGTGGTTACTTAACTCATGGCCTTTTTCACCTAATGTTTTTACCATTTCTTCGTTGTCATCAATCCAGCTTCCAACTAAGAAAAAGGTAGATTCAACATCATGCTTTTCTAAAGTTTTTATAATGTAATCCATTTTTTCAGTTCCCCAAGCTACATCAAAAGTTAAGGCTATTTTTTTATCTTCAGTATCTACCTTATATATAGGTATTTTAGAATTATCTTTTGCTACATATATGTACTTCATACCATAAACTAAACCAACAATTGTCCCAATCATTAGAACAAAAACTATTAGGCTAGAAATCATTGCTTTAGTTCTTTTTAATTTAATTTTCATACAACACCTCCCGCTTGTATTTTTTTCCTACTATTAAAATCTATTTTTTAAATTTCAAAAAATTACTATAAAATTTATTTTTTTATTTGGGCAACTTATTAGTAATCTTAATTTTAAAAGGTGGTGTACTATGTCAAACATACGAAGTTCTTTTGATAATGTAAAAGGAAAGCAAGTTGAAACTGGCAGATTTACTATGAAAGTAGATAGCAGATACCATCAAAGAGAGCCTCATGGTATTCAAGAAGGCATAAGAAAAGACAAAAAAGTTAAGATGAGTAAAAAACTATCTAGCTAACCTAGAAAGTTTTTAGAAAAAGATAATTTATTACCAAAAATTACCGTAATATAATTATCTAAAATGGTTAAATTAATATTAACAACACGACATACAGTGTTGCTAATAAAACAACTACAGGAGGAAATTTACTATGTCAAGCAAAAAAGCAGTTCCAGCAGCAAAAGCTGCATTAAATCAAATGAAGTTAGAAATAGCTAACGAAATAGGTTTAGCTAACTATGAGACAGTTGATAAAGGAAATTTAACTGCTAGACAAAATGGTTATGTTGGTGGATACATGACTAAGAAATTAGTTGAGATGGCAGAAAACCAAATGGCTGGTAAGTAAATAGTAAATTTTGACAGAAACAAAAGAAGGCTACCATTATGGTAGCCTTTTTCCTTATCAATTAAAACTTCTACAATATTAACTAAATTGTACTTTTAATTTTATATATTTTGGTTTAATATATTATATAGAAATAGATTTGCGGAGGATGATATAATGTTCGAAAACTCATCTGAAGAATTAGCTTATCATAAGCTTTTAATTTTATATATTTTAGATAAAATTAAGATGGATTTAACTAATTCTCAAATAACTCAAGTTGTTTTAGAAACTGAAATGATGAATTATTTTTCATTACAACAGATTTTATCTCAACTTATGGAATCTAAATTTTTAACTACATATAAGGACTCTAATAGAGAATACTATTCTCTTACTCAAAAAGGTCTTGAAACTTTAGAGTACTTTTTATCTAGAATACCTGAAAATGCTACTAAAAAAATAGATGAATATATAGTAACTAATAAAGAAAACTTATTAGCAGATACTCAAGTTAAGTCTAGTTACGTTAAGCAAAGTGATAACGAATTCATAGTTAACTTAAGAGTTATAGAAAATCAATCAAATTTAATAGACTTGAATTTAAATGTTTCTTCTGAGAAACAAGCTAAACATATCTGTAATAACTGGAAAAACAATGCATCTTATATGTATGCAGAAGTTATAGATTTGTTAATACGTGATAATCATTAAGCCTACATACAAATTATTGTTGTAGGCTCTTTTCCTACTTTCACTTCTTTTATCAAACAATTATCTATTGTATTGTATATTTTTACTGAATTCTTTTGAGTATCCGAAACAAACAGTAATTTTTCATCCTTAGATATTTCTAATCCTTGAGGACTTCCATCAATACAAATACTACCTTCATATTGACCAGTATTGTAATCTAGTATCCTTACATCTTTATGACCTAAATCAGTTACATAAATTTTATTTCCACTATAATTAAAACATATTTCTACTGGCAATAAAAAATCCTCTAGTATTCTTTTTATTTTCATAGTAGATTCATCTAATATGACTAATTTTCCATCTAGAGTTGAAACATATATTTCTTTTTTTCTTGTATCTAGTTCCACATGCCAAGCTTTAAAGTCCAAGTCAACTTTTTTCTCTATACATTCTTTCACTGCATCTATACATACTATAGAGTTAATACATGGTACATATAATTTATTTTTTTCCCTATCAATATCGAACCCCTGTGGCATATTGTCCACGCTTATTATACCTACAGGGTTTAATTCATCTTTATCTAGTATGTATATACTATCCGTATCCTCATTTGCCAAAAATAAATCTTCATTATTTAGCGCTATTTTACTCAAGCTACCACCTATAGAAACCGTATCCACCACTTTATCAGTCTTTAAATCAACTACATAAAGTATTCCGTTGATAGAGCTAGGAATATAAATTAGATTCTTTTCCTCATTTATACAAAAATAATGTGGATATATATTCTCCTCTAATTTTATTTCCTTTTCTACTTCTAGACTTTCGATATCTATTATGCTAATACTTCCCGATAAATAGTTGGAAATGTATATTTTCAAAATATCTCCTCCTTTCTACTATCTTTATACTTAAAAATATATTAATAATGTTAATATATTATTCATGTTGTTTTAATATTGCATTCTTTGGTACATGTTGGTATGATAATGTTTAAAAGTATTTATATGTATAGGAGATGACATTTATGAAAATAACATTTAAGCCATCTGGTGTTTGCTGTAGAGAAATGAGCTTTGAAGTTGATAACAATAACAAAATAACTAATATTGAATTTATAGGTGGATGCCCAGGTAATATGATCGGAATCAAAAACCTTGTTATAGGTCAAGATGCTAATGATGTTGCTGATAGATTAGAAAACATTCCTTGTGGAAATAAATCTACATCTTGTCCAGATCAACTATCAAAAGCCATAAGACAAGCTTTATAATAATCTAGGCTATTTCAAAATACAATTTTAATGTGTAATCCACCGCTTCGGCATGCCATATAATTTCTTCTCCATGCAGGCAAAAACACGCCTGCAAATGTCGTACGAACTTATATGTCACACCTACGCTAGATTAACAGTTAAAATTTAAGTATTTTGAAATAGCCTTTTTTATTTGGTGGTGGGTATACACAAACCACTTATTTACTTTTAGTTATTATATCTCTGGCAAAGCCACATCCTTTACGCGTAGCGTAGCGTCATAAGGCTTGTCCAAAATATTACTAATCTTCTTTTACTAAACTTCTTACTTCGCCTATCATGTATAATGAGCCTGCGCTTATTATAATGTCTTCTGGTTTTGAAGCTTGTAGAGTGTATTCTACTGCTTCAGATATTTTTGGTTTTGAAGTTACGTCTGTTACGTACTTTTCAATTTTTTCTTTTAATTTGTCACTGTTTATTGCTCTAGGGTTATCTGGTGTTGTTGTTATTACCCTATTAAAGTTTGGCATTAATATTTCTAAAACACCATCTATATCTTTATCTTCTAACATTCCTATTAAAAGTGTTAGTTTTTTATTCTTAAAGTTTTTTTCTAAGGCTTTTGCTAATGATTTTGCTCCATCTTCATTATGAGCTCCATCTATTATAAACATTGGATTTTCTTTTATTTTTTCTATTCTGCCTGGCCATCTTGTATTTAATAGACCTTTTCTTATTGCTTCTTCTGATATATTAATTTTTTTAGATTCTTTTAAGAAATCAATAACCTTTAAAGCTACCATAGAATTATTTATCTGATGATCTCCTATAAGATTAATTTCCATATCTTCGTATTTTTTCCCAGCTATATTACAATCATATACTTGAGAATATATATCTGACTTTTTAACATCTACATCATTAAAGTCTACTTCTATATAAGTTGCATTCTTTTCTTTACATACTTCCTTTATAACATCTTCTGCTTCCTTACATTGCTTATAGCATATTACTGTTGAATTTTCTTTTATTATACCAGCTTTTTCATAAGCTATTTTTGCTACCGTATCACCAAGTACTCCTATATGATCTAAACTTATTGATACTATCACTGTAACTAAAGGATTATTTATTATATTTGTTGAATCATATCTTCCACCTAGTCCAACTTCTAATGCAACATAATCAACTTTTTGTTCATTATAGTAGTAAAATGCCATAGCTGTTACTATTTCAAATTCTGTTGGATATGCATAGCCTTCAGATACCATTATTTCAATTTTTTCTTTTATTAAGGTAATTATTCTGGCTACATCTTCTTCTAATATGTTTTCACCATTTACTCTTATTCTTTCTGTAAAAGTCTCTAAGTATGGAGAAGTATATAGTCCAACTTTATATCCAGCTTCTTTTAATATTGTAGATACAAATGAACATACTGAGCCTTTACCATTAGTTCCTGCTACGTGAATTATATTTAGACTATCTTGAGGATTTCCTAATAGCTCTAGTAACTTTTTTGTATTGTCTAATCCTAGCCTCATTCCAAATTTATGAGTATCTTCTAGGTATTTTAATGACTCTTTATAATTCATTAATTTCCCCCTTAATTGTTTATATACTTTTCAAATACCTCTGTAAAATCTCTATTACTATAAGTCTTTCTTAGAGCTTCCATCCAGTCCAAGTTGAAGTTAGTTAAATCTTGTACTATATTTGATATATTTCCTTCTATAGTACATCTTGATAGTGCATCATTAGCCATCTTTAAACCATTTGTTCCATCTTCAACAGCTAGATGATTTTTGTTTTGTAATCTACTTATCTCAATTAAAGCCTTATATAAATCTTTTAATTGCTCTAATTGTTTTTTATCAACATCTATGCTAAATGACTTAATTCCAAATGTAAATTTTATTTCTACGTCTGCATCTATAGTACCAGCAGTTTCTAATGTTACTGCACTTACTTTCTCATTGTAAAACTCATGTCTTCTAACAGTTCTCTTTTTACTCATGGCATTTTCACCATCTACATGTAATAGGCCTCTATTAGTGAACACATACTCATCTGATTTAGATTTTATAACGAAGAATATTTTTTCTCCATCCTCATGCATTATGTAATCATCGCCATCTACTTTATCAAAATCTTGAGGTGATATTATTTTCCCTATATCTGATAATCCTAATGTATCTGCTGCCATTCTCCCAAATAAGTTTCCTGCCATAATTGACCCTCCTAAGTTAGTTTATATTTATTATAGCCAAGTTTATATTCATTAACAAGTTTAGACAACTTAATGATTATTTTATATTTTGGTATAAATCTAAGTCTTCTTTAGTATTTAAATTTATGAACATATCTTTTTTAAATTTATATTTATTGAACTCAAAATCACTAGTATAACTTACATTTTTATTACATCTTTCATAAAAGCTTATTATTGATTTTTTTGTACCATTTATCAGATAATCTTTTATTTCTTCACTAAGTTCTTTTTTATAAAATCCATTAAATAACTCTATATTGTTGTTTATTTTAGACAGGTATATATGATTATTTATACCCAGCTTTAAGTCTTGTCCAATTTTTTCTTTAATATATTCAATATACTTATCATCAATATTCGGCATATCACAAGCTACTATATAAACAAAATTGCTACTGCTATTTTTAAGACCTACTGATATTCCTGCCAATGGTCCCGAATCTTTAATTTCATCACTAAAGACCTTATATTTGCAATCTTTATAGTATTCTTTTTTATTGCTAACAATGATAATATCATCAAAATGTTTTTCAAGATTTTTAGCAATATTGAAAATTAATCTCTTTTCATTAATAATCAAAAACTGCTTATCAAACTTCATTCTTGAACTTTTTCCACCAGCTAGAATTACTGCACTTTTAAAATTGTCCACCTTAACCATCCTAACTTCCTTTTCTTTAAATTAAAAGAGGTGACTCATAACATAAATTTTCTCAGAAAATCCATTACTATTTTCATGTAAATTTATTTATGAGTCATTCTCTCTTAATAACTTATGCTTGAGCTTTTTCAGCTTCTCTTATTTTCTCTACCTTTATAGCGCATACCTTTAAATCAGGAACCTTGCTTATACTATCTAATGTAGTATTAGTAAGATAATTAGCTGCTCCATCTGCAAAATGGAATGGCATAAAGAACACATCTTCGTCAACTATATCTGTTATTTTAACATATGTTTCTATTTCTCCACGCTTAGAAGATACTTTTATTTTTTCATTATCTTCAAACCCTAATTTCTGAGCTGTTATTGGGTTTACTTCTATATAAGAATGTGGAGACTTCTCATTTAAACCATCCACTCTTCCTGTCATAGTTCTTGTATGATAGTGATATAATACTCTTCCATTTACTAATGTGTATGGATAGTCTTCACTTAAGCCTTCAAAACTTAAAGTATAATCACATGGTACAAAAGTTGCTCTTCCTTTTGCAAATTTACCTACATGAAGTATTTTCGTTCCAGGATGTTCTTTATTAGGACACGGCCATTGTATTCCATCAGTTTCTATTCTAGAATAATCTATTCCAGCATATTGAGGTGTAATAGTAGCTATTTCCTCCATTATCTCATTAGGATTATTATATTTTTTATCATATCCTAGTTTGTTCATTACTTCCATTATTATTACCCAGTCAGGTTTTGAGTTTCCTACAGGCTCTATAGCTTTTCTTATTCTTTGAACTTTTCTTTCTGTATTTGTAAATGTTCCATCTTTCTCAGCAAAGGATGCTGCTGGAAGTATTACATCTGCCATCTGTGCTGTTTCCGTTAAGAATATATCTTGAACTACTAAAAAATCTAGTTTTTCTAAAGCTTTTTGTATATGATTAATATCTGGGTCTGATATCATTGGATTTTCACCCATTATATATAAGAACTTAATTTTATCTTCTCCTATTTCATGAGTTATTTCAGGTACTGTTAAGCCAACTTTTCTAGATAAAGATACTCCCCAAGCTTTTTCAAATTTATTTACTATTTCTTCATTCGTAACACTTTGATATCCAGTGAATACATTTGGTAATGCTCCCATATCACATGCACCCTGAACATTATTTTGACCTCTTAGTGGATTAACTCCTCCAAACTCGTTACCTATATTACCACAAAGCAATGCAAGGTTAGATATACTCATAACATTTTGAGTTCCTTTAGAGTGTTGAGTTATACCCATCGAATAAAATATTGCTGCATTATTAGCCTCTGCGTATATTCTTGCCGCTTTTATTATATCTTCTTTATCTACTCCACAGATTTTAGCTCCTTCTTCTGGAGTATAATCTTTTACTAATTCTACCAACGCTTCGTAGTTTTCTGTTCTTTCTTTAATATAATCAGTATCTTGTAGATTTTCACTTATTATTACGTTCATCATTGTATTTAAAAGTGCAACATTAGTTCCAGGCTTTATTTGTAAAAATACGTCAGCTCTATCAGCTAATTCTATTCTTCTTGGGTCTGCCACTATAAGTTTTGCACCTTTTCTTACGGCTTGCTTTATCTTTATTCCTATTACCGGATGATTTTCTGTTGTATTTGATCCTATTACAAATATACTTTCTAATTTATTTACTTCTTCTATGCTATTTGTCATAGCTCCACTACCTAATGTAGTTGCAAGACCTGCAACTGTAGAGGAATGTCATAATCTAGCGCAGTGGTCCACATTGTTAGTACCTACTACACCTCTCATCATCTTTTGGAATAGATAATTTTCTTCATTACTACATCTAGCTGAAGATAGTCCCGCCATAGCATTAGCACCAAAATTATTTTTTATTCTACTATAATTATCTGCTATATAATCATACGCTTCTTCCCAAGTAACCTCTTCAAACTTGCCATCTTTCTTTATTAAAGGTTCTTTCAGCCTATCTTCATGATTAATAAATTTATATCCAAACTTTCCTTTAACGCATAACAATCCATTATTAACAGCTTTCTCAACTGGCTCACTACCTACTACTCTATCATCTTTTACTAATAGCTCAAGTTGACATCCTACCCCACAGTAAGAACAAGTTGTTTTTACTTTTTTTGTATTAAAGAATTGCCCATTTTTAGGAACTAATGCTCCAACTGGACAAACAGATACACAGTTACCACAAGATACGCAGTTTGACTCATTTATTGAATCCATAAAAAACGGTGCTATTCTTGTATCTACACCTCTACTTGTTGCATCTATTGCAGATACTTCTTGGAGTTCATCACAAACTCTTATACACTTTTTACACAAGATGCATTTGTTAGGATCATAATAATAGAATGGATTACTATCATCTATTGATAATTTCCTTGGTTCATTATTGTACTTAGGCTTAAAATTGTGTAAATATAAATTAGAATATTCTTGTAGTTTACAAGATCCTGTTCTTGCACATGTACTACATTCTAATGGATGATCTGATATCATAAGCTCTAAAATTTCTTTTCTAGCTTCTATTACTTTTTCACTATGAGTATGTATTTTCATACCTTCTCTTACAAGGGTTGCACAACCAACTTCTAGGTTTCTTCCTCCCTCTATTTCTACTAAACACATTCTGCATAATCCGCTTGGATTTAATCTTTCATCATTGCAAAAATTAGGCAACTCAATCCCTATACTTTTACATGCTGTAAAAATAGTTGTGCCTTGTTTTACACTAATTTCTTTATTATTGATTTTAATATTTATCAAGTCACTTTCCCCCTTAGTAAATTTATATATATCCTTCTAAAAATCACTATATCCTTATCTTAATATCAACTATATAATTTCACCCAATTACCACATGATTCCTCCTATTTGGACAATATTTTAATCATTATATTATAAACATATGACTTTATATATTATATTAATATTGTAAGTATAAAAATAACCCCTAAAGTAGTTTTTTATATTACCTATCTTAAGGGGTCATTCAATTATTTCATTTTAACTTATTCTTATTTAACCACTGACAGCTATATTTTTTGGAGATTTAGGCTAATAATTTTTAATCAAAAATCATTCTGTTAACATAAGCTTAACGTAGAACATCAACTCAGTGCTACTGTGAGGAATTCTAAAGCATACGATAGCTCAAAAACCCAATCTCTCAAAGTTACAAACTCAAATGATTAAATCCATAAAATATCCTACTATAAAACTTATCTATATTTGATATTCTACATATACTCTTTATTTCCTACTAACTAATCTACACAGATTTTCAATACATTTTTGAATAAATAATAAACATTAGTCTATATTAATATATCTAAACATATTCTTTCTTATTTGATAAAATAGTAAATGAAATTGAAGCTAGGGTTAAAATATAAATACTCGTTAATATTAATGTATTAAAATCAACACCATTTATATCCATTAATTTAAAATGGCTTGATATATTAGATATATATATTAATTATACTTTCATTTTAAATAAAGATAGTACCAAAACTACAACACTTTCAATAGCTCCCGCACTAAAAAGTACGGAAAAAACAGTTGTTGTAATAATATTATTTGAGATTAAGTATACTAATAATATTAACGTCGATGCATTTGTTAAATTTAATAGCTTATTAAAAAAATACTTTCCTACGTCAATATAATTTAAATCAATAGTATAAGAATTTTTCATACAAATAATTATGTATGATATTATAAAAACTACAAAAACTGCAAATAAGAAGAATAAATTTATAATTAAAAAGCATAAAATTTTTGATGTTATCTACATAGATTTACTTTTTAAACTTGGATATATATTTTTTATGAAGTTATTCTTATAATCTAAATTTATGAAAGTACATGTCATAATTGCAACAAGCATTAATAACATATTACCTTCAAATAAACTAAAATTTATTGCAGGTATTATAGAATTAGCTATATCTTATTTATCTAAATTAATTGTATATTCAAGATTAAACCAAATACTTATTAATATAAGAATCATCAATAATATATAAAATAACTTATTTTTAAATAATTTATATAGTTCTAATCGTATTAAATTATGCATTTTCATTAGCCTACATTAAATTTATGAAATACGTCTCTAAGTTTTCTTTTTCATGATAAATATTCAATATTGGTATGCTCCCTTTATAGTAGACAGTTAAAATAATAAAACTGTTTCTATGAAGGGAGTATTTTCATGTCTAGAAAATCTAAAATATCTTATGAAGTAAAAATCAAATCTGTACAAGAGTATATTACAGGTAAAAAAAGAGCCTGTGATATATGTGAAGAACTAAATATTAGAAGAGAATCGTTTTATAGATGGATTAGTAAATATGACACAAATGTAGCCGAATGCCTCTGTCAGTTTTCATATAATAAAAAGTATTCTACCAAAACCAAGGATTCAGCAGTTGACTATTATATTTCTGTCAAAGAATCATTGTTAGAAATATGCAGAAAGTACAATATTTCTTCAGATTCAGTATTTCGTAGATGGATTAAAAGGTACAATAATAGCCATAAGCAATGTAATTTTTCTAGTATTAAGGAGAATTCATTTATAGCTAAAGGTAGAAAAACAACTTATAATGAACGATTTGAAATAGTAGATTTTTGTATTGAAAATAATGATAATTACCAATTAACTTCTTTGATTTGGCTATAGAATCAAATCCTAGTGCAAAGCCATTATTTCATAGCTATAGAGGATATCAATATACAAGTAAAACATTTTAAGCTAAAACTTGATAAGGTATCAGCAACTCAAAGTATGTCTCGTGTTGGTATATGCATAGATAATGGTCTGATATAAGGGTTTTGGGGTATTATTAAGTCGGAAATGTATTACTTGAAAAGATTTAATAACTTTGATGAATTAAAATTTGCAATTGATAATTATATAAAATTGTACAATAATAAAAGGTTACAGAAAAAGCTAAAAAGTCTAAGTCCAATTGAATATAGGGCTCAGACCTTAGTTGCTTAATTTTTATTATTTCCACTGTCTACTTGACAGGGAGCAGTTCATTTATTAGACGTATACTTCTTTATATAATTTATAAATATTAACTCATATTAGCTATTTTTTAATTTAAAAATAATTATATCATGATAATGATTAATCAGTACACACAAATACCTATAGTTCCAGGACCTGCGTGAGAACCTATTGATGCACCAATCTCTATGTTAGTAGTATTAATAAATTTAATACTATTTTTTACTGCTTGTTCCAATTTAATTAAATCGCTTACATTGTCACCTTCTCCTAAAGCTATTTCTATATTTTCATTCATTTTTAGATTATTTAATTTAGTTAACTCTATAAGCTTATTAATTGCATTTTTAGATCCTCTTACTTGAGAAACCTTTCTAAGAGTACCTTCTTTAACTTCTATAATTGGTTTTATATTGAGCATAGAACCTACAGTTGCTGTAGCTGTTGTAATTCTTCCACCCCTTTTTAAAAACTCTAATGTTTCAACCACAAATAAAACTTGTATATTAGCCCTTATTTTTTCTAATTCTTTTAGTATACAATCTAATTTATATCCCTTCTCATTAAGCTCACAAGCTTTAACTACTTGTGCACCACATCCATAGGATAGGTTTAAACTATCAAATATAGTTATATCTCCTTTAACCTCATTTTTTGCTATATTAGCAGACTGATACGTTCCAGTTACTTTTGAAGACCCTGATATATATAATATTTTTTTACCTTCATTTTTATATTTTTTAAATATTTCTTCAAATTGTATATATGTAGCTTGAGATGTTTTTGGTATTTCTTTAGATTCTTTTAATTTCTTATAAAAATCTCCATTTGATATATCTATACCATCTCTATATTCTCTATCATCAATTAGTATCTTTAAAGGTATAACCTCTATTTTGTATCTATCAATTATATCCTTAGGTATATCTGCTAAACTGTCACATATTATTTGTAAATTACTCATATATTCACCTCGTTGTCGAACTTATAAAGATAAAAGCCTCACTCTTAAAGTATATGAGTAAGGCCTTTATCTTTAATCTAGCTAATATTAAAATTCTATTGATGCACAGTTATCACCTGATGCAAAAGTCATTTTCTTTATATTTAACTTATCTTTTAATAAATAATGGAATACTTCTATTAAATTTTCACAAGTTGCAACTTTCTTAACCACTACTAATCTGCATTCTGGATAAGCTTTTGCTAATTCATTGTCTATAGGTAGTCCTATAGTAGTATTTGTAGGTGAACCATCTTTAATTCCTTGTTCTTCATATACACCTAATATTGAAGGTAATAATGGGTCATTCTCTTGTAATATTAATGCATGGTCAAAGTTTTTCATATAATCCCAAACCACCGCTTTTATATCATTACATGGTACTACAAATCCATTTTCCTCATTTACACTACCTTCTACTTCTATAACTAAGTTACCTTGGTGTCCATGTAAATATTGAGCCTCTCCTTCATACCCTAAGAAACGGTGTGCATATTGCATATTTAATCTAGTTATTGATCTCATAATTTTTTTCTCCTCTTATTAATTATATATTTTATGTACTATTAAATAATTTAAATTATCATTTTAATAATAGTAATGATTACTGTTATTATTATTGCATCTATTTTTTATTATGTCAATATATTTTTTAAATACTTTTTTATATTAGTTAATAATAAAAATATATTGACTACTATATTTTTGTATTATATTATATAGAAAGTAGTAATGATTATCATTACTTATAATTATTAAATAAGTAAAATTTTATATTTTATATAGGAGGTATTTTTATGAATTTAAATGGAACTAAAACAGAGCAAAATTTAATGTCTGCTTTTGCAGGTGAGTCTCAAGCAAGAAATAAGTACACTTACTATGCATCTCAAGCTAAAAAGGAAGGATATAATAAAATAGCAGCTGTATTTGAAGAAACTGCTCATAATGAAATGGTTCATGCAAAACTTTGGTTTAAATTATTACATGATGGTGTCCCAACGACTGAACAAAATTTAAAGGATGCTGCTAATGGCGAAAACTATGAGTGGGTTGATATGTACGAGCAATTCGCTAAAGATGCTGAAGAAGAAGGATTCAAGAAAATAGCATTTATGTTTAGAGAAGTTGGAAAAATAGAAAAAGAACATGAAGAAAGATATTTAGAGTTATTAAAAAATGTCCAAGAAGAAACTGTATTTGTTAAAGAAGAATCAGTAGAGTGGAGATGTAGAAACTGTGGTTATATACACACAGGTGTTAAAGCTGTAGAAAAATGTCCAGTTTGTGATCATCCAAAAGCATACTTTGAAATAAGAGCGGACAAGTTCTAATACTAATATAATGAGATTTTCAAAACAAAGACAAGCTATTTTAAATATGGTTTTAAATAGTGATAATCATCCTACGGCTGATTATATATATTCAAAATTAAAAATAGATTATCCTAATTTAAGTTTAGGTACGGTTTATAGGAACTTATCTTTTTTATCTGAAAAAGGTTTAATAAAAAAAATAAGTATTCCTCATTTATCTGATATGTTTGATCACAATCTTAATCCTCACGCCCATGTTGTTTGTTCTAATTGTGGCGAAGTTCATGATATTGATACTAGCTCAATTGATGATATTGTATTTAATATATCTACCGATAGCAATATATCTATAACATCATATAATATTACATTTGATGGTGTTTGCCATAAGTGTAAAAGAGAAAAAGATTAAGTTTAATATAGAGATGTTTTTCTAATAAAAAGGATATGTATTTTAATTGATAATTTAAAATACATATCCTTTTTTTATTGTATATTTTTTATTTTAATCACTTTTCTTATGTCTATTTATAATAGCCCTTATATAGCTTTCAGACATATTAAACTTAACTGCTAACTTTTTATGATTAAAGCCATTGTACTCAGATATAATCTCTCTGCATCTGGATTCTTTGTATATTATTTTTTCAGTAGGAAAGTACACAAATGTCCCTCTAAATTCTTTAAATAATAACTTTGCCCTTTGAATTCCAAGCTCTTTAGCTATATTTTCAAATTGTGGAGGTAAATCACTTATTTTTAATTCCATAAAATATCCTCATATAAACCTATTTATAGTTGATATTCTACAAACTTATTATTTATCCTACTAAATACAACTTAATTTAAATATAAAATATAATATATCGCATCTCCATTACGCTATTTCCTATAAAAATTCATAAAAAATAGGATAAAATATAGTTTAATATCTATACTTTATCCTACTTCAATATATCTGTTAATTATTTTAATTCCTGCTTATCATCTTCTGATACATTTTCTTGTTTTAACTTTTCTAATTATAGTTGTATCTATTTAATTAGTGTATCTTCTAATAACAATTCACCTGTGTATAAATCTACTTCCATATTTCCCCTCCATTATTTCTATTCGTTCTGTTAACTTATTTATATTTGAATCTCGACCCCGATAGGGTTTACAATAGTTTCACCACAAAACACATTCCCCCTATAGAAAGGAGTCGAGAAAATTGAAACCTACGGTTAAATGCCCTGAATGTCATAACACAAATTTATATAAGTTTGGTAAGGATAAAAACTCCAATCAAAAATACTTATGTAAAAAATGTCGTAGACAATTTACACTACAATCGTCTAAAAAGTACTTACCTGGATATCCTAGGTGCCCAGTTTGCGGTAAGGGTACATATCTTCACCACAGTTACACTTATCATGTAAGCTTTAAATGCAATGATAGAAAATGTAATCACAAATTTAAACAGATTATACCTACTGCTATAGATAATCCTTTGTATGAAAAGCTTAATGGTAAATCTGTATTTTCTGGACATAGATACAATTTAAATATCATAATTTTGTCAATAATCTTATCTTTTTTCCCTCTAAATATCTGTATTGATTTTGAAGCAAATTTTTATATGCTATATATTCTATCTTGTTTATATCTATTTTTATAAGTTCACTATCTACAACAGGTATCATATTATTTATAACAAATACAACTCCAATATACGATCTTTTATTATCCTTATTTAAAGATATAGTGTCCTCAAATTGCCTCAAATACTCTATATAATCATCCGATATTTTATATATTTTCAACTTATTTATTCGCCAATTTCTCCTTCTCCGCACAAAAAGTAGCTTTAAATTTATATATTTAGAAATCAAAGTATAAAAAACACCTAAAATACAGTATTCTATAGAGTCAAACAAAATAGATTACTACGTGTATTTTAGGTGTGTATTATAACATCCTATATTAATAGGCTATTAAATTATTTCATCTTAGCTTCTAAGTTTTCAAGTCTTTCTACGATTGATTTCATCATTTCTTCAAACTTTTCTTTCTTAGCTTCTTCTTCCTTTACTAAGCTTTCTGGAGCTTTAGCTAAGAATCCTTGGTTAGAAAGTTTTCCGTTAACTCTCTTTATTTCACCTTCTATTTTAGCTTTTTCTTTACTTAATCTATCTATTTCTTTAGCAAAGTCAACTAATTCATCAAGTGGTATAAATATCTTAACACCATCTATAACAACACTTACTGCGTCTTCAGGTATGTTAGTTTCATCTTCTACTATTTCAACTACTGATGCAGATGCTAATGTCACGAAGTAATCACTTCCAGCAACCATTGCTTCTTTCTTTTCAGCTGTTGGTACTATTATAACTTTAGCTTTCTTTGATGGTGGTACATTCATTTCAGCTCTTACATTTCTTATGTTTCTTATACCATCCATTGTTAAGCTCATCATTTCTTCTTCTTTAGCCATATTATCAGCTTCGTTGTAGTGAGGGAACTCTGCTACTACTATACTTCCTTCTACTGTTGGAAGGTGAGTATATATTTCTTCTGTTATAAACGGCATGTATGGGTGAAGAAGTTTTAATATCTTTTCTAATACATATGTTAATGTATATAATGCAGTTTGCTTAGCTTCTTTGTCTTCTGAGTATAATCTAGGCTTAACTGTTTCTATATACCAGTCACAGTATTCAGACCAAGCGAAGTCATATATCTTTTGAGCAGCTATACCTAAGTCAAACTTATCCATATTATCAGTAACTTCTTTAACAACATTGTTAGCTCTTGAGATTATCCACTTATCAGCTAATGTCATATTAGCTTCTACTGATTCTCTAGTAACTCCATCCATTATGTCGCCTTCTATGTTCATGAATACGAATCTAGATGCATTCCATAATTTATTAGCGAAGTTTCTTGATGCTTCTACTCTTTCCATGTAGAATCTCATGTCATTTCCTGGGGAATTTCCAGTAGCTAACATGAATCTTAGAGCATCTGCTCCATATTGGTCTATAACTTCTAATGGATCTATACCATTTCCTAAAGACTTACTCATTTTTCTTCCTTCAGAATCTCTAACAAGTCCATGTATTAATACATGCTTGAATGGAGTTTGATCCATACAGAACATTCCTGCAAATGCCATTCTTACTACCCAGAAGAATATTATATCGTATCCTGTAACAAGTACACTTGTTGGATAGTAGTAGTTTAATTCTTCTGTATTGTTTGGCCAACCTAAAGTTGAGAAAGGCCATAATGCTGAAGAGAACCAAGTATCTAGTACATCTTCATCTTGCTTTAAGTTAGTACATCCACACTTACAAGCTGTTGGCATTTCTTTTGCAACTATTACTTCACCACAATCTTGGCAGTAATAAGCTGGTATTTGGTGACCCCACCATAACTGTCTTGATATACACCAGTCTCTTATATTTTCTAACCATTGAGAATATGTTTTATCAAATTTATCTGGTACGAATTCTAAATCTTTACTCTTTAATATATCTAAAGCAGGTTTAGCTAACTCGTCCATTTTAACGAACCATTGATCAGATAATCTTGGCTCAACTACTGTTCTACATCTGTAACAAGAACCAACATTGTGGTTGTGATCTTTTATAGCTATCATGTAACCAGCTTCGTCTAAGTAAGCTATAAGTTGCTTTCTGCACTCATATCTGTCCATACCTTCGTACTTACCAGCTAACTTGTTCATAGTTCCATCTTCGTTCATTACATTTATCTTTTCAAGATCATGTCTTTGACCTACTTCAAAGTCGTTAGGGTCATGAGCTGGAGTCATCTTAACTGCACCAGTTCCAAACTCTAAATCAACATAATCATCAGCAACTATTATAAGCTCTCTACCTAATAAAGGAAGTATTGCATGCTTACCAACTAAGTGCTTATATCTTTCATCTTCTGGATTTACAGCTATTCCTGTATCCCCTAACATTGTTTCAGGTCTAGTTGTAGCTATTTCTAAGAACTCGTTGCTATCCTTTATTGGATACTTTATGTGATAGAACTTTCCATCATGTTCTTCATGCTCAACTTCCGCATCTGATAAAGTAGTCTTACAATCTGGACACCAGTTTATTATTCTGTTTCCTCTGTATATTTGACCATTTTCATATAACTTTACAAAGAACTCAGTAACAGCTTCGTTACATCCTTCATCCATTGTAAATCTTTCTCTATCCCAGTCACAAGAATCTCCTAACTGTTGCATTTGGTCTACTATTTTTCTACCAAATTCATTTCTCCAGTCCATAGCTCTCTTTAGGAATTCTTCTCTTCCTAATTCGTACTTAGTTTTTCCTTCTTGTTCTTTTATTCTTTCAACAACTTTAACTTCTGTTGCTATAGATGCATGGTCAGTTCCTGGTTGCCATAATGTTTCATAACCGTCCATACGCTTCCATCTTATAAGTATATCTTGTAACGTATGGTCAAGTGCATGGCCCATGTGTAATT
This sequence comes from Romboutsia sp. LXY-2, assembly GCF_056171995.1. Taxonomy (NCBI): domain Bacteria; kingdom Bacillati; phylum Bacillota; class Clostridia; order Peptostreptococcales; family Peptostreptococcaceae; genus Romboutsia; species Romboutsia sp. LXY-2. Next base: position 91,888 of record NZ_JBKFGI010000008.1, on the reverse strand, counting down.
GCCCTGTTATGTTAGGCGGTGGAAGCATTATTGTAAATGGCTTCTTGTTTGGATTTGGCTTAGATTTAAATAATCCATCTTCTAGCCATTTTGAATATAATCTTGATTCAAAATCTTTAGGATTATACGTTTTTGGTAAATTAGTATTTTCCATTTTATTTCCTCCTCTTTATAATTATGTACTTTTTATAAAGTACTTTTATTTGTGTTTGACATATTAGATATTATTCTATATATAAAATAGATATAATTCATTAATACATAAAAAAGAGCCTTTCATCCTATACAAAGGACGAAAAGCTCGCGTTACCACCTTATTTCCAAAAATCATTTAGATTCTATAGCAGACTACTCAATATGTATATATTTATTCGTCTATTTTGACCTATATGCACTAAATACTTTTGGCTCTCAAAGAATATAACGGTTCTAACCGTCTAAACTTACTATTAGTTCAGCTTAGAAACTCCGAAGCTACCTTCTGTAAATCTTATACTTAGAAAACCTTTCAGCCCGTGGGTCTTCCTCTCTTTTAGTAGTATTTACATACTCCTCTTCATCATCGTCTTTTATTAATTATTATTATTTAATTATATCCAATTATCATTATTATTGTCAATTATTTATAATAATATATACAATTTTTTTAATTTTGTGAATTATTTTAGGTTAGCTTTCCAAAAATTTTTCTCATCTGTTTTTTCTGATATAGGAAGTATCTTATATCCTCTTTCTTTTAAAACCATTATTATATTATCTAAAGCTTCTACAGTCTGCTCTTTTTCATGTATTAAAAGAACCAGTTCATCATGCTTTCTTCCATAATATAATACATTACTTACAATTTGGTCTGTAGTTGCTCTCCAATCAAGAGTATCTACATTCCAATCCCATATTAAATATCCACTTTCTAATAACTTATCATATGATTCTTCAGGCATATATGGTTTACTTCCATATGGTAGTCTTATTAATTTAGATGATGATCCAGTTATTTCATTTAATGTATTATTACATGTATTAAACTCCCCTACTGTTACATCAGGACTTTCATATATTTTATCTTTATCATGACTCACACTGTGAAATCCTGCTCCATGTCCTTCAGATACTATTCTATTTACTTCATCTTTATATTTTTTCATATTTCCATCTATCATAAAAAATGTAGCTTTCACATCATTTTTATTTAATATATCAAGTATATCATTAGTGTATTTAGATGGACCATCATCTATAGTTATATAAGCAATTTTTTCTGATTTATTTTCTATAATAGTATTGCTTTCATCTTCTCTACTATTACTTACATCACTATTGATATTTTCACTTTTTAATGCTATATTTCTTTCGTCTATTTTCATTGTTACAAATACAAACCCTACAATAAGTAAACTACAAACCATTGCCCAAAAACTTTTCTTAAGTTCTTTTTTCATACCTCAATCTCCCCCTTGATAGAAATATATTATTTGTGTGTATCCCTACTGAATATCTTTAATATTTTTTCTTCCTCTTCCCCAATAGCTTCAAGCTTTTTTAACCCCATTAATGCTAATAATTGAGTAACATTTAGATTGTCAAAAGGAGTTATTATATTTGTAGACTCACTGTACTGATCTGTATATTTTGTACCTTCATCTACCCCTATTATTTTTTTGGGACCACCTACACATCCACCTATACATCCCATTCCTTCTATAAAGGTTACATCAAGTTTACTATCCTTAAGGTCCTCTAAACCTGTTGTACACTCTTCAATCCCTTGAAAAATCGCCTTTTTGAAGATAATATTAGGATTAATTTTTTTCGCATTAATTTCAATTGCTTTGCTAACACCACCACTTCGCCCATATATTCTACCTGAGTATGAAGCCTCAAAGCGTTCATCATCTTCCATAGAATTTAAGTCTAGTTTTAGAGATTTAAATATAATCTCAACCTCTTTGTATGTAAGTACAAAATCTACTGCGTCTTTTACATCTTCCAGAGTAGCCTCTTTCTTTTTAGCCGTACAAGGTCCTATAAATACTACTTTAGACTCAGGTTCTAACATTTTTACTAATCTACCACAAGCTACCATTGGCGATACTGATGGCGACACCTTACTTAAGATTTCTGGAAACTTATTTTTTATAAGACTTAGCCATACTGGGCAACAACAACTTGTTACAAAGTAATTATTATTACTTTCAATATGGCTACAATACTCATAAGCTTCTTTTGCTGTAAGAATATCCGCCGCTAAAGAAACTTCTATCATATCCTTAAATCCAATTTTCTTAAAAGAACTTCTAAGTTTTCCAGGGGTAATATCTTTTCCAAATTGACCAATAAATGATGGTGCTACTATTACATATACTGGTATATTATTATTTTTTAACAATTTAATTATTGGCATAAATTGTATCTTATCGCTAATAGCTCCTAGCCTACATTTACTTATACAGCTACCACAAGCACTACAGCTATGCTTGTCATTACAATTTATATGTTTCATTTTTATAAAACATGTCTCTTTTTTATTATTTTCACTACAATACTTGCATGCGTCAGATATTATGGGAATAATGGGTTCACAAAAAACACTTAAGTCATTAGCTTCCTTTACCATTTCTTTAAGTGATTTATTATTTTCTTTTATCGGATCAAGTCCCATAATTATTCTTATTAAATTAATTAAAATTTTTTCTTCAATTTTTTGATTCTTATTATTCTCTTGAACTTTTTTAGGTAAGTTATCTATACTTTCTATGTCGTCATTCCACACCATCTGTATAAGCTGTTCGAATAACTCCATTTTGTATTTTTCTAGTAATTTTTCTTGGATGTCTATAGATTTCATACAGCACCTCCTATATACCTTATAAAGGTTAATATCTGTAGAGATGCTGTACTTTATTTATGATTTGATTATTTTTATTCATTTATGATTTTTAATTCTTTCATTTCTGCAATTATTTTCTCTAAATGATAGTTAAATACAGGACTTTCATTTTCATCGATATCCCAATTTAGTTTTTCTTTACTATATATTTCTTTTAAATCATTGTAATTTTTTTCATTAATATATAATTTTTTGCTTAATAACTCTATTGATTCCATATGAATACATATTTCTTTACATATACTCACAGTCATATCAAGATTTTCAATATCAATTGTATTTTTGCTATAATCTAATTCTTCTAAAAGCTTACCATATACACCTTCTAGTTTTTTAACTTGTTTTGTTAACTTATCTACATTTATTTTTTCTTTTTTAAGTATCTTAGTTTCTAAAAGCTTTACTGCTGTTTTTTCTACTCTATTTAGTTCATTAATAGTACTTTCTAAATAATCCGGTCTTACTATTAAATAATTTACTAATACACCTATTACAACACCTACTGATGTATCTAGTACCCTAGAAATAGAATATAGTGCCGCACTTCCCTCAACCCTTCCAAGATGAATAATAAAAAATGTCATACATGAAACTACTATAGATTTTAATTTTAATAAGTTGTGTACATAAATTATTATAATTGCGCCTAATCCTGCTAGTACAGGATTTCCTGGGCTTATTAATACAAATATAAATCCAAGTAAACCACCTATTGCAGTTCCCTTTACTCTGCCTAATCCTTCTTTTAACGATCCTTTAACAGTGTTTTGCATAGAAACAACACATGCTATTGCTGCATAAACCACATTTTCAAGTAGGCTTGATCCTATTAAAACACAAAGCATTACTGCTATACCGCTCTTTATAGTCCTCATACCCATTTTTTCTAATTTCAAAGCCTTACCTCCCGATGCAAGAGTTCTAAACACTCTTTATTTCCTTTAATAGTATAATCTATTACTATTAATATGGGTAGCTATAATTGCACCTTTATAGGTGTCTTTTTTATGTGTTTTTTATAAAAAAATATCCTATAGAGAAACTTATTCCTAGTTTTCTCTATAAGATATTTTCTAATCATAGTGAATATATTATATTTTATATTTACTTATCCTATTTCTACCATTTCACCTTTTATTGCATATATTATTTTCTCACACACATTAGTTGTATGATCTCCTATTCTTTCTAGGTACCTTCCTACAAATAGAAGCCTTACACCTTGCTCAATTGTTGTATTATCTTTATCCATTACATTTAAACAATCTTCATGTATACACTCATATAACTTATCTACTTTATCATCTACTAATGCTACACTATATGCTAACTCTTCGTCATTTTCTTCTAGAGCCTTTTTTGCATCTAGTATCATTTCTCTGCATATTTGAGACATTTTAGGAATATCAACTAATTCTTTTATATACTCTTCACTTCCTATTTTTAATTGCTCATTAGCAATATTCACAGCATAGTCGCCTATTCTTTCTAATTCAATTGCTATACTCCCTAAAGCATATATATATCTTAAATCCTTAGCCATCGGTTGTTTTAAAGCCATAAGTTCTATACTTCTATCTCTTATATACTCTCTTAGCATGTCTATTTCATCATCTTCTTCAATAACTTTTTTAGCTAATTCTAAATTCTTTGTTGTTAATGCCTCTATAGATTTTGCTACCGATTCTTCACACTTTTCCATCATTGTAATAGTGTATTGCTTTAAAGTATTTATATTTAATTCTAAGCTTGTGTTAACCATAAATTTCCCCTTTATTATATGTTTTTTATCCAAATCTACCTGTAATATAGTCTTCTGTACGCTTATCTATCGGACTAGTAAACATATTTTTAGTCTTGTTGAATTCCACCATTTCCCCGTTTAAGAAAAATGCTGTATCGTCAGATACTCTTGCTGCTTGTTGCATGTTGTGAGTAACTATTACTATTGTATAGTTATCTTTAAGTGATTCTATTAATTCTTCTACTTTTGCAGTAGATATTGGATCTAGTGCAGATGTTGGTTCATCCATTAATATAACATCTGGCTTCATTGCAATAGCTCTTGCTATACAAATACGTTGCTGTTGTCCTCCAGATAATCCAAGAGCAGATGATTTTAATCTATCTTTAACTTCATCCCATATTGCAGCTCCCTTTAAACTCTCTTCAACTATTTTATCAAGTTGTTTTTTATCTTTTATTCCATGAGTTCTAGGTCCATATGCAACATTATCATATATACTCATTGGGAATGGGTTTGGCTTTTGGAATACCATACCAACATTTGTACGTAATTTTATTACATCTTCGGTTTTATATATATCTTCTCCATCAACTTCAATATTTCCTTTAATTGTTACATTATCGATTAAGTCATTCATTCTATTTAATGTTCTTAAGAATGTTGACTTACCACATCCTGATGGTCCTATTAATGCTGTAACTTTTTTATCTTCTATATCTATATTTATGTCTTTTAAAGCCTGATTATCTCCATAAAATAAATCTAAATTTTTAACGCTTATTTTTATCTTTTTATCTTGATTCATTTTCACACCTCTTACGATTCATCATTTTTTAATGCAACTATTTAATCTAACTAATAATTAGCTTTATTTAATTTCTTTGCAACTAATTTTGCTAAAGTGTTTAACACTAACACTATAACTATTAATACTATACCGATACTTGCAGCTTGTGATATATCTCCTTTTTCCTTTGTAAGAAGATATGCGTGCACAGTTAATGTTCTGGCACTATCAAATATTGTTCCTGGCATTTGTGCAACAGTACCTGCCGTTAATATTACTGCTGCCGATTCACCAATAACACGACCAACTGATAATATTATTCCTGATAATATTCCTGGTATTGCACTTGGTAAAACTACCTTATATAAAGTTTGGAACTTAGTAGAACCTAATGCTAAAGATGCTTCTCTAAAGCTTTGAGGTACTGTCTTTAAAGCTTCTTCTGTAGTACGTATTATAACTGGCAATATTATGATCGCTATTGTAAGAGACCCTGCTAATATAGAATATTTCATTTTTAATGTTACTACGAAGAATATTCCTCCAAATAAACCATATATTATAGATGGTATACCTGCTAAACTTTCTGTTGCAAATCTTATTGCTGTTACCATTTTACCCTTCTTAGCATATTCTTGAAGGTATATAGCTGATAAAACTCCTATCGGTGTTGCTACTGCTATTGATAAACCGACTGTATATAATGTGGAAATAATCATCGGAAATATTCCGCTATCAACTCCTGAAGCTGAATATTCATTTGTTAAGAATGATAAACTAATTCCTCCAATTCCTTTTGTAAATATATATCCTACTATTACTACTAAAACTGTTACTGTAAATAGAGCAGATAAATAAACTAACGCTTTTAATATATTTTCTTTAACCTTTCTCATATTAATCTACCGCCTTACTTGATAGTTTGCTTAATACTAAGTTTAATACTAGTATGAATGTGAATAACACAACTCCTGTTGCAAATAACATTTCTTGATGAGTTCCAAATGCGTACCCCATTTCAAGAGCTATATTTGTTGTAAGTGGTCTTACACTATCCATAATTGAAGATGGCATTACTGGAGAGTTTCCTGCTACAAGTATTACTGCCATTGTTTCTCCTAATGCTCTACCTACACCTAATACTACACCAGCTAATATACCTGATTTTGCTGCTGGTATTATAACCTTAAATATTGTTTCTATTTTAGTAGCACCTAGTGCTAACGAACCTTCTTTATAAGCATTCGGGACTGCTCTTATTGCTGTTTCAGATACTGTTATAATAGTTGGAAGCATCATTACTGCTAAAACTATTATTACTGCTAATAAACTTTGACCTTTTGGTAAATTAAATGTACTTTGTATCGCTGGTACTATAACTGCTAACCCAAATATCCCATATAATACTGATGGTATACCTGCTAATAACTCAACTGCTGGAGATATTACTTTTGCAAGTTTCTTAGGCGCAACCTCTGCTATAAATACCGCTGTTAATATTCCTACTGGAACTCCTATCATTAAAGCCCCTACTGTAGCAAATATAGATGCTGCTATCATTGGCGCTATTTGGAACTTGTCTGCACTTGGCACCCAATTTGTTCCCATTATAAATTCCTTAAATGAATAACCTTTAAATAAGAACGGTGTTAAACCTTTATAAAATACAAATCCTATTATCATAAGTAAACTTATAACTGCAATTAGTGCACTTAGCATAAATACATTCTTCGCAACTTTTTCAATTACGTATTTACTTTTATTATTATTTTTAATCTTTAGCTCTCTGCCTTTTGCACCTTCAGCTCGAGACTTTTCTAATATCATATAATATCCTCCCAAAAAATTTCTTTTTCTTTTATATATTTAATACTTATCTCGTATTTATTTCCTACAAATACATAGTATAATTTTTAAGTTAAATCTATATTATAAACAAGTTAATCAAATGTTAAATTACTCTTATTTTCTTAACACCATCTTTACAATTTAACATTCCCTTTACCTTAAGCATAAAAATAGACGTTTTTTAGCTTTTTATAGCTTAAAAACGTCTATTTTATGTTACTTACTTTTAACATTGGCTTTATATTATTTAACATAACTTAAGCAGCTTTTTTATAGTGGTTCTCTATTATTGGCTTACAAATATTCAATATCTTCGTATTCCATCCAAACATAAAGAAAAATTTAGTTTCAATTTCTTCCTTACTTTTTGATGTATTTATTGCTATTATAGCCTTTTCTACGGTTTTATTACTATAGCCATAGCTCTTCAACTCTACTATAATTTCATCTTCTAAATCTCTTAAACTTATCATTTCACTTTCACTGTATAATTCAGATACTACAGTCCCTACACTTGGTATAAGATCTAAGTTATGATCAGAACAATTTGTTAATAAATTTATGCAGCTACAAAATCCTTGGTCATTACTTACTATATAATAATCGCATTTTTCTCTATCCGAGTTATATCCTATCAATAAACCTAAATAGCTTACTAGCTGAAAGTCTAAGCTGTTCTTCCCACCAGTTAACACTTTTATTCTTTTTATATCAGCCTTAGAGTTCATAAGTTCTACTTTTTCTTTACTAAAGCTATGCTCATCAGTTCTATTTGTCACAAATAATATAATTAAATCCTCTTCATTAAGTAAATTAGCTCCATCTAAAGCTCTTAATCCTACATTCTCTGTATCTACTAAAAATATTTTTCTCATAACCAGTCCCCCTTGACATTTACAATAATTTCATATTAGGATTATGGACTGCTTTTGAATATTTATACGTCTAAAAAAATATCTTTATTAATACGTAAAAAAATACCTTAAAACAAGTTATTTGTTTTAAGGTATTTTAGGAAGAGTATTATAATAAAAATTGTTATTTAACGCTTATAAATCCTTTTGACTCAACTGTAGTTTGGCCTTCAGCACTTAATACATAGTCTATTAAACTCTTAGCTTCAGCAGAAGCATCTTCTTTAGTTACTACTATGAAAGGTCTCTTTATAGCATAATCATTAGATTTTACTGTTTCAACACTTATTTCCACACCATCTACTGAAACTGCATTTACACTGTCATCAACGTATCCGAAAGATATGTATCCTATTGCATTTTCATTTCCTTCAACTGTAGTCTTTATGTTTCCTGATCCATCAGCTATTGTAGCATCTGCTATTAATTCTTCTGATTTAAATCCTACTGCACTTTCAAATCCATCTCTAGTTCCTGAACCATCTTCTCTTGATACTACAACTATTGGAGCATCTTTTCCACCAACTTCTTTCCAGTTAGTTATTTTTCCTGTATATATTCCTTTAACTTGTTCTAATGTTAAGTCCTTAACTTCGTTGTTTTTGTTTGTTATTACTGCTATACCATCTATTGCTATTTCAGTTTCAACTAATCCAGTAGCTTTTTCTTCATCTTTTAAATCTCTTGAAGACATTCCTATATCAGAAGTCCCCTCTATTGCATCTTTTATACCTGCAGAAGATCCAGTTTGTTGAACTTCTACCTTTACATTTTCATTTGCACCTTGGAAAGCTTCTGCTAATACTTCGAACACTGGTCCTACTGAAGTAGATCCGGATACTGTTACTTTTGTACCTTCTGCTCCTGAACCTGCATCATCTTTACTACCACACCCTACTGCTAAACTTCCTACTAATACTGTACTTGCTAATAGAGCTACTAATTTCTTTTTAAACATTTTTTGATTCCCCCACTTATATTAAAAATTTTATAATTTTTGTTTTCCTGTTCCTTACAATTTAATAATACAGGTTTTATGTTAAGCAAATATTATAAGGAGGTTAAGTGGTTGTTAATAATGTTAAGAAATTGTAAATATTGTATATTTAATCATTATTCTGTAAATATAAACTTCATTTACTGCTTTCCTTTATTATTTAAATAAAAAGTTTACTGATATGTAAAAAAGTCGTATTCAATATATTATTATTGATACGACTTTTTATAATTAAAATTCTTTTTCTAATTTATCTACTAAATCTCTAAATATTTGTAATGCATCGTCAACTGCTTCTTTCTTTTCCATATCTACACCAGCAGCTCTTAACTGATTTAAAGGATAATCAGATCCTCCACTCTTTAAGAACTCAATGTATTTTTCTACAGCAGGTTGGCCTTCTTCTAATATTAATGAGCTTAAAGCACTAGCTGCTGAGAAACCTGTAGCATATTTATAAACATAGAAGTTAGAGTATAAATGAGGTATTCTTGCCCACTCTAAACCAATTTGTTCATCTACAACAGATGATTTGCCATAATATTTTTCATTTAACTTATAATATATTTCTGTAAACTCTCCAGCAGTTAGTGGTTCTCCACCTTCTACACTTTCATGAGTTAACTTTTCAAATTCTGCAAACATAGTTTGTCTATAAACTGTAGATCTAAATTGTTCTATATAATAGTTTAATAAATAAACTGTTTCTTCTTTTGAATTAGATTTTTCTAATAAGTAATTTATTAGTAATAATTCATTTAGTGTTGAAGCAACCTCTGCTACGAATATTTTGTATCCTGAGTATAAATAAGGTTGAGTCTTTTTAGAGTAATAACTATGAACAGAGTGACCTAATTCATGTATTAATGTAAATAAAGAATTCAAGTCATCTTTATAATTCATAAGTATATATGGATGAGATTCATAGCTTCCCCATGAATATGCTCCACCTTGTTTACCTTCATTTTCATAAACATCTATCCAATTATCATTAAATGCTGTTTTTATTATATTTAAATAATCTTCTCCTAAAGGCTTAAGAGCTTCTAGAATTATTTCTTGTGCTTCTTCATATGTTACCTTCATATCAAATTTATCAGTTAAAGGAACATATAAATCATACATATGTATTTCATCTAATCCTAAAAACTTTTTCTTTAGTTCTACATATTTATTAAGAGAATCAAGATTTTCATCTACAGCTGCTATAAGGTTATTATATACGTCTACACTTAAATCATCTTGGAATAAAGATGCCTCTAGTGCAGAATTATATTTCCTTGTCTTAGCATAAAATATTTCTGCTTTTATACCACCATAAAGCGTAGATGCAAAAGTATTTTTAAATTTATCATATACAGAGTACATTGCCTCAAAAGCATCTTTTCTAACTTTCTGATTTTTACTTTTTAAGAAAACTGAGAAATTAGAATGCGTAAGCCTAACTTTGTTGCCTTCTTCATCTTCTATCTCAGGAAACTCTAAATCAGCAAAAGATAACATCTCATATACGTTTTCAGGAACTCCAGACAAATCCGATACAGCTGCTAATAACTCTTCTTCCCTCTCACTTAAAGTATGAGGTTTTTCTCTTAATATATCTTTTATATGTTTTTCATAAAAAGATAATTTGTCGTCCTTTAAGTACTCTTTTAATTTATCATCTTCTATTGCTATTATCTCTGGTACTAAATATGATGTAGCCATTGATAATTCAGTCGATAACATATCTGTCTTTGTTGCTGCAGCTTGATTTTCATTTATTCTAGTGTCTTCATGTTGCTTCATATGTGTATAAACATATAAGTTTTGTAGCATTTGTGAAGCCTTTTCTGAAATGTTTAAAGCTTCATATAAACTTTCTTTACTTTCAGCTAACTTACCTTTATACTCTTTTGCCTTAGATATAAACTCTTTAACTTTTTCTATATCTTTTTCTATAGCTTCCTTAGTTGAATACATTTTGTCTATTTGCCATTTGTACTTTTCTTCAATAGTACGTCTATCTACTGCCATTTTTATCACCCCTTAATTATGAGTTTATTATAAAACAGAAACTAATATAGCACCTTCTGATGTAAAAGTTCCCATTATAGGACCAACACCTGCTATTAGTATTTCCTTAAATTCATAATTTTCTTCAATATGTTTCTTTATTTTTGAAGCTTTTTCTGGACAATTTGCATGACCGATTACTAAAGTACTGTTTTTAGTATCAGAAATATTATTTTTTACATATTCAAATAGCTTCTTTAAACTATTACCTTCGCCTCTTGCTTTATCTATAGGTTTAACTAAGCCATCTTCTATTCTTATTACTACTTTAAAGTTTAGAGCATTGATTAATTTACCTGCTATAGGATTAACCCTTCCTCCTTTTATTGCATTTTCAAGTGTATCTAGTGTACCAAAGAAAATAATATCTTGTTTAAGTTGCTCAATATGAGTTAAGATTTCATCCATGCTTTTGCCTTCTTCAATCATTTGACCACATTTTAATATCATTAAACTAACACCTATAGAACCACTTTGACTATCTATTACTTCTATTCTTTTTTCTGGATGTTCTTCTAAGTACATATTTTTAGCTAACATAGCGTTAGAATAGGTACTAGATAATTTTGAAGTTAATGTAAACACTAATATTTCATCTTCTTCACATTCTTTGTATAATTCTATAAATCTATCAGGTGAAGGACTAGATGTTTTAGGAAGTTCTTTACTTCCTCTCATCTTTTCATAAAAAGCTTTTTCGTCTATATCAACTCCACCTATGAAACTTTCTTCTCCAAAATTAACATTTATGCCAACTATACCTGGATTTACTCTATCGATTACTTCTTGTGGAAAATCACATGAACCATCTGTTATTATTCTTATGTTTTTCTTCAATTCATACACCTCAACTTTAATTCTAGTTATCTTCTATTTTATATATTTTAGTGTAAATAATCTATACTTATTACATTTTTTGACTCATTTAATTCCTTTATTAGCTCATCTAGCATTAATCGCCTGTCATAAATAATAAAAAAGCTGATTTTCCACTCTTTATCTCCTATAGATTCCACCTCGATATTTTTGACTCCAACTTGAGCTTTATCGAACTTGTTATATATATTAGATATAATATTTATATTATTTACCTTTATATTAAATATAGTTTGCTTTTTTTTGAAAAATATTTTATCTATATTTTTTAAAATGTATAAAGTTATCATAACAAATAACCATGCATATATACTTAGCTCATAATATCCATATCCGATGGCTATCCCTATACATGCAGTTGCCCATATTCCTGCTGCTGTTGTTAAGCCTCTTATTCCATTAGATGTTTTTAATATAGCTCCTGCTCCTAAAAAACCAATTCCTGATAATACTTGTGCTGGAAGTCTTGCTGGATCTATATTAACTTGCGAACTATATTCCATAAATAAAGATATTGATGTTATTGAGGTAATACACGAACCTACCGCCACCAATATATGTGTCCTAAACCCAGCAAATTGATGAGATTTTTCTCTCTCAAGCCCCGTTAAACCACCTATAAAAAGTGCAATTAATAATCTAATAATTATTTCCTTACTATCTATAACAATCCCCCACTTTCCCCCAAATAAGAATCCAATAATATTTTGCAGATGATTTACACTTTGCAAAACTGATATTCTCACAACTACATAGATTTTAAATATTATAATAAAAGAGCTATTTTTATAGCTCTTTGTCCATTGCGTCGTTGTTATTTTTATTGCGACTTAATATATTTATATGTGTAGGATATGCAATCTTTACATTATTTTTCTTAAATACTATTAATATTTGTAATTTTGACTCTCGTAGTGCTGCAAAATATTTATGCGCTTGAATCACTCCTGTTATAGTATATTGAGCCCCTACTGGATTATTTTCTATATCTGTAACACCATATACCTTAAACTTACTTTTACTATCTGGAGATTGATTTATTAAATAATCCTTGAAATTTTCATTCATTATATTACAGACCTCTTCTAGAGCTCCTATAACTTTCATAGGCTCTTCTTCATAAGATACTCTAACATGAACAACCACCCTCATTTTATTCTTACTATAATTTCTTATGCTATTTATACTTCCATTTGGTAAGGTGATTCTTTTCAAATCCCAATCTCTTAAGCTTGTACTTCTAAGTCCGATTTCTTCTACAGTTCCCTTAAACTCTTCATTTATTATTACAAAATCACCTACTTGCATTTGCTTTTCAAAAAGTATAAAAAAGCCATTAAATATATCTTTTAAAATACTCTGAGAAGCAAACCCAGCTATTAATCCAACTATACTAGCACCAGTTACTAGTGTCCCAAATTTAGTTACATCTACAACCTTAAACTCTTTAAGCACAAGTATTATACTTATAATAAATATAATGTAGTATGAGATTGATGATAAAACACTAAAAAGAGTATTCTCGTATCTAACATCAAATCTTGTAAATTCAAATAATCTCTTTAAAACATATTGAATAAGCTTTAATAATATATATGATAATAAAATAATAATAATAGAGTTTATTATTCTAGCTACTAGCATAAATCTCACCTTTTTTACAAAATTTATATATATATCAGTTACTTAATATTTACTTTTTGACCAAAACCTATTCAATATAATAAATCTTTTATTTACACAACAAAAAACCCGCTTACGCGGGTTACGGTGTTATTTACTTAAGTGTATATATTTATTTATTAAATCGTCTATCTTTTTACTTGATTCTACTAACTCATCTTTGAATATCTCTGGATATTCTATATACGTATTTATTTCTTCCCTTAGTGTCTCTATTTCTTTCTTTAGTACTTCTAATTTTCTATTCGCCATAATAATCACCATAATTACATTTTTATGTGTTTTCATATACATAATACCAAATAATGATATCGTTTGTCAATATAACTTATAATATATACCCATTCTTGATAGATTTTATATCATAAATATCAATATTTTTTTAATAGTTTTATATACTTCAAAACATAAGCTTAACATTGACTTTTTGATCTATTCTTGTTACAATTCTATTGATAATGAATTTCATTAGGAGGTATTAATGATGACTGTTTACGATTTAAAAGTTGGCCAGAAGGGTATTATTAATAATATAGATGGAAATGAAAAATTAGCGAAGAGATTACTTGCTTTAGGATGTATAGATAATACAGAAATAGAAATAAAAAAAGTTGCTCCATTTGGAGATCCTATACTTGTTAGATTCAGAGGTTTTGACCTTGCTATAAGAAAGTCAGATGCTAAAAATATTTCATTAAAGTAGAAAGGTGATTACTATGATAAATGTTGCGTTATTAGGTAATCCTAACGTGGGTAAAACTACTGTTTTTAACCTACTTACAGGTTCAAACCAATATGTTGGTAACTGGCCTGGGGTTACGATTGAAAAGAAGGAAGGTATATTCAATAAAGATATAAAGGTTGTTGATTTACCTGGAATATATGCAATGGATACTTTCTCGAACGAAGAAAAAGTATCGAAAGCTTATTTAGAAAATGAAAATGTTGATGTTATAGTCGATGTAGTAGATGCATCTAACTTATCAAGAAATCTTTATTTAACTACTCAGCTTATGCAATTTAATAAGCCAATAATATTATTATTAAATATGCTAGATATTGCAGAAGCAAAAGGTATAGATATTGATTCTTATAAATTAGAAAAGGAATTAGGAATTACAGTTGTTCCTATTATTGCAAAAAAGAAAAATGGTGCAGATAAAATAGAATCTGCTATACGAAAAGCTATAAACACAAAAACAAATTATCCAAATAACTTTGGTACTGAAGTTGAGACTTATAAAAAATTAGAAAATATCTTATCTAGATGTTCTAAAACTAAATTAGATAATAAAAAATCTATAAGTGAGAAATTAGATGATTTTATATTAAATCCTATACTTGCTTATCCTATATTTTTAGGATTATTATTCCTTTTATTTAAGTTTACTTTCGATTGGGTTGGTGGCCCTTTACAAGAAGGATTAGCAAATCTTATTGATGTATATGTATCATCTCCTATAGATGCTATATTATCAAATTCTAGTCCATGGTTTAGATCACTTATAGTTGATGGTATAATTGCTGGTGTTGGTGGTACATTACCATTCTTCCCTCTAGTTTTTACTTTATTCTTAGGTATATCAATCTTTGAGGATAGTGGATATATGTCTAGAACAGCATTCTTAATGGATAGAATAATGAGAAAAGTAGGATTATCTGGTAAAGCTTTCATACCAATAGTTATGGGTATGGGTTGCTCATCTCCAGCAATAATGGCTACTAGGACTTTAGAAAGTGAAAAAGATAGAAAAATAACTGCACTTATTGCACCACTTATGACTTGTGGAGCTAGACTTCCAATATATGCAGTTTTTGCAACTATATTCTTCCCTGGTAATGAAACAGCAATTACACTGTCTCTATACTTATTAGGAATAGTTGTTGCAATATTAATCGCATTAGTACTAAATAGAACTTCATTTAAAGCTGATGTAGAACCTTTTATACTAGAACTTCCAGAATATAAAGTTCCAACATTAGATGCTTTATTAAAAAATACATGGAATAAGTCTAAAGGATTCTTAATAAGAGTTGTTACTATAATGTTTGCAATGTCAGTTGTACTTTGGGCTCTTTCTTCATTCAACTTAGGTGGATTTACTGAAAATATAAATGATAGTTTCTTAGCTTATCTTGGAAGAATTGTATCACCTATCTTCGCACCTTTAGGATTTGGTGATTGGAGGGCTTCAGTTGCTATATTAAGCGGACTTGGAGCTAAAGAAATAGTTGTTAATACTCTAAATGTTCTTTATGGAAACTTAGATACTGTACTTCCTACAGTATTTACAGCAGTTAGTGCATATGGATTCTTAGTATTCTCAGCTTTATATACTCCATGTATTGCTGCACTTGCAACAATGAGAAAAGAATATGGTAACAAAATGATGTTAATATCTCTTTCTTATCAGTTTGCAGTTGCATGGATAGGAGCATTCTTAGTTAAAATAATTGGTGATGCTTTATTTATGTCAAACTCTTCTTCTATGGTCGAATTTATAATAGCTGGAGGGATAATATTAATAGCATTCGTTATTATATACAATAGATTAACATCAAAAAAATCTTCTGGTTGCAGTAACTGCTCTGGTTGTCCAAGTAGTGGATCTTGCTCAGTAGAATTAACAAAAGAAAATATTGGTTCAAAATAATAAACAAAGAGCTGAGCATATGATTTAAATTAAATCATCGCTCAGCTCTTTGTTTATTCATTATTTACTTAGAATGTTACATCAATATTTATTTCTTTACCGCCTCTATTTACAGTAACTGTTGTCTTTTGCCCTGAAGAATATCCATATAATGATTTATTTAAATCAGACATAGTTTTAATTTGTGTATCTCCAACTTTAACTATAACATCTCCAGATTGTATTCCACCTTTTTCAGCTGGTGTATTAGCTAATATTTCAGCTATATATACTCCTGAGTCAGCTTCTAAGTTTGTTCCTGTTGAAGCTTCAAATGTAGCTAAGTCTACTCCCTTTATACCTAATGTTACTTTATCAAATGTGCCTGTTTTTATTACTTGATCTACTATAGGTTTAGCTGTATTTATTGGTATTGCAAATCCTAAACCTTCTGCTTGACTAGCTTTTGCAGTATTTATACCTATCACTTGACCATTTTGATTTAATAAAGGTCCACCACTATTACCTGGGTTTATACTAGCATCTGTTTGCATAAGTCCAGTCATATTTGATTGTTCTGTTTGGATAGTTCTATCTAAACCACTTATTATCCCTTGAGTTACAGATTTTTGGAATTCTAACCCTAATGGATTTCCTATAGCTATTGCTATATCACCTGTTCTTACTTCATCACTATCTCCTAATTCAGCTGGAGTTAATCCTGTCTTATCAACTTTAACCATAGCTAAATCAAGTTGCGCATCATTCCAAAGCACTTTACCTTCTATTGTAGTACCATCGTTGAATAATACATTAACATTTATTGCTTCTCCATCTGAAACAACGTGAGAGTTTGTAAGTATGTATCCATTTTCATCTACTATAACTCCTGTTCCTACACCTTCTGATTGTGTTGGTATAGCAAATATGTTATTTTTTATCGTAGTTGTTGTTATACCAACTACAGATGGCATCGCTTTATCTGATACAGCATGATAGATATTTTGTGTTTTTCCATCATCATTTACTACTATTTCTGTTGGTTTCCCATTAGATGAGCTACCTATTAAATTATCTTTTAGTAACACTACTGTTAAAAAGCTACTTAGTACTGAGCATATAATACCTACTAGTACGACTAATCCTATTCCTCTCTTATTTGACATTTACATTCCCTCCTATATAATACATTTTTACAATAAAGATTCTATTTTATCCTTTTTGTATTATTCACAGTTTTTATAATTTAATAACACATGATTAACTTTTTATGTCAAAATTTCCTTTGTCTTAAGTTGCTAAAAAAAAGAAATCATCATTATCTAGTAAAAACTATCTTAATGATGATTTCATTATAATCTTTTATTCTTAATTAAACCTTAATTCTAAAGTCTTTTTTCTAATTCTTCTTTTTCTTTTTCAAATCCAGGCTTCCCTAATAATGCAAACATATTTCTCTTGTAATCTTCAACTCCTGGTTGATCAAATGGATTAACCCCTAATAAGTATCCACTTATTGCACATGCTTTTTCGAAGAAGTACGCAAGGTATCCGAAGTTATATTCATCTAATTGAGGTATGTTAACTATTAAGTTAGGAACTTGTCCATCTGTATGAGCAAGTAATGTTCCTTGGAATGCTTTATGATTTACGAAATCTACAGTTTTTCCAGCTAAATAGTTTAGTCCATCTAAATCAACATCTGCTTCCTCTATAGTAATATCTCTCTTGCAGTTTTCTACGTTTAATACTGTTTCAAATAATATTCTCTTACCATCTTGAACATATTGTCCCATTGAATGTAAGTCTGTAGAGAAGTCTACTGAAGCTGGGAATATACCTTTTTGATCTTTCCCTTCACTTTCTCCGTATAATTGCTTCCACCATTCACTTACATAGTGTAGAGATGGCTCATAATTAACTAATAATTCTATATCTTTACCTTTTCTGTGTAATACATTTCTTACTACAGCATATTGGTAACTATGGTTTGTTTTTAAATCTGCTACTGAGAACTCTTCACGGGCATCAGAAGCACCTTTCATCATAGCTTCTATATCTAGGCCTGCTGCTGCTATTGGTAATAATCCTACTGCTGTTAAAACAGAGAAACGCCCACCAACATCATCAGGTATTATAAATGTTTCATATCCTTCTTCATCAGCTAATTGTCTTAATGCTCCTCTTTTAGCATCTGTAGTAGCATATATTCTCTTTGAAGCTTCTTCTTTACCATATTTCTTTTCTAAGTAATCCTTAAATATTCTGAAAGCTATTGCTGGCTCTGTAGTTGTTCCTGACTTTGATATAACGTTTACAGAAACATCCTTATTTTTTATTATATCTAATAAGTCCATCATATAAGTTGAACTTATATTGTTTCCTACAAAGTATACCTCTGGAGCTTTTCTTTCGTCTTTAGATAGGTTATTTCTGAAAGAATGACTTACCATATCTATTGCAGCTCTAGATCCTAAGTATGATCCACCTATTCCTATTACTAATAGAACATCTGAATCTGACTTTATCTTCTCAGCACTCTTCACTATTCTAGCAAATTCTTCTTTGTCATAATTAACAGGAAGATCTACCCATCCTAAAAAGTCATTTCCTAAACCAGTCTTTTCATGTATCATATTATGTGCTACTTCAACGTATGGTTGCATAGCATCTACTTCCTTCTGACTTAGAAAACCAATAGCTTTGCTATAATCGAAATTAATTTTCCCCATTGCTTTACCTCTCTTCTTAAGTTTTAGTCTATTGAGATTATATCATATATTCGCCTATTAATTAACAATCTTATAAAATTTAACAGTAAAAATTTTACTAAAAAAAAGTATAAAAATTACAATTTATGTCATTTTTCTATTATATATTACTTTTTTAAAGTCGAAATATATATACAAAATTCGCTTCGCCTGAGCGACTACGTCAGCGATTTTATTTTACTTATAATTAGCTTATTAGTATCACTTAGTTGCATGGGTTATATAAAGATTATGATCCATTATAATTCTGTAATACGTAAAAAAGTTGCCTCATTAGAGACAACTTTATATATTATTTATTTCCTAATTGTTGAGCTATAACTTGTTGAGCTATATTAACTGCATGGTCAGATACTCTTTCTAAGTTACTTACAACATCTAAGTATATAACACCATTATCTATGCTACATAAGCTGTTATTTAATCTGTGTAAGTGGTTTGCTCTACAAGATTTTTCCATTAAGTCAACTTGCTCTTCCATCTTTATTACCTTACAAGCTAAGTCTACATTTGATGTTCTCATAGCTTCTAAAGCGTATGTGTAAGTAGATATTACTTTATTGTACATATCTTTTAATTCTACTTTACCTTGATCAGAGAATAACACATTAGCTTCTATTGCTGACATAGCTAATTCAGCTATATTTTCTGCATGATCTCCTATTCTTTCTATATCATTTACAGTATTAAATAATGCATCTACATCTTCTCTAGAATCTTCAGCTAGTGGAGCCTTAGAAAGCTTTAATAAGTAGTTTAATATAGATTTTTGTAAATCATTTACTTCTTTTTCATTCTTTAATGTTTTCTCTATTTTTTCATTAGAATGTTCTAATAAGCCATCCATAGCTAAGTTTAAGTTAGCTTTTGCCTTTTCACCCATTCTTAATGTTTCTTTTATAGTATTAGCTAATGCTATTGATGGTGTTTCTATCATTCTATCATCTATGAATTTAACAACCTTATCTTCTTTAACATCAGTTTCTTTATCCGGTACTAATTTATTTACAAACTTTATCATGTACTTTGTAAATGGTAATAATAATAACACTGATGCTATGTTAAATAATGTATGAGTATTCGCTATTTGTCTTGCTACATTACCTGGGTCCATGCTAGTAACTAAACTTACTACTGGTTTGTTTAATAATATTAAGAATATAGCTGTTCCCATAACGTTGAATACTAAATGTAGCATTGCTGCTCTTCTTGCATTTCTATTTGCACCAACACTTGATATTAGTGAAGTAACACAAGTTCCTATATTTTGTCCGTATAATATAGGTAATGCTGCATTTAAAGGTATTAATCCTTCTGCTGATAAAGCTACAAGCATACCCATAGAGGCACTTGAACTTTGTACTATAGCTGTTATACCGAATCCTAATAATAATCCTAATAAAGGATAGTTACCAAAAGTAAGTAATAAGTCAGTAAATCCTTGGTATTCTTTTAAAGGTGCCACTGCATCCTTCATAAAATCCATACCAGTGAATAATATACCAAATCCTATTAGTATCTCTGCTAAATGTTTTTGCTTTGGTTTTTTTCCAAATAAATAAAGTATAATACCGATACCTAGCGCTATTGGAGCCATACCATTTAAATCAAATGATACTAATTGAGCTGTTATAGTTGTACCAATGTTAGCACCCATTATAACTCCTGCTGCTTGTGGTAATGTCATAATTCCTGCGTTAACAAATCCTACTACCATTACTGTTGTAGCACTTGAACTTTGTATAATTGCCGTAACTATCGTTCCTACTAAAACACCCATTATTAAGTTGCTAGTAAGTAACTCTATTATCTTCTTTAATCTAGCTCCTGCTGATTTTTGTAATGCTTCTCCCATTAGGTTCATACCAAATAAGAATAAACCCAATCCGCCCATAAGGCTTATTGCTATTTCCAAAATCATTTCCTCCTTAGAGATTATTATCTTTTTTGTCTAAAATTAATTCCTATAGTATTTTATCAAATTTATATATAATTTTGTGTTAAATGTATGTTAAATGTTATAAACATATTAAAAGCAGGTTAAATTTATGTTAAGTCAACCTGCTTTTAATATTACTTCTATTTATTTAAATAAGTTTGTATTATTTTTTCTGCACACTTTATTCCATCTACAGCTGCCGTAACTATTCCTCCAGCATATCCTGCACCTTCACCACAAGGGTATAAGTTTTTAGTATTTGTAGATTGAAGACTACTTTCATCTCTTACTATTCTTATTGGTGCTGATGACCTTGTTTCAACACCTGTTAACACAGCATCATCCATAGCAAATCCATGTATTTTTCTATCTAAGTTAAGTAGTGCTTCCTTCATAGTTTCTATTACAAACTCAGGTAGACACTCCTTTAAGTTAACAAATGTATATCCTGGCTGATAAGAAGGCTTTACACTTCCTACTTTTGTAGAAACTCTATCATTTAAGAAGTCTCCAACTAACTGCACAGGTGCATTGTAGTTTTTACCACCTAATTCAAAAGCTAGTTTTTCATATTTTTGTTGGAAATGTACTCCAGCTAAGGGATGATCACTTCCAAAATCTTCAGGAAGTACATTTACTAAGAATGCACTATTAGCATTTGCTTTATCTCTAGCATGTTCACTCATACCATTTGTTACAACTTCACCTTCATTAGATGCTGAGGCTATTACACTACCTCCTGGACACATACAGAACGTATATGCAGTTCTGCCATTTGATGTATGATCTACTAGTTGATAGTCAGCTGCACCTAATCTAGGATGATTATAGAATTCTTTATATTGAGATTTATTTATCAAATCTTGTGGATGTTCTATTCTAGCTCCTATTGCAAATGGCTTTTGAATAATTTTTACATTTCTTTCGTGTAACATTTCATATGTGTCACGAGCACTATGCCCTATAGCTAATATAACAACTTCAGCTTGTATTATTTCTTCATCATTAACAATTACTGACTTTACTGCATCATTTTCTATATTAATATCAGTAACCTTAGCATCAAATTTAACTTCTCCACCAAGTCTTATTATTTCATTTCTTATATTCTTAACTACACCTTTTAATATATCCGTTCCTACATGAGGCTTATGAGAGTATAATATTTCTTCAGGAGATCCAAAATTTACAAGTTCTTCTAGTACTTTTCTACATCTTATATCCTTTATTCTTGTAGTAAGCTTGCCATCTGAAAAAGTACCCGCTCCACCTTCTCCAAATTGGACATTAGAATTAGCCTTAAACTTTCTACCTTCCCAGAAGTTATCAATATCATTAGTTCTACTATCTACATCAAGCCCTCTCTCTAGCAATATTGGGTTATATCCTCTCTGAGCTAATACTAGAGCTGCAAATAAACCTGCAGGACCGCTTCCTATTACTACAGGTCTAGTTCTAAGCTTTTCGCTACCCATTTCTACACCTATATAGTTTACTTCTTTCACAACTACTACATCTTTTAATTTCTTGTTTAATACTGATTTCTCATCTTTAACTTCTACATCTACTGTATATACAAAATCTATTTTACCTCTTTTTCTTGCATCTATAGACTCTTTATAAATATAGTATTTTACTAAGTTATTTTCTTTTATTTTAAGCTTATTTAATAAAAGCTTTTTAAGATTAGATATATCTTCATCTATTCCTAATTTTAAGTTAGATACTCTTATCATAATTTTCTCCTCTCTATTTTTACAAATATAAAAGCTAGGATAAACCTAGCTTTCTATAAACATGATATCTATATTCTCTTTTTCTAGATTTTCATCATATATTTCTTGGAATATTAATTCTTTGACATCTTCTTGGATTTGAATTTTATCAAACTTAGTATTTAACTTAGATACTAAAGCAACAACTTGTACCGACTTATTAAGTCTTTCTATATATGGTTGTTGTACTTTAGTTAATATAACCTTTAAATCACATACAAAAAGTTCTTTATTTCCTAAATCTATGTCACCTTCGTATTCATATACGCTAAACTCATATACGCCTTCATAAGGAGTAATATTTTCTATTCCTACTATATTCATATTACTAGTCCTTCTTAGTTATAAGTCCTCTTATAACTTTCATATTATTAAATATTTTTTCTAAGAAGTTTTCAGCCTCTTCATTATCTAAAAGAGCAATTTCTAATTGATCATCTTCTGGTATATTTTTAGACTTGCAATATTCTTTTGCAACTTCTATTAACTCATCCTTACCATCATTAGATAAATCAAATTCTTTATAGTCAATTATTATGTATTGCTTCACATTTTGAGCATCACCTTGGTTATATCCTATTTCTATATGGTATATAACCGCATATAAGTTACTTGGACTTTCTTCTCCCTTATATACTGGTACTGCTGGATTAGATTTTATTATATTAGTTGATACTGCAACTGATTTTCCTAAGCTAAGACTCATAAAGTTCCCTCTTTCTCTTTTTATTAATTATATCTACTATTTTATACATTCTTCACTTATATTAAAACCTTTTTTTATAATTTATATTAAAATTAATATAATATTATTTTAATCTATACATTTTTGTATATATTTTGCAAAATTAAAGGGATTATATTCAAATATAATCCCTTTAATAGCATGTTATGTTGTCTATTATTTATTAATCAAATTTCATCAATTTATTATGAAATTTTAAGATCTTTATATCTTTTTCCTAAAGTACTTGGACTTATGTCATACTTCTTAGATATTTGAGCTTGAGTTATAGTTTGTCCAGATTCTTTTTTGATGTGATATTCTACTGCTGCTGCCCATCCATTTTCAGAACCTTTAACATCTCCGTGCATCTTTTTATATTCATTCCAGAATGCTATACATGCATCTACGTCTTCTTCCGCGTTTTGTCTAAGAACAGTAGATACTTTACAATCACCTTCAACTACTTCTGATGCCTTTTGTGCTTTTATCTCTTTTTGACTTTTAAGATATTCAGCAACACTTGGATCTAATAATTGTTGCATATATTTGTATAATATATGAGTGTGTTGTATTAAGAATGTCTTTACATCTTTATATAAATCTTCATACTGCTTGAATAAATGCATTATGTCATTTACTATTACATCTCTTACCGATTCAGATATGCTTATAGTTATGTCGATAAGTATACTTGTACCTTCAACATCAACTATTCTAGCTATCATGCAGTTTCCAACTTTGAAGTCTCTTAAAAGATTTATATCATCTGTATAAACTTCATTTTCAGTTAAACAGTCTTTTAATACCACTTTACCATCTAACATTGACTTAACTTCGTATATACTTACATAAGATTCAAATAAACTTCTTAGTATATCAACTTCACCTTTATTTAATCTATCTCTGTATTGCTCAAAGAATTCAACAGTAAGAACTTTCTTGTCTTCCATTATGTGATCTTGTATAAAGTAAGTGTTGAAGAATCTCTCAAATTTTTGATTTACAGATTCATCTTCCATTATATAGAACATTTCTTTAGCTTTTTCACATTCTTCTTTAAATTGCTCTTGCTTTGAGAAATCATAAAGTTTTGAATATAAGTCCGTATATTGTTTTTGAGAATTAACAACTTTTCTTCCTGCTCTCTCTAAAACAACATCTTTATTTAAACAACATTTTTTATATTTTTTGCCACTTCCACAAGGGCATAAATCGTTTCTCCCTAACAATGTGACCGTCACTCCTTCGTTTCATAAATTAACGTACAATTTGTTATTATACCAAATTTTTATGAATGATTCTATAATTATCATATTATTTTGCAATTTTTATGTCTATTGTTAAGTTTTGGTATAATATTTTATCTACATTAAATATAAACTTCTATAAGTTTTCTCCACATTCCTTTGAATATTATCATTAAATCGTCCTACTCTTTTGGATAAAATATAATAAAAATCGATAATAATATGTAGGTTTATTTATTCTTTAAGTTTATCCGACGTTTATTTCTATGATACAATCTAGAATTTCTTCACTTTCTACTTCTGAATCATTAATATTTGAAATTTTATTAATTTCCATATATCTAATATCTTTCTCTAATTCTAATTTACTTATTATTTCTTGTATTTTAAATATATTATCTAAACTTCCTCTAATTTTTATTTCTATGTTAGTTAAATCATTATTATTTTCATCCCACACTATTTTTTTATCAATATAATCTATATTAACAAACTGCTTTAATTCTTTTTCAAGTATTAACACAATGTCTTCTTTTATTTTATTGGCGGAATTACCGATTATTTTATTTTCCATATTATTCATATTTATGATATTCTGTTTATTATTTTCTAACTCACTAATCTTGAGATTTATAGGGTTTATAATAAATAATTTAGATGTTAATAGAAAAAGAATTATTAAGAGTATTTTTATTAAACCTTTTTCTCTTTCATTTAGATTTCTATTTATCAATCAGTCTATAACTTATATTAAAAATATAAGCTTCTCCTTCTCTCTTTATTTTATTTACAGACATTTCATTTATGTACTCGTAGTTTTTAATGTTATTTAAAGTATTTAAGTCATAGCAACTTCCTTCTATTTCAATATTTGAATCATTAGCAATTAAAGACGTAATATTATCTCTACCAACTCCATCATATATAGCTTTAATTTTATTAATATCTATATGATTTTCTTCTTGGTAAGACATAACCTCTATGATTTTTGTATCTTTATGTTCATTTTCTGATATATAATCTTGTAAATTTTGAATTTCTTCAGTTCCATAGTATATGCAAATAGTTAAATAACAAATCCCTATTAACATCACTATTTGAAATAGTTTTCTACTCTTCTTTTTCTCTTTCTTTTCTTCTAAAAAATTTATAATTTTATATTTTTTCACTTAAATAACCATTCCTATACAGTTTATGTGTTCAGTATTTTCACATTTATTATAAGTTTTTTCTTTTAAAATACTTATCTCTTTATTTATCTCTAATATATGTAAATTGTAATTTTCTCTAAATTGATTGATTATATTACTATCTTCAATTCCATAATAATATATTTGATGATACTCTTCTTTAAGCTTTTCTATGGTTTGATATGACTGATGTGTTTTTAGAAGTATATATGTTTCTAGTATTGATTTATTTTTTACTTTATTTAATATAAATTCATCATCTTTATTTTCTATGAATATGCTACTATCTTTATATTCATTTACTAAGCCTAAGCTTATAATTTTCTGCAAAATATCAAAGTTTAAACATAACTCTTTAGGTTTCATGTTCAACATACAAGCTATTTCTTTACAAATATCTACCATATAATTAGGCATTAATATTGCTTGTACTTCTAGCTCCTCTACGGTCGTATTCAATACTTTATATTTAAGTACATAATCTTTTATATCTATAGGTATATATTGTGTAATCTCAAATCCTATCATCGCTTCAATGTCTTTTTTATTACTTACATTGAGTACTTTAATATTTCTTATTATGATATTATTAGTCTGCATGTTAAAGCTTATTACTTTATATTTTTTATACTCTTCTTTAATCTCATCTTTAAGCATTTTGACTACATCATTTACATAGTTATTAATACTATTTTTACCTTCTTTACTGTTAACTCTTATATAATCTTTGTATATATTGTCCATGTTTATTTCTTTTTTAGTGCATTTATCTATAAGTATCCTTCTCTTATTTTTTCTTAATAGTGTTAACCTAATATATTTATCACTTATTTCAAGATTTGCTATTCTTTTAATATTCTCACTTCCAAATATTTATTTATAACCCCTTATAAATTAAATATATTTCTTTAGTATATTAACTAGTTATTGAGTATTATTTTCTAACTTAGGATAAAATTGCTTACCTCCTGCAGATACTGTTACATTTTCACTATTTGCTACTAATATAAAACTTCCTGTTTCACTTTGAGGTTTAGGCTCATTTGTAAGGTAACCCCAACTAACCAAATCACTAATAGTTATAGTTTGACTAGATGAACTACTATTGTCATTCATTGCGATACTTGCTGCAGTAGCAATACTAGTTGCTGCTACATAGTCTGCATTTAACTTTGCTGTTTGTTGCGCTTTTGCATATTTACCTATTGCAAGACTTGATAATATACCAAGAATAGCCACAACCATAACCATCTCTACCAAGGTGAATCCCCTTCTATTATCTTTACTAATTTTCTTAATTCTCACTAGTATCCTCCTCTATATGGCATTAACCATGTCAAACATAGGTGTGACAATGGATATTAACATAGTTCCTACTATAATTCCTAAAATCAATATTATGGCAGGCTGAATATAACTCATAAACTGTTGAGTCTTCTTATCTAATTCATTTTCATAATATTTATTTATTGTACTCAAGCTTTTATCTAACTTTCCGCTTTCTTCACCTATTTTTATCATTGATATAAACATATTCGGGAAAATATTTGATAGGCTCAAAGATTCTCCGATTGAATTACCTCTCTTAATATATTCAATTCCTATTTCAAGCCTTTCATTTGCAAATTCATTATCTATTACTTTTGAAGATATTTGTAAAGCGTCTACTATTTGAACACCACTATTTATTAATATATATAAAGCCCTTGAATATCTAGCCGCTATTACTATCTTTGTTATTTCACTTATATATGGAATTTGAAATATTATTGTATTTATTTTATTCTTTAACTTTTTACTATTCTTAACAAAATAAAAAACATACAGCGTTAAGAATAATATACCCAAGACAAAATAAATAAAATTATTCCTAATAAAAATAGATATATCTATCATGATTCTTGTCAACAACGGAGGATTTATACCATTATTTTCAAAAATCATTTGAAAGTTTGGTATTAGAAAAATAATTGTAAATAAGCCAACAAATATAGATGTTATTATTAATATTATTGGATATATCAAAATGTTATATATTTTAGATTTTAATGCAGATTCTTTTTCATAGTAATTTGCTAGGTTGTCTAAGACTATATCTAAATTACCACTTACTTCACCTGCACTTATCATATTTACAAAAAAATTAGAAAATAAATTTGTACTAAGAAATGACTGTGTTATTGAGTTTCCAAGTTGAATATGATTTTGTATTTTACTGATAATGTTACTTATTTTTTCATTTGACTCATGAGTTAATATACTAAGCAATTTTGTTATTTCACATCCTGACTCAAGTAATATGCTCATCTGTTTACATATAATTTTTGATTCATTATATTTTACTTTATCTTTCTTTCTATCTTTTGTAGTGTTTTTTATTTCTACTATACTTAAATTATTGCTTACAATATATTCATTTAAACTCTCTTCTGAATCTAAATTTATTTTAATTCTTTTTTTCTTCTTATTTTCATCATAAACTACACATTTGTATATACTCATAATGTACACCTCTTATATTAAATCATTTATCATCATGCATTCTTCTAGTGTAGTTATTTTATTTTCTACTGCCTTTTTATAGCTATCTTCAAAGGTTATCATTCCATATTTTACTGCTATTTCTTTAATAAGTTTAGCTTCTCCCATATTTTGAATACAACTTTTTATCTCATCATTTACTTCTAATATCTCATATACTGCTGTTCTCCCTACATATCCATTTCCATTGCAAGTTTTACATCCTACTGGCATTTTTGTCATAACTTCACATTCCAAGCTATCTTTTATTACCACATCATGACTACAGTTATTGCATACTTTTCTAACTAATCTTTGGGATATTACCCCTAATAATGAGGAGTTTATAAGGTATGATGGTATTTGCATTTCTAATAATCTAGATATTGATGATACTGAATCATTGGTGTGCATAGTACTTATAACTAAATGCCCTGTTATTGCCGCTCTTATGGCTATTTTAGCTGTTTCTACATCTCTTATTTCTCCAACCATTATAACATCTGGGTCCTGTCTTAATATTGAGCGTAACCCTTCTTCAAAGGTTAGCCCTATTTTGCTATTTACTTGGATTTGATTTATACCTTCCATCTTGTATTCAACAGGATCTTCAATGGACATAATATTTGTACTGATATTCTTTAAATCATTTAGTATTGAGTAAACAGTAGTTGTTTTTCCGCTTCCTGTTGGACCTGTTACTAGCAAAATGCCTGCTCTTTTGTTTATTATTCTTTTTATAATCTTTATAGCATCTTCAGAAAATCCTAGTTCTTCTTTGCTTATTAAAAATGAATCTCTATTTAGTATTCTAAGTACGATTTTCTCTCCATACATTGTTGGTATAGAAGATACTCTAATATCTATAAGATTATTGTTTATTTTAATATCAACTCGTCCATCTTGTGGTAGCCTCTTTTCTGTAATATCCATCGATGCTCTTAATTTAATTACTGTTGATATAGAAGGATATATATCCATCAAATAACGTGATACTTCTTTTAGTTCACCATCTACTCTCATTCTAACTATTAAATAATCTTTAAATGGCTCTATGTGAATATCACTAGCTTTTTGATTTATAGCTTTGTCTAGTAATTCTAAAAATAAATTTTTTGCATAATCTTCATCTATTTTAAGACTGCCTTTATAATTCACTTCTATCTTTTTCTTTATTAAATCTGAATTTTGCTTTCTTAAAACTATATTCATTCCTGTCGCTAGCTTCAAATCTTGCAAAGCATAGATATTTTCATCTTCTATTTCCACCACTAATTCACCGTTCTTTACTTCTGATGGAAATACATTATATTTTTTAGCTAGTTTTTCTGGAATAAGCATAGTTAGAGAATTATCCTCTAATATAATATTATTCACCTTCTATGTACTTTAATTTATTAGGAATAGTTATTTTTTTCAGCTCTATATTATTTGCTACTTTTGCTTCTATTTTTAGTGGATAGTTATTTTCTATACCTTCTAAATACTTTTCTAAGTCACTTATGTATTCTTTAGGTATTTTATCTCCTATACACTTAATTTCATAGGGGGGTGCTATGGGCGTAGAATTAATATTTATATGACTTCCAGCTAGTGTAACTTCTGAGTATTGATTGACTCTTTGCTCATTTATTGCAATATATTCTCCTCCATGTAATTTTAAGTCATTTACCATCTTAATAAGTAATTTATTGTAGTCTACGAAGTTTGCTATATTACCTATATCTTCACTTGATGCATCTATTTTTATTATCACTCCACTACCTTTAATATCTGTATAAGATAATTTTTCCTTAATATCATTTACTGCTTCAATATCTTTCATCTCTTCATTTTCTTCTTTTAATTTTTCGTACTCCTCCTCTAGCTTCTCTCTTTCTTTTTTTAAACTTTTTATACTTTTATTACTAGCCCTAATTTCTTTTTTAGTTAAAGAATCTTTGCTTATGTAGTTTTCTTTCTCTTTACTATGTTCTCTTAATATTGAACCTAAAAATATTCCTAAAATAGCACTTGCTAATATTATCAACATATAATTTCTTTTCATACAGTATTGCTCCCTATAAATTATTTTTTAATGATTATTATATATATTTTAACCTAAATATATATAATAATCATTACTCTACACTTTACATATTTTAAAGATATTTCTTCAATATTAATAGGATACGCCTGTGAATAACAAAATCCTTCAAAGACGTATCCTAATTATTTTAATTAATTATTTGTATTTTATTTATTTTTATATGCTAATATTCTCTCTATTAATTCATCTTTTAATTTATTTATTTCATCAAATTTCATATTAGGAACATAATATGCTTCAATTACATCATGTTTAGCTTTTGCTCTCTTTAAATTTAATATTGCATAATTTATTAACTCATCAAGTAATTTTTTATCAAATTCTACTTCTTCTTTATATGGTGCTAATTTTACCTCATCTACAAATTCATTTAAGTCTATAATTTCTTCATCTTTAAATATGCTACTAGTTGTTATGGCAACCCCTAAATCATTTATTAAAATAGTTTCTATTTTTTCTGGCATTAATGGATAATGATACGCTTCTACCTTCATGCCTTTTTCTACTGCTTTTTCACAAACCTTTGTAAGAAGAGTAGTTTTTCCAGTCCCTATCTCCCCATTTAAGTAATAGATTTTATTAACATTAATTAGCATACTATCTGCGTAATCAACATGACCAATTGGCGTAATTGCTGTACCAAACAAGTGTCTTACAGGTTTATACACATCTGAGTTACTAATATCTTTAAATAAATCTTCTATTAGGTTTGATGTTAATAAATTTACTTTTCCAAAATCCATAGCGTCAACATATTTTTCTTCTATATCACGATATATAGGTGCTGCTGAACTCAAAAACTTGTAAGCTCTCTTAAAACTATTTCCAATATCTTTATTACATTCTACAACTGCATCTCTATTTTGTTCTATACCCTCTAGATTCCAGTATTCACCTAGATTTACAATTTCATCGATTGCCCCTGGATTTTTAGGGTCAACGATATGAGGAGCCGTTCCATCTAAAAATACTACTCCAAGTTCTGTTATTACAATTCCATCTAAAGAACTTGGATCTGATGTACAGTAAAATAACTCTACATCATAACCATTATCAACAAATTCCTTAGCGATTTTTTTCATCATAGATGATTTTCCTACTCCTGGACCACCCTTTAAACAAAATATTCTATTTACATTTTCAGGAACTATATAATCAAATAAAGGATAAGATCCTATAGATGTGTTTCCTCCCGGAAATAATTTTCTAACTCTACCTTCCATATAAACTCCCCCTTATTAGTAATATCTACTTAATAAGATATTACTTTCTCTTTATATTTGTTACTAAGTAAGTAGTCCTTATTTTAGACATAAAGATTATTTCACAAATTAATTTAGCTAATAGCACAATCATCATTTGTAATTAGGGGAATTCATGAAAAACAGAACATATTAGCCATGCTAATAATCCCAATCTTTGTCCAAGTTTGTAATTTTGTATATTGATTGTGCGTTAAAGAATACTAACACTCCTATTGATATCAAACTACTATTTATAATGTCACACTAAAACCGATTATATTTCTTAGTTTCTGTTGATTACTTTCACTCATGTTGACCTCCTCATAATGTCATTTCCCTTGTTATTTTTACATATTTTACAATATTAGAATATTCCTCTTAATCATTTCAATAGAACTTTTTAAAGCTTTTCAAAAATTTAAACATTACAAAGCATTATCTATTCTTTATTTATGAATTTAATTTAATTACATTAATGAACTTTATTAATTCATAAATATTATTTAAAAAGCTAAGTATATACGTAAAAACGTAAAAAAGCTGGAGTTAGATATATATCTAATTCCAGCTTTAATCTCGTACTATATACAAATATAATTATTCTACAGTTATTTCATAACCACTTTCATTATATTGTCTTACTATTTCAGCCCATATTTCTTCTACTCCTGTTTTCTTTAGTGAAGAAATTGGTAGTATTTTTTCATCTTTTTCTAGTTGTAACTTCTTTCTTATTATGCTCATGTGCTTTTGATATTGTCCTCTAGATATTTTATCTGCTTTAGTAGCTATTACTACACATTTATATCCAAAGTGTTTTATCCATTGATACATCATAAGGTCATCATTAGTAGGCTCATGTCTTATATCTACAAGTAAGAATATAGCACATAGCTCATTTCTATCTTCTAGATATCTTTCCATTATTACTCCCCACTTATCCTTTTCCGATTTAGCTATTTTAGCATAACCATAACCAGGAAGATCCACAAAGTAGAATTCTTTATTTATTAAATAGAAGTTTATTGTTCTAGTTTTACCAGGAGTTTGACTAGTCCTAGCAAAGTTTCTTCTGTTTAATAATGTGTTTACTGTAGATGACTTTCCTACATTTGATCTACCAACTAAAGCTATTTCTGGAATACCTTCATCTGGATACTGAGATTTATTTATAGCACTCATCACTATTTCTGAGCTTCTGATTTTCATTATTTTTCACCATTCCTTAATAATGCATGTTCTAGTACTTGGTCCATATGATCTACAAGTACAAATTCCATTTTTTCTTTTACATTTTCTGGTATTTCATCTAAATCTGGTGCACAATCTTTAGGTAACAATACCTTTGTTATTCCTGCTCTATGTGCAGCTAATAATTTTTCTTTTACTCCACCAACAGCTAAAACTCTACCTCTAAGTGTTATTTCTCCTGTCATAGCTATTTTACTTCTAACAGGTATGTTACTTAATGCAGAAAGTACTGCTAGTGCCATTGTAATACCAGCCGATGGACCATCTTTTGGTACCGCTCCCTCAGGTATATGGATGTGAATATCTTTGTTTTGATAAAACTCTGGATCTATATCGTATCTATCTGCTACAGATCTTATATAAGATATTGCTGTTCTAGCAGACTCTTTCATAACATCTCCAAGCTTACCTGTTAATACAATTTGTCCTTTACCTTTAAGTACATTTACCTCTACAGTAAGAGTTTCTCCTCCAACTGATGTCCATGCAAGACCTGTAACTAAACCTACTTCAGGATTAGCTCCAGCAAGGTCATATCTATATCTATCTTTTCCAAGATAATCTTCTAAGTCATTTTTTGTTATAACCATTTTTTCTATAGAAGAATCTTCTACGTATTTCTTAGCCACTTTTCTAGCTATTTTACCTAAAGTTCTTTCAAGGTTTCTTACACCAGCTTCTCTAGTATAATGGTTAATTATATCTCTTATTACTTCATCATCCATAGATATAAAATCAGATTTTAATCCATGTTCTTTTAATTGCTTAGGAAGTAAGTATTTCTTAGATATATTTAATTTTTCTTCTTCTATATATCCTGATACCTCTATTATTTCCATTCTATCTAATAATGGTCTCGGTATTGTACTTAGGCTATTTGCTGTTGTAACAAATAATATCTTAGATAAATCGAAAGGTATTTCTAAGTAGTGATCCACAAAGTCCTTGTTTTGTTCTGGATCTAATACCTCAAGCATTGCTGCAGAAGGATCTCCCTTATAATCTGCTGCCATCTTATCTATTTCATCTAATAAGAATACAGGATTCTTAGTTTGAGCTTCTTTAACTCCATTTATTATTCTACCTGGTATAGATCCTATATATGTTCTTCTATGACCTCTAATTTCTGCTTCATCTCTAACTCCACCTAAAGATATTCTTACAAATTTTCTTCCTAAGGCTTCTGCTATTGATTTCGCAATAGATGTTTTACCTACACCTGGAGGACCTACTAAACATATTATCGGACCTTTAAGAGATTTAGATAATTTTCTAATTGCTAAATATTCTAAAATTCTTTCCTTAACTTTTTCTAATCCATAATGCTCAGCATCTAATATTTCCTTAGCTTTATTAATATCTAGTTTGTCCCTAGTTTCTTTATTCCAAGGAAGAGAAAATACAGTATCTAAGTATCCTCTGCTTACAGATGCATCTGGAGCCATAGGTGATATTTTAGAGAACTTATCTATTTCTTTAGCTATCTTTTCTTTTGTTTCTTTAGGCGCCTTTATTTTATTAAGTTTTTCTCTATAAGCTTCTACTTCAGAGCTTATATCTTCCTCTTCACCTAACTCTTTTTGTATGGCTTTTAATTGCTCTCTTAAATAGTACTCTTTTTGTACTTTGTTCATTTGCTTTTTTACTCTTAAGCTTATTTTCTTTTCAATCTTAAGAATATCTATTTCTTCTAATAATATTTTGTATATTAACTCTAATCTTTTCTTAATATCAAATTCTTCAAGTATTTCTTGTTTTTGATTAGCTTTTAAATATACATTTGCTGCAATAGTGTCTATAAATCTATCAACATTATCTGTATCTGCTAGTGAAATAAGAATTTCAGGAGAAACTCTATTTCCTATGTTTATGTACTCTTCAAATGCATCAAATACATTTCTTACATATGCTTCTATTTCAACATCTTCTTCACTATTTTCTTCATCATAAACTATTTCTTCTATTTTAGCCTCAAAGTATCCTTCTTCTTGGTCTACCTCTATAATCTTACCTCTTGAAATACCTTCAACTAAAACACGCACAGTATCTCCAGGAAGCTTTATCATTTGTTTTACTTTACATATTGTTCCAACATGATAAAAATCTTCTTCTGTAGGTTCATCTACTTCTGCCTCTTTTTGAGATGTTAAGAATATCATTTCATCTCTTAACATAGCCTCATCCAAGGCTTTTATAGATATTTCTCTTCCTATATCAAAGTTTAATATCATATATGGGAATATCGCTAATCCTCTAAGTGGAATTAACGGTAATTCATGTTCTACTTTAGTATAATTTTGTTCCACTATCATCACTCCTTAAAGTGCTAGATTTCATTGCTTTATATATTATATATTTACATCGTGCATTTTTCAACATTATTGAGTATTATTAGTATATTTTAATCTTATTTTATTATGTTGTAATCTTCTAATATTAATACATTTTTGTAATTATTAATAATAAAAATAAATTAATACTCTTTTTTAACAAACTTAAAGTTGGTGCATCGATATAATTTGGCTACAAGAGTTATTTACAGATTATGAACCATCATAATTTCCTAATACGTAAAAAAGAAGTCATAAGACTTCTTGCATGTAATAACACCTTATAATATTAATTATTACCCTTTTAGTGATATCAATTAACATTTACTTTAATGCTTAAATATTAATATAAGCTAACTACTAAATTTAACTTAAAAAGGAGCTTATAAAGCTCCTTATATTATTTATATTAAGCACTTTCTGATTGATCTTTAAGTATCATAATAGGTTCCACATCTTCATTTACAGATGCTTCTGTTACTACTACTTTCTTTATATCATCTCTAGACGGCACTTCATACATACTGTTCATCATTACTGATTCAACTATACTTCTAAGACCTCTAGCTCCTGTATTTCTTTCTATGGCCTTTTTAGCAATGGCTCTAAGTGCATCATCTTCAAATTCTAAATCTACTTCATCTAGCTCAAGTAGCTTTTTATATTGCTTAACTAATGCATTTTTAGGCTCTTTTAATATACTCATAAGAGCATTCTCATCTAGTAATTCTAAAGTTGCAACTACAGGTATTCTACCTATAAATTCTGGTATTATACCAAACTTTAATAAATCTTCAGGAAGAACTCTTGCGTATATTTTTCCTAAGTCCATCTCTCTCTTACTTTCGATTTTAGCTCCAAATCCTATAGTTTTTTCTTCACCACGTTTTTGGATTATTTTTTCTATACCATCGAAAGCTCCACCTAATATAAATAATATATTAGTTGTATCTATCTTTAGGAATTCTTGATGAGGATGTTTTCTACCACCTTGTGGCGGAACATTAGCAACAGTTCCTTCTAATATCTTTAGTAATGCTTGCTGCACACCTTCGCCACTAACATCTCTAGTTATAGATGGATTTTCTGATTTTCTAGCTATTTTGTCTATTTCATCTATGTATATTATTCCTCTTTCAGCTTTTTCTATATCAAAATCAGCTGCTTGGATAAGCTTTAAAAGTATGTTCTCAACATCTTCTCCAACATATCCTGCCTCAGTTAATGATGTGGCATCAGCCATTGCAAAAGGAACATTTAATGTTTTAGCTAAAGTTTGAGCTAATAGTGTTTTACCTGAACCTGTTGGTCCTAGTAAAAGTATATTACTCTTTTGTATTTCTACTTCTTTTGTATTAGCTTTTTTACTGTAGATTCTCTTGTAGTGATTATATACGGCAACAGATAAAGCTTTTTTAGCTCTTTCTTGACCTATTACATAATCATTTAGGATTTCCATCATTTCCTTCGGCTTAGGTAAAGACGTAGTATCCTCTTCAATAGTATCTTCTATCTCTTCTTGTATTATTTCGTCACAAAGTTCTACACATTCATCACATATATAAACATTTGGACCTGCTATTAATCTTCTTACTTGTTCTTGATTCTTACCGCAGAATGAACATTTTAACTGTCTTTTATCTTCGTATTTTGACATATTAAGCACCTCTTCCTCTCTACGGTTTTTGTACAATCACTTCATCTATTAAACCATAGTTTTTAGCTTCTTCTGCACTCATGAAGTTATCACGTTCAGTATCCATTTGAATTTTTTCTAATGGCTGACCAGTTCTTTCAGATAATATTTGATTAAGAGTATCTTTCATTTTTAAGATTCTCTTTGCATGTATTTCTATATCTGTTGCTTGACCTCTAGTTCCTCCTAAAGGTTGATGTATCATTATTTCACTATTAGGTAGCGCATATCTCTTTCCTTTAGCTCCAGCATTAAGTAAAAATGCACCCATAGAAGCAGCCATCCCTATACATATAGTACTTACATCAGGCTTAATATATTGCATAGTATCATATATAGCCATACCAGCAGTTATACTACCTCCTGGTGAGTTTATATATAAGTGTATATCTTTATCTGGGTCATCAGCTTCTAAGAATAATAGCTGAGCTACTACTAGCCCTGCTGTGGCATCGTTTACTTCATCACCTAGAAATATTATTCTATCCTTTAATAATCTTGAGTAAATATCGTAAGATCTTTCTCCTCTTCCTGTTTGTTCAACTACTACAGGTACTAATGCCATGGACTATACCCCCTCTATATCTATAATTCTATATATAATTTACAGTAGCCTATAATAGGCTACTGTAAAAAATTAAGCTATTTTTGCGTTTTCAACAAGTAGGTCTATTGTTTTTCTTATTTTTACTTGACCTTTTATATCTTCTATATCATTTTCTCTTAAAGAAGATTTAATTTTATCAGCTTCCATGTTGTACATAGCTGCCATTTTTTCTAATTCAGCGTTGAATTCTTCTTCGCTAACTTCTATATTTTCAACTTTAGCTATAGCTTCTAATACTAAAGAAGACTTAACTAATTTCTCAGCATCTGCTCTTCTTTCAGCTCTTAATTCTTCTATGCTTCTTCCAGTCATTTCTAATAATTGTTGTAAGCTTAATCCTTGGTATTGTAATTGGTAGTTAAGCTCCATTAACATGTTGTCTATTTGACTTTCTACCATAGCTTCTGGTATTACAACTTCTGTATTTTCAGCAACTTTTTCTACTAAAGAGTTTCTCATTTCTCCCTTAGCTCTGTTTTCAGCTTCTTCTTCTAACTTAGCTTTAACGTCAGCTCTTAACTCAGCTAAAGTTTCGAATTCACTTGCATCTTTAGCAAATTCATCGTCTAATGCAGGTACTTCTTTAACCTTAACATCATTTACTTTAACTTTGAATACAACTGGCTTTCCAGCTAATTGTTCTGCATGGTATTCTTCTGGGAAAGATACGTTAACTTCTACTTCTTCTCCAGCTTTCTTTCCTACTAATTGTTCTTCAAATCCAGGTATGAAAGAGTTAGATCCTATAACTAGGTTGTGGTTTTCACCTTTTCCACCTTCGAAAGCAACTCCGTTATCAAATCCTTCGAAATCTATAACAGCAGTATCTCCGTTTTCTATAGCTCTATCTTCAACGCTTACTAATCTAGCGTTTCTTTCTACCATTTCGTTTAATCTTTCATCTACAGCATCTTCATTAACAGTATTATCTACTTTAGATATTTCTATACCTTTGTATGCTCCTAATTCAAACTCTGGCTTAACTTCTACGTTAACAACCATTACTAATCCGTTGTCTTTGCTTATTTCTTCTATGTCTAAGTCTGGTCTATCTATTGGATCTATATTTAACTCATCTATAGCCGCTGGATAAACTTCTGGGAATAATATTTCTATAGCATCGTTATAGAATACACCTTTTCCGTATTGAGTTTCTATTACCATTCTTGGAGCTTTACCTTTTCTGAATCCTGGTATATTGTACTTTCCTTTAGTTTTATTGTATGCTTTAGTTACAGCTGCTTCAAATTTATCATTTTCTACAGTTATTTTTAAAGTCACGTTATTGCCTTCTCTTTTAATTAATTCTGCCTTCATTGACTTAATTCCTCCTCTAGTATGTAATTACGTATTATATTTTAAATAATACATTTCATTATAGTTTAACTCTTTAATTATATCACATAAGTTTTTTTATTTACAAGTGTTCCCTTAGGTTCAACTACTACTTATGGCTTTATCTATTATTTTACTATTTCTCTTGCAGCATCTTTTCCAAAGTATCCACCTCTAACAGTTCTTATTTCTGAGACGGTTACAAATGCATTATCATCATATTGTAAAACTGTTTTTTCAAACTTGCCTAATTTTTTTCTATCAAGAGCAACTTGTAGTATATACTTTATTCCTTCTCTACCTCTACCCTCTATTACAGTTACACCAAATCCGTTGTCTCTCAAGTAGTTTGAAAATGCATCTACATCTCTACTAGTAAATATTTGTGCTGTTATTAATCCTATTGCAAGTTTTGATTCTAAGGTTATTCCCATAACGTTACCTGTCGCAAATCCAAGGGCATATGCAGCCACTTTAAGAGGGTTACTCATATCACTTAATACTTTTTCCATTGCAAACAAATATATAATTATTTCAAATATACCTACTACAAATGCAAGCTTTTTCTTTCCTTTTACTACAAATATCGTTCT
Source organism: Romboutsia sp. LXY-2 (assembly GCF_056171995.1). Lineage (NCBI taxonomy): Bacteria > Bacillati > Bacillota > Clostridia > Peptostreptococcales > Peptostreptococcaceae > Romboutsia > Romboutsia sp. LXY-2. The sequence goes on along the minus strand of NZ_JBKFGI010000008.1, from coordinate 52,147 downwards.
AATTGTCGCCAAAGTTACATCTGCACATTTAGCTAAAAATATAAACAGATACCCTAATAAAATCTCCATAATATACCCCCACATATATTTTAGATTTTTATTTCATCTACACTTACTTCATTATTTTCTATATTCATAATAATAAAACTTCTATATGTAACTTGCCTAGGTAGTGATGTGCTCCCTGGATTTATATATAGTATTTTATCTTTTTCTATTTTTAATGGAATATGAGTATGGCCAAATATAACTATATCTGCACCATATTCTTTAGCCTTATCCTCTATCATATCTATTCCATATTTAACTCCATATTTGTCACCATGACATAGAAATATAGTTTTATCTTCTACTTCAAAAACTAGCTCTTCTTCTACATTATCAAAATCACAATTTCCTTTAACTGCCATAATCCCTACATTAGTCATATTGTGAATATATTTAGAATCTGAAAAATTATCTCCTGCATGAATGATTAAATCACATTCTTTAAGGTATGGAATAGTTTTATCCATATACCTTTTCATCATATGTGTATCACTTAATACCCCTATTTTCATTATCTTGATACTCTTTTCATAAATTCAGTTTTCATTAATTTTAAAGAGTTAGCTCTATGGCTTATTGTATTCTTTATTGTTGCTGGTATTTCTCCAAAAGTCTTATTGTATTTATCAACTATGAATAAGCTATCATATCCAAATCCATTTTTACCCTTTTCTTCAAATGCTATAGCACCTTCACATGTACCTCTTACTACAAATTCTTTACCATCAGGGAACACTACAGCTATTGCAGATACGAATCTTGCACTTCTTTGGCTCATAGGTACATTTTTCATCATTTTAAGTAGTTTTTCTCTGTTTTCTTCATCTGTAGCATTTTCTCCTGCAAATCTAGCAGAATATACACCTGGCTTTTTATTTATTGCATCTACTTCTAGTCCAGAATCATCAGATATAGCTATCATATTAGTTTTTTGTGCAATTACTCTTGCCTTTATAAGTGCATTTTCTTCAAATGTAGCACCATCTTCAACAATTTCTATTCCTGCTAAATCAACATCTTTTAATGAGTGTATATTATAATCAAAGTCTTCTAATATAGCTCCTATTTCTTCTAATTTATGAGCATTATTAGTTGCTATAACTACTTCATCTCCATAATCTACACCTAATATTTCATCTGCTATTTCACCTAGTGCTTTTCTTTGTGCCTTTATTAACTCTCTATTTCCTAATTCTCCTAGAGCTAATAACTCATTTAAGTCATTTCTTGAGAATGGTCTTTCTTCTCCAGTACCTTGAACTTCAACAAATTCTCCATTGTCAGTCATTATTACGTTCATGTCAACTTGAGCATTTGAATCTTCTTCATAACATAAATCAAGCATATGAGTTTGGTTTACTATACCTACGCTTATAGCAGAAACGAAGTTTCTAATAGGCATCTCTTTTATTGCTTTTGACTTATATAATTTATGTATAGCATCAACTACTGCTACAAATGCACCAGTTATAGATGCTGTTCTTGTTCCACCATCTGCTTGTATAACGTCACAGTCTACCCAAATAGTTCTTTCACCTATTTTTTCTAAATCTACAACAGATCTTATCGCTCTACCAATTAATCTTTGTATCTCTTGAGTTCTACCGTCTACTTTCCCTCTAGATGACTCTCTTATCTTTCTTTGATGAGTTGATCTAGGAAGCATAGAGTATTCTGCATTTATCCATCCTGTTCCGCTGTTTCTTAAAAATGGAGGTACTTTATCTTCTATAGATGCAGTACATATTACTTTTGTTTCTCCCATTTCTATTAATACGGAACCCTCTGCATATCTTGTGTAGTTTCTAGTAATTTCTATGTCTCTTATTTGATTGTTTTTTCTATTATCAATTCTTGCCATTCTAACATATCTCCTATATTTTTTATCCAAGTTTATTTATATAAAAATCATTATATCTTTACATCATTCTTACGTTTATTATTTACTCACTATTTGATAATTCTATCATTATTTAACATAATTATCCACAAATATATTAATACTATTTCCCACAAATATATTCATTTTTTTTCATATATTATAGTTATTTAGTGAGCTTTAAACTAATTTATTTTCAACTTCTTCTTTAGAAGATAATTTAGATATTTCTAGGAAAGTATCTTCATCTATTACTTTTATTCCAAGATCATTAGCTTTTGTAAGTTTTGATCCTGCTTCTTCTCCTGCTAATACAAATGTCGTAGATTTAGAAACGCTTGATGTAGCCTTTCCACCTCTTGATTCAATGATTTCTTTAGCATCATTTCTTTTTAATGTTGGTAAAGTTCCAGTTAATACTATCTTCATTCCTTCAAATATCTTCACTATACTTTCATCATTATTAACTATAGCTTTTGTACTAACACCTGCACTCTTTAATTTCTCTATGACTTTTAGATTTTTATCTTCTTTGAAGAATTGAATAACACTGTTTGCCATTGTATCCCCAAACTCTTCTAAGTTTATTAAATCCTCTATTTTCGCGTTAATTATCTCATCTAAATCTTTAAAGCTACTTGCAAGTATTTTTGCACCTTTTACTCCTACATACTTAATGCCTAATCCATTTACAAGTCTCCATAAATCATTTCCTTTAGAGTTTTCTATTGAGTTTATAAGATTATTTGCTGATTTTTCTCCCATTCTCTCAAGGTTAACTACATCTTCTTTCTTTAAATAATATAAATCAGCAACATCTTCTATTAGCTTCTCATTTAATAATAAAGAAATTATTGATTCACCTAACCCATCTATGTTCATTGCATCTCTAGAAACAAAATGTATTATTCCTCTTCTTATTTGAGCAGGACAAGACATGTTTATACATTTTACAGCTGCTTCACCTTCTAATCTTACTGTAGGCTCAGAACAAACTGGACATTTATCCGGTAAATTAAATTCTATTTCTTCACCATTTCTTTCTTCCTTTACTACCTCTAATACTTGAGGAATAATATCTCCAGCTTTTTGTACTAATACGGTATCATTTATCTTTATATCTTTTTCTTTTATGTAATCTTGATTATGCAGTGTGGCTCTACTAACTGTTGTTCCTGCAAGCCTTACAGGTTCTAGTACAGCAGTAGGTGTTATTGTTCCTGTTCTCCCAACCTCTACTATAATATCTAATATTTTAGTTTTCTTTTTCTCAGCTGGGAATTTATAAGCTATTGCCCATCTAGGACTTTTAGCAGTATATCCCATCTCATCTCTTTGAGCTAAGTTATTTACTTTAATAACCATTCCATCAATTTCAAAATCTAAGCTATCTCTGTTTTCGGTCCAGTATTCTATATATTCTATTACTTCATCTATACTTTTGCATACCTTATAATTTGGACTAACTTCAAATCCTTGCTCTTTTAAGAATTCTAAAGATTCACTATGACTTTTAAACTCTCTATTGTCTATATGTTCAAGGTTAAACACAAATATATCTAAAGGTCTTTTAGCTGTTAACTTAGGGTCTAATTGTCTTAACGAACCTGCAGCAAGGTTTCTAGGATTAGCAAATAATTGCATACCAAGTTCTTCTTGTTGATCATTTACTTTTTTAAAGTTTTCTTTTGATATGTAAACTTCTCCTCTTACTACTATTTCATTATTGTCTTTTATCTTTAATGGAATACTCTTAACTGTCATTAAATTTTGAGAAATATCTTCTCCAACTACTCCATCACCTCTTGTAGCACCTTTTTCAAATTCACTATTATTGTAAGTTAGTCCTACTGACAGACCATCAATTTTAAATTCTACTACATACTCTACATTTTCTCTTACCATATCTTTGACTCTTTTGTCGAAGTCCTTTAAGTCTCCTGATGAGTATGCATTTGATAAGCTTAGCATAGGTATTTTATGTACTATTTGTTTAAATTTATCTAAAGGTTTACCACCTATTCTATTGCTTGGAGAATCTATTCTCTTAAGCTCTGGATTTTCAGTTTCTAATTTTATTAGTTCCTTCATTAGATTATCATATTCAAAATCTGATATTTCCGGTTGATCTTGATTATAATATTTTTCATTATGGTAGTTTATTATATCTATTAATTCATCAATTCGTTTTTTTATATCCATATATAATCACCTCTTATCTTAGTCTTTCTTAATTATTGCCAATTTATAACTTCATATTTTTAAGTATATCTTATTACTTAAACCTTGAAAATTATATTTTGAATTATATTGCAAATAAGCTGTCTAAATATAATCTATATTATACTTTTAGACAACTTATTGTAAAAATTTATATTAATATCCTTTTTCAATGTCAATTACATTATTAATTGGTTTATTTTGAATATAACTTTTTAAATTATTGTAGATTGTATTGAAAGTTCTTTCAAAATTTTTATCAGATACAAAAGCATTATGAGGAGTTATTATAACATTTTCCATATCCCACAATTTACTTTCTTTACTTAAAGGCTCCTCTTGAAAAACATCTAATGCTATTCCTCTAAATTTATCTGCATAATTAATTAAGTCGTTTTCATTCACAATATTTCCTCTGCCTACATTTATGAAAACTGACCCTTCTTTCATAATCTGAAATTTGTCTTTATTAATCATGCCTATAGTATCCTTAGTTGAAGGAATAGTCACTATTACCACATCACAGTTTTTAAATATTTCATCCATATTTTCTGCGCTAAAACACTTATCAAAATAAGGCTTTATTGCTCCAGTAGTATTTACACCCCATAACTCCACATCAAATGCTTTTAATCTTTTTGCACCCTCTATTGCCAAATTTCCTGTACCTAAAAATCCAACTCTCTTTCCGCTTAACTCTGTTATTGAGAAATCTAGCTTCCACTTTTTTTCTACTTGTTGTTTATAAAATTTAAAGCTATTTTTATAAATTTCTAAGATATACATAACTATCCACTCACCGATTGGTATGCTATAACCACCTTTATTATTAGCTACTATAATGTTTCTTTTACATACCTCACCTTTAGGCACTTGATCTATACCTATACTAGTCGTCTGTATATATTTCAAATTCTTCATCTGTGATATATCTAGCCTATCAAAAGGGTTATATGTTACTAAAACATCTACACTATTTACGTCTTCACTATTTTTAACACTATTTTGATGATAATATATTAATTCATATCCTAAATCTCTTATTTTTTGAAATTTTTCTTCTCCATAGTTTATGGTACATAATACTTTCATAATGATTCCCCCAAGTGTTATTAATTTTTACTTTTTATTATATGAACTAAGATTACTTATAGTATTCTTTAAATACAAATTTAAAAAGTCCTCCAAATAATTTGAAGGACTTAATCTATTTTAAAATAAATGTATATAAAACTATGATGAATAACTATGAGGTGTAATACATTTATTTATATGTATTTTAACCATTATGTTATTCTTTATTATGTAATATTTATTTAAATATCCTATTTTGTTCTTCTATTGTTTATTTATGGTTAGAAATTTTTCCTTCACTAATAGCTTTTCTTTCATTAGCTAAATTTATTATTAAATCATTAAGGGTCCATTTTATAGTTTGCTCTGTAACCATCGCACTTAAAGGTCTATTTATTCTCATTTTCTTCAAGTTATCTAATAATCCATTTATCTTCTGAGAAGGTATTTTATTAAATATTATAGCTTTATTTTTAATAGTGCCTTCTTCATTGGAAGTAATTTCACCTTCTAGTATATTTTCAATTATATTATTTCCATTTTTATAATCTAATTCTATTATGTCCCTCAATCCTACTAGCTTACTTATATTTTTTATACTACTTAATTCTTTACCACTAAAGTTAACTAACATAATACAACTTCTGTTATGTATATTATTTAAATCAATATTTTTTATATTCTCAAATGACATATAATCTACTCCTCTTTTTTGTATTTATACCATTACTATTTATTCATCAATACTTTACCAAATCCCTTGTTATAAATATTATTTATCTAGTATTTACAAAATAAAAAGCACAATTATTTATTACCCATAATTGTGCTTTAAAATACATTTATTTAATTATTTTTTAACTATCTTAGCTACACACTCCACATGCATTGTATGAGGGAACATATCTACTGGTTGTATTTCAGTACATTTGTATCCTTTCTCATCTAAATATGCTAAATCTCTTGCTAATGTAGAAGGGTTACAAGAAACATATACCACTCTATCTGGTTCCATAGAAACAATAGTATCTAGTACTTTTTCATCGCATCCTTTTCTAGGTGGATCCACTACAACTACATTTGCAGTTTTTCCTTCTTTATACATCTTAGGTACTACTTCTTCAGCCTTACCTACATAAAATTCTGCATTATCAAGATTATTTATTTTTGCATTTATTTTGGCATCTTTAATAGCATCTTCAACTATTTCTATACCATATACCTTTTTAGCTTTCTGAGCTAAGAATAATGATATAGTACCTATACCACAGTATATATCAAAAACAGTATCATTTTCTTTTAATTCTGCATATTCTAACGCTTTATTGTATAATACTTCCGTTTGAACAGGGTTAACCTGGAAGAAAGATAAAGGTGATATTTCAAACACTAAATCTCCTATATAGTCATTGATTTTTCCGTCACCATATATAACTATATTTTCTCTACCAAGTATTACATTAGTTTTTTCTCTATTTACGTTCACTACTAATGTTTTAAATCCTGGTATGTTTTCTTCTAGTACTGATGCTAACTCATTTAGGTATGGTAGTTTTCTCCCATTTGCAACTAAAACAACCATCACTTCATTAGTAGTAAATCCTATTTTAGTTACTAAATGTCTTAATACTCCAGTATTAGTTTTTTCATCATATATACTAACCTTGTAAGCATTTATATACGTTTTTATTATTTTCATTATTTTGTCATTTATATCATGTTGTATAATACACTTATCAGTTGGTATTAGTTCATGACTCTTTTTTCTATAAAAACCTATTACCGGCGCTTCATTAACTTTTTGAATAGGGAATTGAGCCTTATTTCTGTATCTAGTAGGATCATCCATTCCTAATGTGTCATATATAGTTACATTTTCTAGCTTACCTATTCTTGAAATAACTTGTTTCACTTCATTTGTCTTTATATCAAGTTGTTTTTCATATTGCAACTCTTGTATTTGACATCCTCCACAATCTTTTAGGCTATCGCTACATATTCTTTCTACTCTAAAAGGTGACTTTTCTATTATTTCTACTATATCTCCAACTGCATAATTTTTCTTAGCTTTATTGATTTTGACTTTTACTTTGTCTTGTATTAATCCGCCCTCTACAAAAACTGTAAAGCCATCATGCTTACCTATTCCAACTCCGCCTTGACCTATATCAACGATATCAACGATGTACTCTTTATTCTTTAATAGCATAGGTTAATCCTCCGTACAATTATTTTAACGAACTCTACAATACTCTATTTTAGCAAAAAAATAGAGGCTTATAAAGCCCCTATATAAATAAATCTCTATTTTTAATTCCTCTATATAATTGCATCACTGCGCAGAATAGTAAAAAATATCCTAAAATTGGTCCTGCAACCAATAATATCTTGGCTAATCCTTCCGATACACCATCATTTATTATAGACATTAGCGCTGATGCATAATCTTGTCTAATATTTATTCCATATCTTATCCATGTTACAGCAGTCATTATAGCTACTGGTACTACACTCATAGTCATATAAAACCCAGTCATAGTTCTTTGTTTTACACCCTTTAGCCCTATATATATAGGTATAAAGAATAGTATAGGTAAAAAGAATCCATAAAACTGAGGTGTTAATGCTAAGAAAAGCATAGCACAGAATAAAAAACTAGTTATATATTTTCTTAAATTATGAGTCCTACCTTCAAAGTCACATAGAGATGCCTTTAGATATCTTATATAAACTTCAACGCCACCTTCTATAGCAACTTTATCTTTACTTCCTTTTAATTCTTTTATAAGTTCAACACCCTTATTATTCATCTGATTATATTGTGTTTTTAAGTTTTCAGGGATTTCTATTTCTAAATATTTATCATATAACATGTCTAATTCTTTTATGTAATTGTTTAATTTTTTCTCTTTTAATAATTTTGATTTCTTTACCTCTGACCTAATTTGATTGATATTATTGGCTGCTAAATTGCCCTTCATACAATCCACCCCCTTATTGATATTGTACTATACTTTCTTATAAAATATAGTATAAAACCCTACAGTTAGTAGGGTTTTATTTATTATTTTTTAATTAACCGCTTATCCCCAATTATCAGTATCCGAGATAACCAAATTATTGTTGTTGCTCCTTAATTATAGTTTTTAATGATATTCCTATTGCAGTGAATATTATTACCCAAACACATCCTAGGAAAGTCCATGCAGCTCCTGTCATACATATCTCCTCCTTCTTTTTATGAAGTTGTTATTTTCTTATCTAAATCGTTAGGGTACTTGCTCTTAATAGCTCTATATGATTGAATAAATCCTAATAATAGAACTACAAGCACTACTACCCTACCTAGATTAGCCCAGATTACCATATCTGGCATGCCAGCAACATAGGCTGGAATCAAATTGAAGTTACCAGCTTTTGCATAATCAACTGTAAAGAAGAATAAGAATGTTATTATTGTAATTGGTGTTAAGAACTGATGGAATAATCTAAAGTACCACTTAGGAACCTTCCATAATCCACCTTTATTCATTTCTTCAAGAGCCTTATCTTTAACACACCAACCTATAACAACTATTTCGATTAATCCTAAAACTATTAGTAAATAGTTTCCTATCCAGTTATCAACTTCTGTAAAGTATATTAACTCTGCAGTTTTTGTTAATATTGGCTCTAAAGCAACTGGAAGACCAACTAATATATAACCAAAGAATACTATCCAAGTACCTTTCTTTCTATCTATTCCTGCATCTTCTTCAAGTAGTGCAACTAAATAGTTGTACATAGCTATTGCCGAAGTTATACCTGCGAAGAATAATAATAGGAACCATATCGCTCCAAATATTCCTCCACCAGTCATATTTCTAAATACGTTAGGTAGAGCCATGTAAGCAAGACCTATACTTCCTTTTATACCTTCTGGTCCTAAGAATGCATAAGCTATAGGTATAACTGCTGTACCACCTAAAACAACTTCTGCAAACTCATTTAAAGATATTGTAGCAATTGAAGAAACAACTATATCTTCTTCTGGTTTTAAGTATGATGCATAGTTAATTATAATACCCATACCTAAAGATAACGTGAAGAATATTTGACCAGCTGCTGCTATTGCAGATGACCATGATAATTGACTAAAATCCGGATTCCAAATGAAGTTTAATCCTCCTAATGAACTCCAGTCAGGATCTACAGGTGATCCTAGAGTTAATGCTCTAACTGCAAGTATAATTCCAAATACATATAAAGTAGGCATCATTACTTTTGCCCATGATTCAATACCTTTTTCTATACCTTTCATTACTGCATATGCTAGTAATAATAAGGCTATTATCCAGAATATTAAGTTTACTGGATTTTGGATATACTGGCCAAAGAAATCTCCTGTGGAAACACTCGCATCCATATATCCACCTGTTAATGAGTTAAATGCATATCCAAGTGACCAACCAATTAACTGATTATAATATGAGTTAACTAGTATAGTAACACCAAATGCTATCATTCCTGCTAGTGAACCAACTATAAGTGCTTTTTTAGGCGCCATTGCTTGCTTAGCTTGTAAGTACATTATTGGACCCACAGTACCATGACCATGCTTCCCTCCATAACGCCCTATACTCCATTCAACCATCATTAAAGGTATACCTATAACGACTAGTGCGAAGAAGTACGGTATCATAAATGCTCCTCCACCATTTGAAGCAGCTACATATGGGAATCTCCAGAAATTCCCTAATCCAACGGCATTCCCTGCCATGGCTAGTATAAGACCGATTTTCGAACCCCAATTCTCTCTACTTTTTTCAGCCATCTACTATCCCCCCTTTATTTTTATAAAATATATAAGTTAATCAATTATGACACTCTTACATAATATGTATTCCTTACAAAATTATTATATTCTAAAATATTGAAATATTCTGAAAAATAATTTTATAAAATAACCACTAAGCAATTATACTTAGTGGTCATTGATTAACTTAAAAATATGATATCATCAGTTACCATTATTTTCAATATATTTTTTCACTTTTTTGAATTTTCTAAAAATTTAACAATGATAATTCATTATAAATCTTATAAAACTCTAGTTGAACCTCTGTATACTACCCCTCTTGCAGCGTCAACAGTTATAACTTCCCCATCTTCAAGAGCACTGATTATTCCTGTAGCAGATAATACAACTGGCTTATCTAAGTTTAATCCTACTATTGCAGCATGAGAAGTCATTCCGCCTTCTTCTGTTATTATAGCAGCAGCTTTTTCTATAGCTGGGTTCATTTCTATGTCAGTCATTGAAGTAACTAGTATATCTCCAGCATTGAAGTTTTCACAAGCTTCTCCACCCTTTAATATTCTAACTTTACCTTCAACAGTTTGGTTACCAACACCTATTCCTTTTACTAACTCTTCGCTAGTTACATGAACTTTTATTAAGTTAGTAGTTCCACTTACTCCTACTGGTACTCCTGCAGTTATAACTACTAATTCTCCATTTCCTATATATCCAGCGCTCTTAGCTGCTTCTATAGAGTTTTCTATAACCTCATCAGTATTTCCAGCTTGTTCACACTTAACTGGGTATACTCCCCAAGATAAAGATACTTGTCTCATAACTCTATCATCTTGAGTAGTTGCTATTATTGGAGACTTAGGTCTGAACTTAGATACCATTCTTGCAGTGTATCCTGAAGAAGTTGAACTTATTATTGCAGATGCATTTAAGTCAACAGCAGTTGAGCAAGTAGCGTGGCTTATTGCATCTGTAACTGTATTGTTGTTCTTAGCATTTTCTTGTAATAATTGTGTATAATCTAAAGTTTCTTCTGTTCTCTTAGCTATTGTAGCCATCATCTTAACAGCTTCAACTGGATATTTACCTGCAGCTGTTTCTCCAGATAACATTATTGCATCTGTTCCATCGTAAATAGCGTTTGCAACGTCAGTTACTTCTGCTCTTGTAGGTCTTGGGTTTCTTATCATAGAATCAAGCATTTGAGTAGCAGTTATAACTGGCTTAGCTAACTCATTACATTTCTTTATCATCATTTTTTGTACTATTGGCATTTCTTCTGTTGGTATCTCAACACCTAGATCCCCTCTAGCTACCATTATACCGTCAGAAACTTTTAATATTTCGTCTAAGTTATCAACACCTTCTTGGTTCTCTATCTTAGATATTATTTGTATGTTTGTTGCATTATTTCTTTCTAATATTTCTCTTATAGCTAAAACGTCAGATGCTTTTCTTACGAAAGATGCAGCTATAAAATCTATACCTTGTTCTATACCGAACTCTATATCACTTACATCTTTAGGAGTTAATGCAGGTAAGTTTATTGATACGCCTGGAACGTTTACCCCTTTGTGATTTTTAACTATACCTGAGTTTTCAACTATACAGTTTATTTCTACACCGTTTATCTCTTGAACTCTTAATCCTACTAGACCGTCATCTATTAATATAACATCCCCTGGTTTAACATCTTCAGCTAATCCTTTGTAACTTACAGTCATTATTTCTTTTGTTCCCATAACATCATCCATAGTTATAGTGAACTTTTGTCCTTCTTCTAAAAGAACTTCTGGATCAGCAAAGTTCCCTGTTCTTATTTCCGGACCTTTAGTATCTAATAATATAGCTACAGGCTTGTTTAATTTTTCTCTTACCTTTTTAGCCATATCAAATCTACCCTTGTGTTCTTCATGAGACCCGTGAGAGAAGTTGAATCTACATACATTTAAACCGTTTTCAACAAGTTGAGTTAATACCTCTTCGCTTTGTGAAGCTGGTCCTAGTGTACATACAATCTTAGTTTTCTTAGTGTTTTTTAACATGTGTATATCCTCCTAATATCTGTTATATAGATAGTATTTTAGCCATTTCAAATGTGTCTTTATCAAAAGGTCTAGTCATTGATAAAGCTTCATGTATTTCCATATCTATTATCTTATTGTCCTTTATACCAACTACTCTAGCAGATTTTCCATCTAATAGTAATTCTACAGCCCTAACACCCATCTTACTTGCTAGTATTCTATCAAATGCAGTTGGGCTTCCTCCTCTTTGTACATGTCCTAATACAGTTACTCTTAAGTCAGCACCAGTTTCTGCTACTATTTCTTTTCCTAGATCTTGTGCATTTCCTACACCTTCAGCTAGAACTATTATACTGTGTCTTTTACCTCTTTTTTGAGTTGTTCTTAATTTATTGCAAACATCTTCAACTTTAAAGTCCATTTCTGGTACTATTATTGTTTCTGCTCCACCTGCAAGACCTGCATATAAAGCTAAATCTCCACAATGTCTTCCCATAACTTCTATAATGTTAACCCTTTCATGAGAAGAAGATGTATCTCTTATTTTTCCTATTGCATCTATTATTGTATTCATTGTTGTGTCAAAACCTATAGTGTAATCAGTATAAGCTAAGTCATTATCTATAGTTCCTGGAATACCTATAGCTGGGAATCCTAATTCACTTAATTTTTGTGCTCCGTTAAATGAACCATCTCCACCTATAACTACTAAACAGTCTATTCCATATTTCTTTAATACTTTTACTCCTAATAATCTACCTTCTTCTGTCTTGAACTCTTCACATCTAGAAGATTTTAGTACAGTTCCACCTCTATGTATTATGTCACCAACTGAAGATAAGTTCATTTCTTGTATATCTTCTTCTATTAAGCCTTTGTAACCTCTGTTAATACCATAAACCTTACATCCATAGTATATTGCAGATCTTACCACCGCTCTTATTGCAGCATTCATTCCTGGAGCATCTCCACCACTAGTCAATATTCCTATAGTTTTCATACTTATGTCCCTCCTGTTTATCTATTTAGATGGAGCAGGGACTTTTTGCGTCCCTACCTCATTATTTCATCCCATTTAGGTTAAAAAAATTAGATGTCTATAAAAAACCTCTTTTTTTGTTATTATATCATAATTTGCCGATTTTTTTTCACTTTAATTATTTATAAATTATTTTTTTATTTTAATATTTTCATTAGGCAGTATTTTCCTTAATTCGTCTATTAGCTGCTCACTTGTATTTATCTTAATTTCATTCCACTTGTATAATTGTTTAGTATCTTCTGAATATAAAAATATATTTTCATTTCCAGGATATTTTTTTGAAATTTTCGTTATTTGTGAAATAATATTCTTATCTTCAAAGCTGCTAATTTTTAAGTATAAACCATTTTTCGAATTATTATTTTGATTATCATTTATATCTCTTATTTCCCTAGCTATAAGTTTTGCATTTTCGCCCTCTTTTATACTTAAGTTTCCTTTTACATATATAATGCTATCTTCATTTAATATAGTATTATATCTTTGTAATAACTGAGGGAATACTATCACTTCAATAGTGCCATATAAGTCTTCTAGTTCTAAAAATGCCATTATATCATTTCTTTTTGTAGTTTTGATATTTTTAGTTACTATTATACCTCCCATAATAACTTCTTTTTCATCAAAGCTTACAAAGGCTTCATCGTCTTCTTTTAGAGCATTTAACTTACCATTATCTATAGAGGTATTATTTCTAAGAATCTCTTCATATTGGGATAACGGATGTCCACTAACGTACATACCTAATACTTCTTTTTCTAAATTAAGTCTTTCTTTTTCTTCGTATTCTTTTACTTTAGGCATAGTATATATTTCTTGAATTTTATTATCTTCTTCTGCTCCACCAAAACCATCAAATAAAGAAATTTGACCTTGTATGTTCTTTTTTCTATCCATAGATATACTGTCTAAAAGTTTTTCATAACCATACATTAAACTAGCTCTATTTTCACTTATATCATCAAATGCTCCACATTTAATAAGACTTTCTATTACTCTCTTATTTGTATCTTTTGAATCTAGCCTTTTACATAAGTCTACAAAGTCCGTAAATAAACCATTTAATTCTCTTTCATTTATAATATTGTTTATAATGTTCACACCAACATTTTTAACAGCTGCAAGTCCAAACCTAATATTACTTCCTTCAACTGAGAATTTTGAAAAACTCTTATTTATATCAGGTTTTAAAACCTCAATATTTAATAAACTACACTCTCTTATATATTCAACAACTTTATCTGTATTACCCATAACACTAGTAATTAAAGCAGCCATAAATTCTACTGGATAATATGCTTTTAAATATGCCGTTTGATATGATAAAACTCCATACGCAGCGGCATGAGACTTATTAAATGCATATTTAGCAAAGTCTATCATGTCATCAAATATTTTATTTGCAATATCCTCAGGTACTCCATTTCTTACACAACCAGTTATTTCAATATCGCCATTTTCATCTTCTTTTCCGTGAATGAAATATCTTCTTTCTTCTTCCATTACATCCATTTTCTTTTTACCCATGGCTCTTCTTACTAAATCGCTTCGTCCATAACTATATCCACCTAAATCTCTAACTACCTGCATAACCTGTTCTTGATAAACTAAACATCCGTAAGTTACACCCATTATAGGTTTTAAGCTTTCATGTAAGTAAGTTACATTTTCTGGATTATTCTTATTTTCTATATAAGTAGGTATGGAGTCCATTGGTCCTGGTCTATATAAAGAAATTCCGGCAACTATATCTTCAAAGTTGTCTGGTTTAAGTTGCTTCATAAAACTTTTCATACCAGCACTTTCTAGCTGGAACACACCTGCAGTATTTCCTGAAGAAAGCAATTCATATACCTTAGGGTCGTCATAATCCATTTTCGAAAAATCTATTTTTCTATTATGATTTCTTTCTATTAAGTCAAGTGCATCTCTTATTACTGTAAGAGTTCTTAGACCAAGGAAATCCATCTTTAATAGTCCAAGTTCTTCTAATGTTGTCATTGTAAATTGTGTTGTTATAGATTCTTGATGCTTATATAACGGTACATATTCATCTACAGGATTTTTAGATATAACCACCCCTGCAGCGTGAGTTGATGCATGTCTAAGCATACCTTCTATTTGTTTCGATATATCTAATACTTCCTTGGTTTCAGGGTCTTGAGTGTACATTGCCATAAGATTTGGATTTGTATTTAAGGCTTTATCTATAGTCATACCTAATGCAAAAGGTATTTCTTTAGCAATCTTATCTACTTTGTTGTAGCCAATATCTAATACTCTCCCAACATCCCTTATTGCAGCCTTTGCTCCCATTGTACCAAAGGTAATTATCTGGGCTACGTGGTCTTCACCATACTTTCTCTTTACATAGTCTATAACTTCTTCTCTTCTTTCATAACAAAAATCTATATCTATATCGGGCATAGATACACGTTCTGGATTTAAGAATCTTTCAAATAGAAGAGAATACTTTATAGGGTCAATATCTGTTATTTTTAATGTATATGCAACTATAGAACCAGCCGCACTACCTCGTCCTGGACCTACCATTATATTATTTTCTTTTGAATAGTTTATAAAATCCCAAGTTATTAAGAAGTATTCTACATAACCCATTCTTTCAATTACGTCTAATTCATAATTTAGTCTATCTATAATTTCTTGACTTGGATTTTCATATCTATCTTTTAAACCGTTAAAACACAGTTCTCTCAAATAAGAGTCTGTTGTGTAGCCTTCCGGTACATCATATTGTGGTAAATGTATTGTATTAAAATCAAATTCCACATTACACATCTCAGCTATCTTAGATGTATTATCCAAAGCTTCTATTGCATATGGGAATATTGCTTCCATTTCTTCTCTAGATTTTAAATAGAATTCATCACTTCCAAATCTCATTCTATTTGGGTCATTTACGGTCTTACCCATTTGAATACACATTAATACATCATGTATTTTAGAATCCTCTTTGTTAATGTAATGAGTATCATTTGTTGCTACTAAAGGTATGTTTGTTTCTTTTGATAACTTAACTAATGCAGCATTTACTTCTTTTTGCTCCGGTAAATTATGATCTTGTATTTCTAAATAGAAGTTTTCCTCTCCAAAAATATCTCTATATAAAAGAGCGTATTTTTTAGCTTTTTCATAATTTCGATCCATAAGTGATTGAGCTACATCTCCAGCTAAACAAGCTGATAAAGCTATGATCCCATCACTATATTTTTTAAGCTCCTCAATATCAATTCTTGGCTTGTAATAAAATCCTTCAACATATGAAGTAGATACTAATTTTATTAGATTTTGGTATCCTTCCATATTTTTAGCTAGTAATACTAAGTGCCCCTGTCTTTTATCATAATTCGGATCTTTATCTCTTAATCCACGCGGTGCTGTATACACTTCGCATCCTATTATTGGCTTTATTCCCTCTTTTTTAGCTGTCTTATAAAAATCTATAACCCCAAACATACATCCGTGGTCAGTTATAGCTATTGCGCTCATGTTTAACTCTTTAGCTCTACTTACTAGTTTTTTAACTCTCGAAAAACCATCTAGCAAACTATACTCTGTATGAACATGAAGATGAACGAAATCTTTATTCATTACATCACCTCCTAATTTTTATGTTATGATACACTACCCTTAACTCACTAGATAAGGCTAGTACAATTTATTCCCACACTCAACTGCTTATACTCAAAAAGAGGATATATAAAAATATCCCCCCTCTAAAAATATTTACTTCTTTCTTAATTTGTTAGCTACTTCTTCTATTTTCCTTAATCTATGATTGACTCCAGATTTTCCTATAGGAGGATTTAGCATCTCCCCTAATTCTTTAAGAGTCATATCTTCGAATTCCACTCTTATTCTTGCTATTTCTTGCAGATTTTCCGGTAAACTATCAATCCCTATCGTTTCTTGTATTAATCTAATATTTTCTACCTGTCTTACAGATGCATTAACTGTTTTACTAAGATTAGCTGTTTCACAATTAACTATTCTATTAACATTATTTCTCATCTCTTTTACTATTTTAGTACTTTGCAGACTTAATAGGGCATTGTGTCCACCTATTATACTTAATAAATCAGAAATTTGTTCACTTTCCTTTAGATATACCACATAGTTGTTTTTTCTAGATACTATTTTACAATTAAAGTCTAAGGTATTTATTAAGTCTTTTAATGAATTAGCGAAATCTTCGTTGTTGGTTACAAACTCCATGTGATAATTTTTCTCAGGATCACTTATAGATCCTCCTCCTAAGAATGCACCTCTAATAAAAGCTCTTACACACTCATCATGCTTTATTAAATTAGTAGGGACTTTATTAACGGTATAAAAATCCTCTCCTGGTGCTAATATTCCTAGATCTTTAAGTAGCTTTTCAGCTCCCATTTCGCTAGTAACCATAAGAACATAGCTATTATTTCGTTTAAGCATTTGATTCTTATTTACAGAAATTGTAGTATTAATATTAAAATTCTGCTTTAATAACTTAAATATTTTACGAGCTATAGAATTAAGCTCTGTAGTTATTTTAAGATTTAATTTTTTATAACCTACAATTTGAATACTTCCCGCTAGTCTAACTAAGGCTGCTAATTCTGTTATACCACAACAGCTATCCTCAGACATAACTCTTGCAAGTTCATTTTTTGTTTCAGTTGAAAAAGACATACCAATCACCTATTAACTAGTTCTTTTTTAGCCTTTTTTTTATTTCTTGTAAGGCTACCTTTATTATTTCTTTTTCGTCATCGTATCTAGCTAAATCTACTACTCTATCCAGATGTATAAACTTAGCGTCTATAAATCCTTCTTCTTTTTGTGGTACAGTATCCATACTTCTCGCTTGCATTAGATACCAAAAAACTGTTTTGTGAACCGCTCTATTCTCATCCCAGTTTTCTTTAAATGTGTAATGAATTTCTCCTAAGTATTTTAAAATATCTGCTTTTACTCCTGTTTCCTCTAGTACCTCTCTTAGTGCTGCCTCTTGATTATTCTCGCCTTCCTCAACTTTTCCCTTTGGTAGAACCCAATCTCCATTGAATTTTCTCAGCAAAAGTATAGCATTTCCAAACAATACCACACCACCGGCACTAACCTCTTCTCTCATAGATGTTCACTCCTTAAAACTAACATAATAATAAGGATTTCTACATAAATTTCAAAAATCCTCTTTTACTCAATATTGTCCTTCTTATGACTTAGTGCCAAATTAATTGCTATTTTAGATATATGCTTTGCATCATGCCTAATGTAGTGTTTTTTTATCTCTATTAGGTTATCTTCAATAGCTTTTATACCCATTTCTTTAAGTGTTTCCCTTTGATTCTTATCTAATAAAACTTGCTCTGCTCCATCTTTTTTGTATAAATCAAACACAGGCTCAGGCATAACCTCATTGTTAGCTATTACATAGTCTATTATATTACTATCAGCATGCTTTAGTATAGCCTTAACATGGTCTAATACATCAAAATTATCTGTTTCTCCTGGTTGAGTCATAATATTAGATATATATATTTTTGCTGCGCTAGATTTTTTTATTGCATCAATTACGCCTTCCACTAATAAGTTTGGTATTATGCTTGTATACAAACTTCCTGGTCCCATAATAACTATATCTGCATTATTAATAGAATTTATTACTTCATCTAAAGGCTTAGCATCTAGTGGTTCTAGATACACTCTTTCTATAGGACTTTTTTGATCTTTAACTTCTTTTCCTATACTTGATTCACCTTTAACAATATTTTTATTTTCTAGCTGAGCAACAAGATTAACATCCTCTAATGTAACAGGAAGTACTCTTCCTGTTATAGCAAAAATTTCACTCATCTTATAAACAGCTGTCTCAAAGTTTCCGTATAAGCCATTCATTGCCGCTAAAAATAAATTTCCAAAACTTTGACCCTTTAATGCACCTTCTTCAAATCTATACTGCATTACTTCATTCATAGTTGGTTCAATATTGGCAAGAGCTAATAGACAGTTTCTTATATCTCCTGGAGGTAACATACCTAAGTCTTCTCTTAAAACGCCAGAGCCTCCACCATCATCTGCTACCGTCACTATAGCAGTAATGTTTTGTGTGTAATGTTTAAGCCCTCTTAGGAAAATTGACTGCCCTGTTCCACCTCCAATAACAACTACTTTCGGATCTTTACATTCTTTTGGTTGTAAATTATTAAGGGACTGAGTTTGAATTTTTATTATTTTCCTATATAGGTATATTGATACTATTAAGGCCACCCATCCAACTATCCCTATAATAATGAATATACTTGGCATTTTTACCTCCACCTTATCTTAACAAAGAGTCTCTATGCTTTTGCACAACCCTATATCCTTTGCTTAATAAATCATCATATATTAACTTAGATATAGTAACAGATCTATGTCTACCACCGGTACATCCTATAGCTATAACTAAGTGTTGTTTTCCTTCTTCTATATATTGAGGTACTAAAAAATCTATCATATCTTTAAGTTTTTCATAAAAAGCTACACTAACACTAGAATTCATAACATAATCTCTTACATCTTGTTCTTCACCAGTCTTAGGTCTTAGATCCTCTATATAGTATGGATTAGGCAAGAATCTTACATCAAAAACTAAATCAGAATCCACAGGTATACCATGTTTAAATCCAAAAGATACTACTGATATAGTTAGATTTTTATTGGTTTCTCCTATAGAGTAGATTTTACTTATTTCCTCCTTAAGATCTTTAGGTTTCATATTAGTTGTATCTATTATACAATTTGATATTTCCTTTAGCTCCTCCATTATTTTTCTTTCCATCTTAATACCTTCTGATATTTGCATGTTTTTAGCTAATGGATGATTTCTTCTAGTCATTTTATATCTTTTTAATAAAACATCATCTGCACAATCTAGATATACTATTTCATACTGATAATTTTCTTTTTGTAAATAACTTAGACTTTCGTGTAATGCCTCAAAAAACTTTCTACCTCTTATATCTATACCTAAAGCAACTTTATCAATACTTGAATTTGGTTGATAACATAACTCTGCAAACTTAGTAATAAGGGCAGGCGGTAAGTTATCTACACAATAAAATCCCATATCTTCTAAAGATCTCATCGTTTCACTTTTTCCTGATCCTGAAAGACCTGTAACAATTACAAATTTCAATACTAACGCCCCCTTGTGATCTATAATTTTATATTTTCTATTAATGATAAATCAAGATTTGATTCTTTTGCTATTTTCATTGCTAATTCAAAGTTTCCTACATTTTTTGGAACATGAGCATCTGATCCAATAATGAATTTATTGCCTAAGTGTTTAATTTTATTTATTTGATCACAATTAAGGAATCCATGACTACTATTTATTTCTAATCTAGTATCTGTTTCTTTTGCTGCTCTTGCAATTTCTTCTATATATACATCACCTTTATCTCCAGGATGAGTAATGATAAATATATCATTTTTTTTCATTGCATTTATTATAGCTTTTGTATTATGCTCTTTAGCTTTTTCACTTTTTCTAATATAATTATCACAATGATTTAATAAACTTTTAAAAGATTTTGGTGCTGAACCAAAATGATAGCCTGCCATTATATAATCACATAGCTGTTTGACATCATCATTTATATCTATATTACCATGCTCATCCAGTATGTTGCATTCCATTCCTAATAAAATATCTATTTGTTGATATTTTTCTTTAAAAAAATCTATTTCTTCTCTCATCTTATTTAGGTTTTTTAGTTTTATTCCATAGGTCATATGCTTATAACCATGATCTGATATCCCAATAGTTTTTATTCCTTTTGATATAGCTTCTTTAACATTTTCTTCTATAGTTCCTTTACCATGACTATATATGGTATGGGTATGGTAATCCGCTAATATTTGCATATATTAATCCTCTCCAAGTATTTTTACTTCTTCCTCTAACATTACCCCATATTTAGCAAATACAGTACTCTTAACTACATACATTAAATCTAAAAGATCTTTTGCATTAGCATTCCCTAAATTAACAACAAACCCACAGTGTTTTTCTGATACTTGAGCACCTCTTAAAGTTAATCCTCTAAGACCACTGTCTTCTATTAATTTACCTGCAAAATTACCTTCTGGTCTTTTAAAAGTACTTCCAGCACTTGGCAAACTAAGTGGTTGTTTCGTCACCCTTCTTTGAGTGAAATCTGCCATTACAGCTTTTATCTCATCAAAGCTACCATTTTCAAGCTCTATAGTAGCTGATAATACTATATATTCTTCTCTTGAAAGTATACTTTTTCTATACCCAAATTCCATTTGCTCATTTGTAAGTTCAAATATTTCACCTTTAGTATCCATCAGCCTTACAGTCTTAACTATATCCTTCATTTCTCCACCATAAGCACCTGCATTCATAGCTAAGGCTCCACCTAAAGTTCCGGGGATTCCTGCTGCAAATTCAAATCCTTTTAATTCAGATCTTAAAAGCGATTTACCTAATACAGATAATAATGCACCAGCTTGAGCTTCTAGTGTGTTTCCTTTTATTTCAAAGGCATTATAGTTATCACTTATCTCAATTACTACACCTCTTATACCACCATCTTTTACTAATAGATTTGAACCATTTCCTATTACTAAATACGGTACATTTTCTTCTTTAACAAGAGCTATCACATTTTTTAGCTCTTCTTCAGTTCTTGGTTTTACTAATATATCAGCTGGTCCTCCTACTCTAAATGAAATATGTTTTTTCATAGGTTCATCAACTTTTATATCTTCTTTATCTATAATATTTAATAATTTTTCATATATATATTGCTTATTCATTATATTTCCTCCTAGTTTACACTATTTATTCATGGTTTATATACTTACTATATTATTTTTATATAATTAATATAATAATGTATTAAAAAAAAAATAACAATAATAAAGAAATTAATAATTTATAGTAAGTATTGATATTACTATATTATCGATAGTCTATTGATTAAATTACTACATTAATATATATAATGTAATAACTTTATACCATAAATTAGAAAAAAGTGCCTGTGATAAGGCACTTTCATATACTTTTAATTATTTACTTGAGATGATTCTTTTTCCAATTTAGGTAAATATGCAACTTTGTACATACAAGGTATTATAATAGCTCCACCTACAATATTTCCTAAAGTTACAACTAGTAAGTTTATTATTAATTGTGACATTGTTACTTGAGCACCCAATGCTACCCCCATAGGAATAAAAAACATATTTGCTATACTATGTTCAAACCCACATAAAACAAATAACATTATCGGAAACCAGCATGCAAATATTTTAGAAATAATATCTTGAGATGCAGTAGCCATCCATACTGCCAGTACAACAATCATGTTACAAAGAATAGCTCTTAAGAACATAACTGTAACACTAAGACTTCCTTTAGATTCTGCAACTGCAATTGCTTTTGTTGATGCATCTCCACTTAGTACCTGACCATAATAAACTACAGCAACTAATAATAGCGCTCCTATGAAATTTGCTAGCCAAACCAGCCCCCAGTTTCTTAATAATTGTTTCATAGATATATTTTTTTCCATATAAGCCAAAGTCATTAAATTGTTACCTGTAAATAATTCCGCTCCACATACAACTACTAGCATAAGTCCAACAGGAAACACCGCTGCACCCATAAATTTTGCCAAACCTGCGTCTATTCCTCCTAATGTTTGAGTCACTACTATATTTCCAAGTCCACCCAGTCCAATAAATATACCTGCTAATATTCCAAGTACTATGGTTGATTTCGTTGATAGACCTGCTTTTTTTTCTCCTACAGTTATAGTAGCTTTAGCTACTTCAGCTGGTGCCAGTAATCTTTTTTCCATACACCCACCTCACTATGTTTTTCTTCTTAATAAATATATACTCTGATAAAAAAGTATGTATACGTACTTTTTTAACAAATTTTACATATAATTTTCTCTTTTTTCTAACTATTCAATAAGACTTTAATAAAATTTAAACTTTTAGTTATGTTTAATGTATACAAAAATATTTTTTTATTGTATAATTACAAATGTTGTGTAGGAATTCAACGAATTTTATCGAATATTATTAAATGATAATTATAAATATATTTTTAGGAGGAATTATTGATGTCGGATAAAAAAATGCTTATGCCAGCAGAAGTAGCAGAATACACTGTTAATGCTGGAGTAAAAAAAGCTACTACGCCTACAAAAAAAGTTCTTGCTTCTGCATTCTTAGCAGGTGCATATATTGCATTCGGTGCTTTAGGTTCAGTAGCAGCAGCTTACAATTTATTAGCTAACCCTGCTACTTACGGATTAGGTAAGGCTTTAGCAGGACTTATGTTCCCTGCAGGACTTATGTTTGTTTTAGTTGCGGGTGGAGATTTATTTACAGGAAACATATTAATAACATTAGCAGCTTTAAAGAAGAAAGTTACTTGGGGTCAAACATTTAAAAACTGGGCATTAGTTTGGTTAGGTAACCTAGCTGGTGCAGTACTTGTTGCTTACTTAGTAAGCTTATCTGGTGTTTTTGACTGGAGTAATGGATTATATGGTGGTGTTATAGTTAAGAATGCAATAGGTAAACTTGGATTTACTTGGGTAGCTGCTATAGCTTCTGGTATATTATGTAACTGGATAGTTTGCGCTACAGTATGGATGACTTACGCAGCTAAGGACGTTACTGGTAAACTATTAGCTGGTTTCTTCGGAATATTCTTATTCGTATGTACAGGATTTGAGCATAGTGTTGCTAACATGGGATACTTATTCGCTGGATTATTCAGCAAAGCTAACCCTGCATACTTAGAAGCTGCTCACAAAACTGCAGCAGATGCAGCAGCAATAAACTTACCAAACATGTTTATGAACAACTTAATACCTGTTACTATAGGTAACATATTAGGTGGAGCAATATTTGTTGCTGGTGTTTACTACTTCATATTCATGAATGATGATGCAAAAGCAACATCTAAAGATAGCCAATCAGCATAATTTATATATATTTCAACTTATTTAAAAAGAGGTTGTCTCAAATTCATTTTGAGGCAACTTCTTTTTTTATAAAAAATACTTATTTTATAAAAGTTTATATCTCATCCAATACTATATTACATTTTTGTTAATAATACTTTTATACTCAAAATTCAGCCTTATATTACATAATATTAGTAACTTTGTGCAAATTCTCTTTTTTATTTTCATATTATTTTATATAATTATATATATTTCAATTTATATTAAGGAGGAATTATTTTGTTCGATATTTCATGGTTCAAAGCATCAGCTTATGAGTTTGTGGTAACAGCCATATATCTAATAAATTTTTTAACTATACTAAATTTAATTTTTAGAGAAAAAAGAAGTATTGATACTACAGTAGCTTGGATACTTATCCTAAGTACTCTACCTGCTGCAGGATTTGTGCTATACTTTGCTTTTGGTCGTGGTGTGGCAAAAGACAATATGTTTAGAATAAAAGAACAAGAAGATAAATTAATTAAATCTAATATTCTAGATACCGAAATTAAGCTTCAGCTACCCTCTAATTTTGATCCTAGTGTAGTAAATCACAGAGATATGATTTACGCTCTAGCTAATTCTAATAACGCCCATTACACAAATAATAATGATGTAGTTATATATGAAAAGTCTAGAGAGTTCTTTGATTCACTTTTAGAAGAATTAAAGAAAGCTAAAAAGTACATAAATATTCAATTTTATATATTCAAAGACGATGAGATCGGAAGCGAAATAATAGATATACTTCTTCAAAAAGCTTCTGAAGGTGTAGAAGTCAGACTTTTATATGATGCTGTTGGTAGTAGATTATTCAGTGACAAATCTATTCTTAAATTAAAAAATGGTGGTGTAAAAGTAGGTTCATTCTTTCCTTCATTCTTAAAAATCGTAAACTTCAACCTTAACTACAGAAATCACCGTAAAATAGTAGTTATAGATGGTGAAACTGGGTTTGTAGGTGGTAATAACGTAGGTGATGAATATCTAGGTAAAGATCCTAGGTTTGGAATGTGGAGAGATACTCATCTTAAACTTACTGGTGACTGTGTAAAAGACCTTAACATTAGATTTATATTAGATTGGAGATACACTACTAAAGAGGATCTAGAGTTTGTTAAGTCATTTAATGAAAATACCGATACTACTTCTACATCCGGAAATGTCGGTGTTCAAATTGTATCTAGCGGTCCTGATATTACAGAACTAGAAGAAATAAAATATGGATATATAAAAATGATTCAAAAATCATGCAAATATGTTTATATACAAAGCCCTTATTTTATATTAGATAAAACCTTAATAGAGACTTTAAAAATAACTTGTCTTTCTGGAGTGGATGTAAGAATTATGATACCATCAAAACCTGACCATCCATTTGTTTATTGGGCATCCTACTCTTATGCAGGTGAATTATTAAAATTCGGAGCTAAATTATACACATATGATAAAAATGCATTTTTACATGCTAAAACAGTTGTAATGGATGATTCTATATGTTCAATAGGTACTGCTAATATGGATATTCGTAGCTTCGGACTTAATTTCGAAGTCAATGCATTTATGTATTCATCTGAAATAGCAAAACAACAAAAATTAATTTTTGAAGAAGATATAAAAAAATGTACTGAAATAACTTCTGAAATATATAATAATAGATCTCAAATGATTAGATTTAAAGAGTCTATTTCTAGATTGCTATCTCCAGTTTTATAGAAATATAAAAACACAAAGTATATAATTTACTTTGTGTTTTTTAACGTTATATATTATAAATCCCACATTTTATGCAAGTTTTCTTGCGTTATGTTATTATTTTATCTTACCAATTTATTTGTTAATAAAATATTTATATATTTATACACGATTATTTTGATAAATAATATTAATTTATTAGTATAATATATCATTTCATAAAAATAATACAACCCCAGTGTTTGTCTAATAACTAACGATTTTTTATTAATTTAAACTCTATCTATTCTAAATTTTATACTATATCCTGTATACTTTTTGAATTTTCTAAATTTTGATTGATTTTATTCATATCATATACAATAATATAAACAAACGCTTATCCGATATTAAATATTACTTTGTATCAACCCACTAATTAATTCGACATAATATTTTTATTTCTTTTTTCATATTTTAAACATACTCATTTTGAATATTTTTTCATATTTTTAAATAAATATAAACAATTTAGGGGGATTTTATTATGTGTGATTTTATTTTACGCAATAAATCATTATTCGATGAATTAGACAATTTTATCGACGCTCTTCCTACCCAACAAGGAGCTTTGATTCAGGTTCTTCATCACGCCCAAGGAATTTTTGGGTACCTTCCAAAAGAGGTTCAGCTTCATATAGCTAAAAGATTAAAGGTTTCACCAGCTAAGGTTTATGGTGTAGTAAGCTTCTACTCCTACTTCACTATCGAACCAAAAGGAGAATATAAAATAAGTGTCTGTTTAGGTACTGTTTGTTTCGTAAAAGGTGCAGATAAAGTATTAGAAGAATTCGAAAAGCAACTGGGAATAAAATCAGGTGACACTACTGATGACTTTAGGTTTTCACTAGAAGGTTTAAGATGCGTTGGCGCATGTGGTTTAGCACCTGTAGTTGTTGTTAATAGTAAAGTGTACGGTCAAGTAAAGCCATCTCAAGTTAGCGAAATTCTAGATCACTACAAAAAACTTGAATTAAGTTGTTAGGGGGATTTCTTATGAATAAAATAAATTCGTTTAATGAATTAAAAAACCTTGTTAATAAATTAAAACCAAGCTTAAACCTAAGACATGAAAATACTTCATCATCTATCATAAAAAGAGAAATACTTGTATGTGGTGGTACAGGGTGTAACTCAGCTGATAGTGCTCTTATTATAGATAACCTTAAGCAATTTATAAAGGACGCAAATCTTGAAGATATAGCAAGTGTTCACTTAGCTGGATGCTTTGGATTCTGTGCTAAGGGTCCTATAGTTAAAATATTCCCCGACAATGTATTCTACGTTGAAGTTAAACCAAGTGATGCCAAGGATATCGTAAATGAACACATAATGAATAATAACGTGATTGAAAGATTATTATTCGAAGAACCTTCTCTTGGACACCAAAAAGTGGAGAGACACGATGAAATGTCCTTCTACAAAAAACAACTTCGTGTGGCACTTAGAAATTGCGGTAACATTAATCCTGAAGATATTAATGAATATATAGCTAGCGATGGATATACTGCCTTAGGAAAATGTATCACATCACTATCGGATGACGAAGTTATAGATATTGTTAAAGCTTCCAGATTAAGAGGTAGAGGGGGAGCCGGTTTCCCTACTGGTCTTAAGTGGACTACATGCAAGGATGCAAAAAATGATAAGAAATATGTAATCTGTAATGCCGATGAAGGTGATCCAGGTGCATTTATGGATAGATCTATTCTCGAAGGGGATCCTCATAGTGTTCTAGAGGCAATGGCTATTTGTGGTTATGCTATAGGCTCTGATACAGGATATATTTATATTAGAGCTGAGTACCCTCTTGCAATTGAAAGATTAAAAATAGCAATTAATCAAGCTAGAGCTTGTGGCTTGTTAGGTGAAAATATATTAGGTACTGATTTTAATTTTGATATAGAACTTAAGTATGGAGCCGGAGCATTTGTATGTGGTGAAGGTAGCGCCCTAATCCACTCTATCGAAGGAAATCGTGGTGAGCCTCAGCTTAAACCTTATGTTTATGCTATTCAAGGTCTTTGGGATAAGCCAAGTTGTGTAAACAATGTTGAGACCTTCGCTAATCTACCTATAATAATTAATAACGGTGCTGATTGGTTTAATAATTACGGAACTGAAGATTCTTCTGGTACAAAAGTTTTTGCACTTGGAGGTAAGATAAATAACGTTGGTCTAGTTGAAGTTCCTATGGGTACTACCTTAAGAGAAATAGTTTATGAAATAGGTGGAGGCATACCTAATAATAAAGAATTTAAAGCTGTTCAAACAGGAGGTCCTTCTGGTGGCTGTATACCTACTAAACATCTAGATACTCCAATAGATTTTAAAAGTCTTGGTGAAATAGGTTCTATGATGGGTTCAGGTGGTATGCTAGTTCTTGATGATACTGACTGTATGGTTAACATATGTAAGTTCTTCTTAGAATTTACAGTTGAAGAGTCCTGTGGAAAATGTACTCCATGCCGTATAGGTAATAAAAGACTCCTAGAAATATTAACTAAGATAACTGATGGTAATGGTACCGAAGAAGATTTGGTAAACTTAAAAAAATTAGCTACTAATATAAAGTCTACCTCTCTATGCGGATTAGGTAAATGTGCTCCTAACCCCGTATTAAGTACCCTTGAGTATTTCTATGATGAGTATTTAGCTCATGTTAAAGATAAAAAATGTCCTTCTGGTAAGTGTCAAGCTCTTCTAAACTTCTCTATTACTGATGCTTGTATAGGATGTACTAAGTGTTCTAAAATATGTCCTGCTGGATGTATCAGCGGTAAAGTTAAGGAGAAGCACGAAATAGATATTAGTAAATGTTTAAAATGTGGCGCATGTATGGAAAACTGTAAATTCAATGCCATAATTAAGCAATAAGGAGGTCTTAAGATGAGTTTAGTTAACTTAACTATAAATGGAATACCTGTATCTGTACCAAAAGAGACTACAGTATTAAATGCTGCTAAAAAATTAAATATAAAAATACCTACTCTGTGTCACTTAAATATAGATGAAATAAGTTTAGAACATAAATGCGCATCTTGTAGAGTTTGTATGGTTGATACGCCTAGAGGTTTAATACCTTCATGTGCTACAAATGTAGTAGAAGGAATGGTTATAGAAACTAACAGCGCTAAAGCTTTGGAAGCTCGCAAAACTGTTGTTGAGCTTATGTTGTCAGACCACCCTCAAGATTGTTTAGTATGTGATAAAAGCGGAAACTGTGATCTGCAAAAAATCGCACAAGACTTGGGTATAAGAAATATACCATTCCAAGGTAGTCACTCTTTTGCTGATAGTGATACTTCTAGTGTGTCTATCCAAAGAGATCATAGTAAGTGTATATTATGTAGAAGATGCGAAACTATGTGTAATAATATTCAAAAAGTTGGTGCTTTATCTGGGGTTAATAGGGGTTTTGAAACTACTATCTCTACATTCTTTGACTCCCCTATCGCCCAAACAAACTGTACATTCTGCGGTCAATGTGTTGCAGTGTGTCCTACTGGAGCTTTAAGTGAAGTCAATAATGTCTCTAAAGTTTGGGATGTTATTAATCATAAAGAAAAAGTTTCTGTTGTTCAAATAGCACCTGCTGTTAGAGTTGCTTTAGCCGAAGAATTCGGCTTAAAGCCAAACTCTATACCTGTCGGAAAAATAGTTGCTGCTCTTAGAGACTTAGGTTTTAAATATGTATTCGATACTAACTTTGCAGCTGATGTAACTATATTAGAAGAAGCATCAGAATTTTTACACAGACTAAAATCACAGGAAAATCTTCCTATCATTACTAGCTGTTGCCCTGCATGGATAAACTATATCGAACACAACTACTCTGAATTTTTAAATCTTCCATCATCATGCAAATCACCTCAAGAAATGTTTGGAGCTATAGCTAAAAATTATTTCGCTCCAAAAATAAATCTTAAGCCAAAAGATTTATTAGTAGTTTCTATTATGCCATGTGTAGCTAAAAAATACGAGTGCTCTAGAGAAGAGCTTGGTTCCAACAATATAGCTGACGTTGATGTTGTAATAACTACTAGAGAGTTAGCTAAAATGATTAAAGAAGCTGGTATAGACTTATTAGCTTTAGATGAAGAGAACTTTGATACCCCTTTAGGTGAATCAACTGGTGCTGCTGATATCTTCGGTGCTACAGGTGGAGTTTTAGAAGCTGCTCTACGTACAGCTTATGAATGGGTAACAAATACGGAATTAGAAGATCTAGATTTCCAAGTTTTAAGAGGTCTAAACGGAATAAAGGAAGCTAGTATAAGCATAGATGGTACTATCATTAATGCTTGTGTTGCTAGTAGCTTAGGTAACGCTAAAAAAATAATGGATGATATAAAGGAAGGAAAATCAAATTATCATATAATAGAAATAATGGCTTGCCCTGGCGGATGCATAGCAGGCGGAGGTCAACCATATCATGGTGGCGATTATGAAAAAATAAAATGCCGCAGTAATGGATTATATGAATTAGATAAAAATAAGCAAAATCGTAAATCTCATGAAAACCCTGACGTAGCTGCTTTATACAAAGATTTCTTAAATGAACCATATAGCTCTACTGCTCACAAATATCTTCATACTCACTACACAGGCAAAGGTAATACCTTCGTAAAAGAAGTATTATCCGACTGCACTGCTCAATAGCTTTATAGCTGTTATAAAATGATTTTCAATCATTTTATAACAGCTATTTTATTTTAAATTATAGTAAAATTATTTGTTAGTTAAGCATATAATTTTTAAAATACTATTTTATGTATCATTGCATACTTGTCGAATAATTCTGACTGTTTTTTTTTTAACTTACCCATAAACTTTCAATTATTGTGATATTATTTATATAGTATATGTTTTTGTATTGTACAAAACTTAATCTTTTATTATTTTATACAAGGGGGTTCCATATGTGTAATTTTGTTGAATGCAACAAAAACCTATTTGATGAGTTAGATAAATTCATCGATTCTCTCCCTACTAAAAAGGGAGCATTAATACAAGTTTTACATCATGCTCAAGGTTTATTTGGTTATTTACCAAGAGAAGTTCAACTTCATGTAGCTAAGCAACTTGAAGTTCCACCAGCTAAAGTTTATGGTGTAGTAAGCTTCTACTCTTACTTTACTACTGAGCCTAAAGGGGATTATAAAATAAGTGTTTGTCTTGGTACTGTATGCTTTGTTAAAGGTGCAGACAGAATACTAGAAGAATTTGAAAAGCAGTTAGGAATAAAAGCCGGGGAAACTACATCTGATCTTAAGTTCTCTCTTGAGGGGTTAAGATGTGTAGGTGCATGTGGTCTAGCTCCTGTTGTTGTTGTAAACGGTAAAGTTTATGGACATGTAAAGGTAGATCAAGTTGAAAGCATATTAAATGAGTATAAGGTATTAGAAGGTAGCTTCTAAATAATCCAATACAAACGGGGAGGGGAATAGTTTGAGTAAAATCAAATCATTTGATGAATTAAGGGAATTATCTAGTAATTTAAAACCTAATTTATCTATAAGAGATAATGTTATAAAAGAAAATCAAAAAAGAGAGCTACTAGTTTGTGGTGATACAGGATGTAGAGCTGCAAACAGTATGCCTATAATAGATAATTTAAATGAAGAAATAAGAAAAGCAGGCCTTGAAGATTCTGTAAAAGTAACACTTACTGGTTGCTTTGGTTTCTGTGCTCAAGGTCCTATTGTTAAGGTTCACCCTGATAACGTTTTCTATGTAAAGGTAAATGCTGAGGACGCTAAAGAAATAGTACAAGAACATTTAGTAAACGGAAATTTAGTTGATAGATTATTATATCTTGAAGCTTCAATAGGTAAAAAAGTAACTACTTCTGAAGAAATGGCATTTTATAAAAAACAAATGCGTCTTGCTTTAAAGAACTGTGGTTACATTAACCCTGAAAAGTTAGAAGATTATATAGCTAACAATGGATACTCTACTTTAGGTAGATGTTTAACTGATTTAAAACCTGAAGATGTTATTGAAGAAGTTAAAGTTTCAGGACTTAGAGGTAGAGGTGGTGCTGGTTTCCCTACTGGTATAAAGTGGGAAGCTACAAAGAAATCTGAAAGTGATAAAAAGTATGTTGTATGCAATGCCGATGAAGGTGACCCAGGTGCTTTCATGGATAGATCTATACTAGAAGGTGACCCTCATAAGGTTCTTGAAGCTATGGCTATCTGTGGATATGCAGTAGGCGCTGATACTGGATATATATACATAAGAGCTGAATACCCTCTTGCTATAGAAAGATTAAATCTTGCTATAGGTCAAGCAAAAGAATTAGGACTATTAGGTAAAAATATTTTAGGTTCTGGATTTGACTTTGATATAGAATTAAAATATGGTGCTGGTGCATTCGTATGTGGTGAAGGTACTGCTCTAATGCGTTCTATTGAAGGTAACCGTGGTGAGCCTAGAATGAAAACATACAGCTCTACTAAAAAAGGATTATGGGATGTTCCGACTTGTTCAAACAACGTTGAAACATTTGCTAACATACCTGCTATTTTAAACAATGGTGGTGAATGGTATAAAAATATAGGTACTGAAAAATCTTCAGGAACTAAGGTTTTCGCTCTTGGTGGAAAAATTAGTAACGTTGGTCTTGTTGAGGTTCCAATGGGAACTACATTAAGAGACATCGTTTATGATATCGGTGGCGGAATACCTGAAGGTAAGAAATTTAAGGCGGTTTTAACTGGTGGGCCATCAGGTGGATGTATACCTGCTGATCACTTAGATACTCCAATAGATTTTGATAATTTAAGTGCTTTAGGATCTATGATGGGTTCTGGTGGTATGCTTATACTAGATAATAACGACTGTATGGTTGATATAGCAAAATTCTTCCTAGGATTTACTGTTGAAGAATCTTGTGGTAAATGTACTCCTTGTCGTATAGGTAATAAGAGATTATTAGAATTATTAACTAAAATAACAGATGGTAAAGGTACTGAGCAAGATTTAGTTGACCTTGAAGATTTAGCTAACACAATAAGAACTACTTCTCTTTGTGGCCTTGGTAAATCAGCTCCTAACCCTATTTTAAGTACTCTACACTATTTCTATGACGAATATAAGGCACATGTTGTTGACAAAAAATGTCCAGCTGGTAAGTGCCAATCACTATTAGACTATGTTATAACTGATGCTTGTATAGGATGTACTAAGTGTTCTAAGGTTTGTCCTGCAGGATGTATAACTGGAAATGTAAAAGAAAAGCACGAAATAGATATTACTAAGTGCTTAAAATGTGGTGCTTGTATGTCTAACTGTAAATTCAGTGCAATAATCAAGAAATAGGAGGGATATTTAATGAGTTTAGTTAATTTAACTATAAATGGCAAACCTGTATCTGTAGATAAAGAAACTACAATACTTGAAGCCGCTAAAAAGCTTAATATAAAAATACCGTCACTTTGTCATCTACACATGGATGAAATAAGCATGCATAACAAATGTGCATCTTGCCGTGTTTGTATGGTAGACACTAAGAGAGGATTAGTTCCTGCTTGTGGTACTAACGTTAGAGAGGGCCTTGAAGTTCAAACCAACACTCCACGTGCATTGAAAGCTCGTAAAACTGTTGTTGAGCTTTTATTATCTGACCATCCTCAAGATTGCTTAGTATGTGAAAAAAACGGAAACTGTGAGCTACAAGAAATAGCTCAAGATTTAGGAATAAGAGAAATAAAATATAAAGGTGAACAAACAAAACTTGGAATAGATACTTCTAGTAAGTCTATAGTTAAAGACCATGATAAGTGTATATTATGTAGAAGATGTGAAACTATGTGTAATGAAATACAACAAGTTGGTGTATTATCTGGAGTTAATAGAGGTTTTGAAACTATGGTTTCTACATTCTTTAATGATCCAATGTCATCTACTGAATGTACTTTCTGCGGACAATGTATAGCTGTATGTCCTACTGGAGCTTTAACCGAAGTTAATAATATACCTAAAGTTTGGAGTGCTTTAAGTAATAAAGCTCAAACTACTGTAGTTCAAGTTGCACCTGCAGTTAGAGTCGCTATAGGTGAAGAATTTGGATTAGAAGCAGGAGCTATATCTACTGGTAAAATGGTAGCTGCTCTTCGTCTTTTAGGGTTTAAGTATGTATTTGATACAAACTTTGCTGCAGACCTTACTATTTTAGAAGAAGGTACTGAATTTGTAAACAGACTTAAATCAGGTGAAAACTTACCAATATTAACAAGCTGCTGTCCTGCTTGGGTAGGTTTCTTAGAACATACTTACCCAGAATCACTAAACCTAGCATCTTCTTGTAAATCTCCACAAGAAATGTTTGGTGCAATAGCTAAAAACTACTTTGCTCCAAAAGTATTAAATATAGAACCTAAAGATATTTACGTAGTTTCTGTAATGCCATGTGTAGCTAAGAAATACGAATGTTCAAGAGAAGAACTTGGCCAAGAAGATGTTTTAGATGTTGATATATCAATAACTACAAGAGAATTGGCTAAAATGATAAAAGAAGCTGGTATAGATTTACTTAACCTAGAAGATGAAAACTTTGATAGTCCGCTAGGTCAATCTACTGGTGCTGCTGATATCTTCGGTGCTACTGGTGGTGTTCTTGAAGCAGCTCTTCGTACAGCTTATGAAGTTGTAACAGGAGAAACTTTAGAATCTGTTGAATTTAGTGCTGTAAGAGGATTCGAAGGAATAAAAGAAGCTAGTATAGATGTTGGCGGAACTTTAGTTAACGTATGTGTTGCTAGTAGCCTTGGAAATGCTAGAAAGGTTATGGATGAAGTTAAAGCTGGAAACTCTAAGTATCATATAATAGAAGTTATGGCTTGCCCTGGTGGATGTGTAGCTGGTGGTGGTCAACCATACCACAAAGGAAATTACGATATAATCAAAAAGCGTGCAGCTGGATTATATAACATAGATAGCAACAAACAACTTCGTAAATCTCATGAAAACCCTGATATAGCAGCTCTATATAAAGATTTCTTAGGAGAGCCTTGTGGACATATGTCTCACAAATTACTTCATACTCATTATTTTGATAAGAGTAATGTTTATGACAATGAGGAATTACAAACTGCTGAAGCTACTGTAGAATAAAATAAATAAAAAAGGTAGATTACGTCTAAATTAGATATAATCTACCTTTTTTTATATAGTAACATTACTACTATTCATTTTCTAAATTAAATTACTTTGCGTCTATTAAATTAGATAATTTTTTAGTGAATTCTTGAGCTGCATCATAGCCCATTCTTTTTTGTCTAAAGTTCATAGCAGCAACTTCTAATATCATTGCCGTATTTCTACCTGGCTTAACTGGTACAACTAACTTCTCTAAGTTAACTCCAAGTATTTCTTCATACTCTTTATCCAATCCTAATCTGTCGTAATATCTATTTTCATCCCAGCCTTCTAGATTAATGATAATATCTATGGCCTTAGAATTCTTAATAGCACCTACGCCATATAAGCTTCTGACATCTATTATTCCTATGCCCCTAATTTCTAAGAAATGTCTTAAAAGTTCTGGAGACTGCCCTACAAGTACTCCTTCATCTATCTTTCTTATTTCAACAGCATCATCAGCAACTAATCTATGACCCCTTTGTATAAGCTCTAAAGCTGTTTCTGATTTTCCTATACTGCTCTCACCTTTTATTAATACTCCTATACCATATACATCCACTAAAACCCCATGAATGGTTGTGTGAGGTGCCAACTTATCATCTAAATAGTTCGATAGCCTATTTATTAATCTTGTAGTATTTCTTTTAGTTGTTAACACTACTCTTTTGTACTTTTTAGCTTTTTCTATTACATCTGGTTTTACTTCTAATTCCCTTGAAACTATTAATGCAGGTATTTCATATGAGAAAAATTTATCTAGTATCTCTTCTCTAGTTTTTGTATCCATTTGACTAAAATAATTATATTCAGCCTTACCTACTATCTGAACTCTTTCATAAGCAAAATATTCAAAGTATCCAGCAAACTGAAGACCCGTTCTGTTTATATCTTGAGAATCTACATAGTAATCCACACCTTCAGGCATATAAACTATATCTAAATCTAGATCTTTTATAATCTCTTTTATTGATACTCTATCTACCGTATTCATATGTAATTATCCCTTTCTAAAAAAATTATACACGCTTTCAGCAGATGCTTTATTCATATTTTCTACCTCTAATAATTCTTCTAAAGTAGCTTTTTTTATTAATTCCACATCTTTAAAATGAGCAAGTAGCGCTTTTTTTCTTTTTTCTCCTATTCCTTGTATATCATCTAAAACAGATTTTGTCAAAGCTTTATTTCTCAAGCTTCTATGATAAGTAATTGCATAATTATGAACCTCTTCTTGAATACTTGCGACAAATCTATATAAATTAGACGTTTTATCTAGTTCCATCTCCTTTTCCTGGGAAATTAACCCCTTCGTTCTATGTTTATCGTCTTTATACATTCCCCAAAGAGGAATTTCTACATTATGTGATTTTAATACCTTTTTTACAGCACTAACTTGGCCTTTTCCTCCATCTAATAAAATTAAATCTGGAAGATCTCCATACTTTAATCTTCTTTCAACTATTTCAGCCATTGAGTCATAATCATTAGGGCCTATTACTGTTTTTATTTTATATCTTCTATATTCTTTCTTATCTTTCTTTCCATTTGTGAATACTACCATAGACCCTATAGAATCTACACCTTGAATATTAGAAATATCAAAAGACTCTATTCTTTTCGGAGCTTCTTCTAAACCTAATATCTGTCTAAGCTCTTCAAGAGCACCTACACTTTTTTCATATTTTCTTTTATTCATATCTGAGAACTTTTCTAAATACTCTATGGCATTTTTTCTTACCATTTCAACTAAACTTTTCTTTTCACCTTTTTGAGGAACTCTTATAGTTACTCTTTGTCCTTTTTTTGCTGATAGCCATTCTTCTAAAACAAAGCTATCTTCTATCTCATCTTCTATTATTAATTCCTTTGGAATATATTCTTGTTCCATATAAAATTGCTTTACAAAAGAACCAAGTATAGATGACCTTTCACTGTCCATTACACCTTCTAATATAAAATGCTCTCTTCCTACTATCTTACCATTTCTGATGAAGAATACCTGTACACAAGCCTCGTCATGGGCTCTTGCCATTGCTATTATATCTTGGTTTAAATCTGATGTAGATGCATCGATTTTTTGTTTTTGCATCATTTCTTCTAAACTTCTTATTTTATCTCTATAAGTAGCTGCATCTTCAAAGTTAAATTCCATAGCACACTTATTCATCTTTTCTTTTAATAGTTCTATTAAGGTCTCTTCCTTGCCCGATAGAAATAAAAGTATTTCCTCTACCATCTTACTATACTCTTCCTTGCTAACATCACCTGTACAAGGGCCTACACACTTATTTATATGCTTATTCAAACAAGGTCTCATATTGTTTCTTATAGCCTTTTCTATATCTATATTACAGCTTCTAATAGGGTATGTATTTCTTATTATTTCTATAGTATCATTTACTGCCGCAGTATTAGTATATGGACCAAAATACTTAGCTTTATCTTTTAATACTTGCCTTACCTTTAACACTCTTGGGTAGTCTTCATTGGTTGTAACCTTAATATATGGATAGGTTTTATCATCCCTTAATAAAACATTATATTTAGGTCTATATTGTTTTATTAGATTACATTCAAGTATTAGTGCCTCTAATTCTGAATCTGTTATTATATACTCAAACTTATATATATTTTTTACCATGGATACAACTTTTGAGGAGTGATTTTTTGAAGACTGAAAATATTGTCTTACTCTATTTTTAAGTGATATAGCTTTTCCCACGTATATTATTTTATCATTTTTATCTTTCATTAAATAAACTCCAGGCTCAGCTGGTAAGTTTTTTAAATGCTCTTGTATATCAAACAACTCTTTACCTCCTCTTTTAAAATATTTATATTTTAATTATACCCAAAAAAATTAAAAACGCATAACTAATGTGTTTTTATAAACTATTAGTTATGCGTCATATTTAGTATATTTTATATATTATTTTCTGTTTCCACCATTTATTTGTAATATATAAGTTGCTGCATCTTTCTTAGTCTTAAAGTTTGGATCTTCCTTATACTTATCAACATAGTCAGAGCTTAAAGCAACTTTATCTATTTGCTTATCTTCATATAAATTTACAGCTGCACCTGTATCTTTAACTATCTTAGTATTTATAGTTTCTAACTTAACATTAGCAGCATCCCAGTAGTTAGGGTTCTTAGTTAAAGAGAATTGGTCTTCCTTCTTCCAAGTACTTAGTGTAAATGGCCCATTGTATATTTGTTTGTCATGAGCAGTACCATAAGCATCTCCACAAGACTCAACAAACGCTTGGTTTTGTGGGAAGAATGGTTGGAATGACATTAATTCTGGGAAGTAAGCTATAGGTCTAACTAGTTTTACTTCTAAAGTATAATCATCTATTGCTTTTACTCCTACATCATCAACAGATCCACCATTTAAGTTATAATCTTCTCCACCCACTATATCATACATGATGTATGCATATTCAGCAGCAGTTTCTGGATTTAAAGTTCTCTTCCATCCATACTCGAAATCTTTAGCTGTTACCTTATCTCCATTTGACCAAGTTGAATTTTCTCTTAATTTAAATGTCCAAGTTAATCCATCTTCAGATGCTTCCCAAGAAGTAGCTACCCCTGGTTGAGTTTTTGCATCTTTATCTATTCTAGTTAAACCTTCCATAGTAGAGTTCATTGTTTGGAATGAAACTTGGTCAGTAGCAGCACTTACGTCCATAGTTGGTATATCTGAAGCTTCTCTTAAGTTAAGAACTTTTTCTGGCTTATCTACATCTGCATAAGTATATGTGTAGTCAGCTCCATAAGAGTTTGCTACTATTCCAGATACATATTCTCTCTCTAGGTAAGCACTTCCTCTTTGATATAGTGGTGCTATAAAGCCTTCTTCTAACATTAATTTTTCAGCTTCAGAATATTTAGCATAAGCTTCAGTTGTTCCAAGTTTCATAGCTTCTTGAACTAACGAGTTGTATGTAGAACTGTCATATCCAACTTGTTTAGCATATTGTTTTCCTGTTTCCATTGTTGCAAGGAATGTTAATGGGTCTGGATAGTCAGCTCCCCATCCTGCAAATGATATATCGAATTCACCTTTAGTTTCTCTATCAAGCTTTTGGTCAAAAGGTAAGTTAACTATGCTTGCTGTTAAACCTTCTAAATCACCTAATTCACCTTGTATAAACTCAGCTAATCTCTTTCCTGAATCACTATCATAAGTTAATATTTCTATATTAACTGTATCAAATCCAACTTCTTCTTTAGCCTTAGCCCAAGATTCTTTTGCAGATTCTTCATTGAATTCATACCCAACACCTTTTAAAAGTTCTGTATAATCTTTACCATTATCGAAAGCTAATCCTTCTGCTGTCCATATATTTGTTGGGAAAGATCCGTTATTTAAAATAACGTCACACATAGCCTGCTTATCTATAACTTGAGCTATAGCTGCTCTTGCATTTTGGTTAGCAAGAACGTCTGCAGATGTGGCTTCTCCACCACCACCTTTAGAATCACTATCTCCTCCTGTACTACTACATCCAGCTAATAAAGCTGCACTTAAAAGTGCTACCGTCGCCATTACTGATATTCTTTTCTTAAACATATAGTCCCCCTCCTAAAAAAATAATTTGATTGCTAAATTATTCCTTGCTTATTCATAATTATATAACATTGGTTTTAAGATTGCATTCTTTTTTTTAAATTTTCTAAATTTTTTAGTTAAATCTTTTTTTTCGTAAAAAATTATTTATTTGAACTTGAAATTAATGCTTTAAGCCTTTACAATAATAGAAAGACAATTTTCAGGTTGGGGGTAAAAATGAAGAAATCAGTTTATTTTATTTCATTTGACATTATTGTCAGTATTTTGTACTACATAATTTGTGGCTTTAAGCAGTATTCTTTCATAAATTGTAGTTTTATGATAGGAATGGTCTATTTATTATTTGGATTACTATGTTATGTATGGGAAAAAGGATTCTTTAATATTATAATATATTCCTTTAATAAAATAGGACAACAGCTTCAAAAAAGTAGAGGTATACTTACTGATGAAGAAAATATTACTATCGAAGAATTCGCTTCTAGAAAAAACAGCTTTAATTTTACCTACAATTTATTAAGTTGCGGTCTTATTATATCTTTAACTACTACAATACTTAGCTTTTTAGCAACATCATAATTCTGTTTCAAAAATAAAATTTTAAATTAAAAAAAGGGGGGGATAGCGTGTTCCGCTATGTAATGAAACGTATCATGTATATGTTTATCACACTATTTGTAGTTATTTCAGTTACTTTTTTCCTGGTAAGGCTTCTTCCAGGTACTCCATTTAATGATCAAAAACTAACTTCTGAGCAAATAGCAAAACTAGAGGCTCAATATGGTCTTGATCAACCAGTTCCAGTTCAATACGCAAAATATTTGACTGGTGTATTCCAAGGAAAATTTGGTACATCATTTAAGTATGCTAACCAA
The DNA here is from genome assembly GCF_056171995.1 of Romboutsia sp. LXY-2. Taxonomy (NCBI): domain Bacteria; kingdom Bacillati; phylum Bacillota; class Clostridia; order Peptostreptococcales; family Peptostreptococcaceae; genus Romboutsia; species Romboutsia sp. LXY-2. The sequence continues at coordinate 11,673 of NZ_JBKFGI010000008.1, read as the reverse complement.
AAGGTAGAAGATTTAATAGTAGGTCGTATTGGTCCATCTGCTATGCTAGGTGTACAATCTTTAATTTTTGGTTGTTGTGTAGGTTTAATTCTCGGTATTATTGCCGCAATAAAAAGAAATACGTTTTGGGATTATTTATGTACCGTAATAGCAATTCTCGGAGTTTCAGTACCCGCATTTGTTATTGCCGCCTTATTACAATATTATTTAGGTATGAATAGTAAATTTTTCCCTGTTACATGGGGACTTCCTCTTGGATCAGACTTTAAATATATATGGACTGTGCTTCCATCTTTAGCAATGTCTGTTTGGACTATATCAACAGTTGCCCGTTTTACTAGAACAGAATTAGTTGAAGTATTAAATGCTGATTATATAATTACTGCTAAAGCTAAAGGGTTAAGTCGTGCTACTGTTATAGTAAGGCACGCTCTTAGAAATGCATTAATTCCAGTAATAACAATCTTAGGCCCTCTAGCTGCAGGTCTATTAACTGGTTCGCTAGTTGTTGAAAGAGTTTTCGCAGTTCCAGGAATGGGAGACTTATTAGTCAATGCAATAAATACAAATGATTTATTTGTAATTTCCGGCGTTGCTATAGTTTATAGTACATTCTTTATATCTGTAATATTAATAGTGGATGTGCTTTATGGTGTAATAGACCCTAGAATACGTATAGCAGGAGGTAAGTAATATGGTAGATAAGATAATGGTCGATGGCCAAGAACTAGAAATAACAGCAGATTTATTTGAAACTGCTCCTGCTGAGGCTGGTGATAATGAATCTATTTCAAGACCTAGTTTAACATTCTGGCAAGATGCTAGAAAAAGATTGTTTAAAAACCCAGCTGCTATTACTGGTTTATGTATATTATTTTGTATAGTATTAATGGCAATATTTGCTCCTATGTTTTCTAAATACGGATACAAGGATCAAAATATAAGACATGTTAAGCTTCCACCTAAAATATCAATATTATCTTCTATAGGTATCATGGATGGTACTGATTCAAAAGGTAATGATGTATACGCTGAAAAGGGTGTTGAGGATAACTATATATTTGGTACTGATGCACTTGGACGTGATATATGGACACGTGTTTGGTGGGGATGTAGAGTATCTTTAGGTATAGCCTTACTTGCCGCATTCTTTGACCTTGTTATAGGTGTTACATATGGTAGCGTATCAGCTTTTTATGGTGGCAAAGTGGATATAATTATGCAACGTATCATCGAGATTATTCAAGGTATTCCAAACCTTGTTGTGGTTATTTTATTCATGCTGGTGTTTAAGCCCGGTATAATGTCCATATCTATGGCAATGGCTGTATCCGGTTGGACAGGAATGGCAAGGGTTGTTCGTTCTCACGTATTAAGACTAAAAAATCAAGAGTTCGTTTTAGCATCTAAAACACTAGGAGCTTCTGATATTAGATTAATAAGTAAACACCTTTTCCCTAATATAATAGGTCCGGTTGTTGTAATGATCATGTTCTCTTTACCTAGCGCTATATTCTACGAAGCATTCTTAAGCTTTATAGGATTAGGTCTTCAACCACCTATGGCATCATTAGGGATATTAATCAACGAAGGTTTCTTAGCTCTACAAAACTATCCGTATATGTTATTCATACCAGCAGCTGTGCTATGTGTATTAATACTTAGTCTTAACTTATTGGCTGATGGTTTAAGAGATGCAGTTGACCCTAAAATGCGTAATCAATAATTAGTAAGGGAGATGAGATAATTGGAAAAGTTACTGGAAGTAAAAAATTTACGTGTTAACTTCGGTACTTACGGCGGTCAAGTTCAAGCTGTTAGAGGTGTAACATTTGATTTACATAAAGGGGAAACATTGGCTATAGTTGGAGAATCAGGTTCGGGGAAATCTGTTGCTTGTAAAACTATAATGAGAATATTAGCTTCAAATGCAATAATAAAAAGTGGGGAAATTTTATTTGGTGGTAGAGATTTAACTAAACTTGGAGAACCAGAAATGGAGAAACTAAGAGGTAAGGATATCGCTATGGTATTCCAAGATCCTATGACTTCTCTAAATCCTACTATGACAATCGGTAAGCAAATAATGGAGGGAATAATCAAGCATCAGGGGGCTAGCAAAGAAGAGGCCAAAGCTAAAGCTATAGAACTTATAGATTTAGTTGGTATCTCTGAACCGGAAAAAAGATTTAAACAATATCCTCACCAATTCTCTGGTGGGATGAGACAACGTATTGTTGTTGCAATATCACTAGCTTGTAATCCTAAGATACTTATAGCGGATGAGCCTACAACTGCTCTTGACGTTACTATACAAGCTCAAATATTAGAACTTATAAAAGATTTACAAAAGAAAACTGGAGTTGCAGTTATATTTATAACCCATGACCTTGGTGTTGTTGCAAATATGGCAGACAGAGTTGCTGTTATGTATGCAGGAAAAATTATAGAATACGGAACGTCTGATGATATCTTCTATAATCCTCAACATCCATATACTTGGGGACTATTAGGTTCTATGCCTACTTTAGATATAGGGGACAATGATTTATATAATATACCTGGTACACCACCAGACTTAATGCATCCACCTAAAGGAGATGCCTTTGCCCTACGTAGTGAATACGCTATGAAAATAGATCATATTGCTGAACCTCCAATGTTTAAGGTTAGTGATAGTCACTACGCAGCTACTTGGTTATTACATCCTTTAGCTCCAAAAGTAGAAAGACCTGTTAATGTAGGAAGAAAGAAGGTGACTATAGGTGAGTAGAAAAGTACTATTAGAAGTAAAAAACCTTAAACAACACTTCAAACTAGACAGACGCTCAGTAGTAAAAGCTGTAGACGATATATCTTTCCATATATATGAAGGAGAAACATTTGGTCTAGTTGGAGAATCTGGTTCAGGTAAATCTACTACTGGTAGAGCCATCATTCGTCTTTATGACCCAACAGGCGGAGAAATAGTATTTGATGATAAAAATTTGTCTGCTAAAAAACTAAAAAGAGATGATAGAGTTCATCTAAATAAAAATATGCAGATGATTTTCCAAGATCCTATGGCATGTTTAAATCCTCGTATGACTGTTGGAGATATAATAGCTGAAGGTCTTGATATACATGGATTATGCAAAACTAAGGAAGAAAGAACTAGTAGGGTTTATGAATTACTAAGAACTGTTGGTCTTAATGAACAACATGCAAGTAGATATCCTCATGAATTCTCTGGGGGACAAAGACAACGTATAGGTATCGCTCGTGCATTAGCTATAGAGCCAAAGTTTATAATTGCCGATGAACCTATATCAGCACTTGACGTTTCTATCCAAGCGCAGGTTGTTAACCTTCTTAGAAAATTACAAAAGGAAAATGGTCTTACTTACTTATTTATAGCCCATGACCTTTCAATGGTTAAATATATAAGTGACCGTATAGGAGTTATGCATAGAGGTAAATTAGTAGAATTAACAACTGCTGATGAACTATATGCAAACCCTCTACATCCTTACACTAAATCATTATTATCAGCAATACCACTTCCTGATCCAGACTATGAAAAAGGAAGAACTCGTATAAAATACGATCCTAAAATGCATGACTACTCTACTGAAACTCCTGAGTGGGTTGAAATTAGACCTGGTCACTTCATATATGGATCTAAATCAGAATTAGCACAATACGAAGCAGAATTAGTAGCTAAAGAAAGTACTACTGAAGCATAAATAAAAGCTCTTATCCAATAATCGGATAAGAGCTTTTTTAATAGCTACATTTTATTATTTATTCTTATTTTATTCAAAGTACTTCTTTAGAAATTGTCCTGTATATGAACCTTCTACTTTAGAAACCTCTTCTGGAGTACCAGTAGCAACTATCATTCCACCTTTATCTCCACCTTCAGGACCCAAATCTATTATATAGTCACAAGTCTTAATTACATCTAAATTATGCTCTATAACTACTATACTATTACCAGTATCCGCTAACTTTTGAAGTACTTGAATTAACTTATCTACATCTGCCATATGAAGACCTGTTGTTGGCTCATCTAATATATATAATGTCTTTCCTGTAGGTCTTTTACTTAATTCTGTAGCAAGTTTTATTCTTTGAGCTTCCCCTCCTGATAACTGAGTTGAAGGTTGTCCTAACTTAATATAAGAAAGACCAACATCTACTAAAGTCTCTAGCTTTCTCTTTATTGTAGGTATATTTTCAAAGAATCCAAGCGCATCTTCAACGTTCATATCTAATACATCTGCAATAGTCTTATCTTTATATTTAACTTGTAGAGTTTCTCTATTATATCTTTCTCCTTTACAAACTTCACAAGGTACATAAACATCTGGTAAGAAGTGCATTTCTATTTTGATTATACCATCACCTTTACAGGCTTCACATCTTCCGCCTTTTACGTTAAAGCTAAATCTACCTTTCTTATAGCCTCTAGCTTTTGCTTCATTTGTAGCCGAGAATAAATCCCTTATTAAATCAAACACTCCAGTATATGTAGCTGGATTAGAACGAGGAGTTCTTCCTATTGGACTTTGATCAATATTAATTATTTTATCTATATTCTCTATTCCTTTGATTTCTTTATGCTTTCCTGGTCTATCTTTTAATCTATTTACTTTAGTAGCAATACCTTTGTATAAGATATCATTTATTAACGTACTCTTTCCTGAACCAGAAACACCTGTAATACAAGTAAACTTACCTAGAGGGAACTTTACGCTAACATTTTTTAAGTTATTTTCAGATGCTCTTACTATTTCAATAAAGTTTCCATTACCTTCTCTAGTTTTTTCAGGCGGTAGTATTTGTTTTTTACCACTTAAGTACTGACCAGTAATAGAGTTTTCATCTTCTAGTATTTCATCTAATGTTCCTTGAGCAACTATTTCTCCTCCATGCACACCTGCACCAGGGCCTATATCTACTACATAATCCGCTTCTCTCATTGTATCTTCATCATGTTCAACTACTATAAGAGTGTTCCCTATATCTGTTAAGTGTCTTAAAGTACCTATTAATCTATCGTTATCTCTTTGATGCAGTCCTATACTAGGTTCATCTAAAACATATAAAACCCCTACAAGAGCTGACCCTATTTGAGTGGCAAGTCTTATACGTTGAGCTTCTCCTCCTGATAATGTTCCAGCTTTTCTTGATAGATTAAGATAATCTAAACCTACATCTCTTAAGAAAGATGCTCTTCCTTTTATTTCTTTTAATATTTCGTGGGCAATAAATTTTTGTTTCTCACTTAAATTTATATTTTCTATATAATCAATTAATTCATTTACAGAGAAGTCAGTTACTTCCATAATGTTTTTGTTATCCACTAAAACTGCAAGTACTTCTTTTTTAAGTCTATTACCTTTACACTTAGGACAAGGTGTATCTCCCATGAATTCTTCTATTTTATCTCTAGAATATTCCGAGTTTGTTTCTCTATATCTTCTTTCTAAGTTTACGATTACACCTTCAAAAGGAGCTCTATATTGTCTTCTTCCGCCAAATTTAGATTCATATACAAACTCAACCATAACATTATCTTTACCATATAGTAATTCTTGTACAAAATCCTCTGGTAAATCTTTAAATGGAGTCTCTAAAGATACTTTAAAAGTATCAGCAAGGCTTTGTATCATTTTACTGTAATAGGTATCATCATTACCACTTGAAGATCCCCAAGCAGCTATTGCACCTTGCTTTATAGATAACTCTGGATTTGGTATAACTAAATCTGGATCTACTTCCTTACTTTCACCTAACCCATTACAAGTATCACATGCACCAAATGGGCTGTTGAAAGAGAACATTCTTGGAGATAACTCTTCTATACCTACACCATGTTCAGGACAAGCAAATTTAGTTGAATAAAGTATTTCTTCACCATCTATTATTTGAGCTATTACAAGTCCATCAGAAAGCTTTACAGCTGTCTCTATAGAGTCTGCTAATCTTGTTTCTATTCCGTCCTTGATTACTATTCTATCAACTACTACCTCTATATTGTGTTTTTGATTTTTATTTAATTCTATTTCATCAGTTACTTCGTAATTTTCTCCATTAACTCTAATTCTTACGAATCCTTCTTTTTTAATATGATCTATCGTCTTTTTATGTGTTCCTTTTTGACCTCTAACTACAGGTGCTAATATTTGTAGCTTAGTTCTTTCTGGAAACTCTAACATTTTATCAACTATTTCTTGTATAGTCATTTGACTGATTTTCTCTCCACATACAGGACAATGAACATCTCCTACTCTTGCAAATAATAATCTTAAGTAGTCATAGATTTCTGTAACTGTACCTACTGTTGAACGAGGGTTTTTAGATGTTGTTTTTTGGTCTATAGATATTGCCGGCGATAGGCCTTCTATATATTCAACATTTGGTTTTTCCATTTGCCCTAAAAACTGTCTTGCATATGCAGATAAGCTTTCTACATATCTTCTTTGACCTTCTGCATATATAGTGTCAAAGGCTAATGATGATTTACCAGAGCCTGACAACCCTGTAAATACTATAAATTTATTTCTAGGAAGTTCTAAGTCTACATTTTTTAAATTGTGTTCTTTAGCACCTTTTATAATGATTTTATCTTCCATTAACTTTTAATCCTTTCTTCTAGTTCTTTTACTTTATCTCTAAGTTCTGCAGCTCTTTCAAATTGTAAGTTTTGTGCTGCTTCCATCATTTCTTCTTGTAGCGCTGCTATATTAGCTTTTATTTCATCTATATCATCAGTATCTTTTATTCCATAAATAGCTTCTTCATCAGCTACTTTTGTAGCTTCTATAGAATCTCTAATTCCTTTTTGAATAGTCTTTGGTATAATACTATGCTCTTCATTGTATTGCATTTGTATTTCTCTTCTTCTTTTGGTTTCTAATATTGTCGCTTCCATAGACCTAGTTATCTTGTCAGCATACATTATTACCTTACCATTTGCATTTCTCGCTGCACGTCCTACCGTTTGTATTAATGAGGTTTCAGAACGTAAGAAACCTTCTTTATCAGCATCTAATATAGCAACAAGAGATACCTCTGGAATATCTAATCCTTCTCTCAGTAAGTTTATACCTACAAGTACATCAAACTTCCCTAATCTTAAATCTCTTATTATTTCTATTCTCTCTAGTGTATCTATATCTGAATGTAAGTACTTAACTTTTATTCCTATTTCTTTTAAATAGTTAGTAAGGTCCTCACTCATTTTCTTAGTTAGTGTAGTTATAAGAACTCTCTCATTCTTAGCTACTATTTGATTTATTTCTCCAACCAAATTATCTATTTGATTATTTATTGGTCTCACTTCAATTACTGGATCTAATAGTCCTGTTGGTCTAATTATTTGTTGAGCTATAGTTGTAGAATGCTCAATTTCATAAGGACCTGGTGTTGCTGTTACAAATAACATTTGGTTAATATTAGTCTCAAACTCACCAAAATTTAAAGGTCTATTGTCATAAGCTGAAGGAAGTCTAAATCCATTATCTATAAGTGAACCTTTTCTAGATCTGTCGCCTGCATACATACCTCTTACTTGAGGAACAGTAACATGAGACTCATCTACTATTATTAAATAGTCATCTGGGAAGAAATCCATTAAAGTATATGGTTTTTCTCCTGGCTCTCTACCTGTTATATGTCTTGAGTAGTTCTCTATTCCTTGGCAGAACCCTATTTCTTTTAACATTTCTATATCGTATCTAGTTCTTTGGTCTATTCTTTGAGCTTCGATAAGTTTATCATTTTCTTTAAAATAATCTATTCTTTCTGCAAGCTCTTCTTGTATATCTACTATTGCTCTTTCTATTCTCTCTGGAGTTGTTACATAGTGAGATGCAGGGAAAATAACCACATGATTTCTTACACCAGCCACTTTTCCTGTTACATAATCTATTTCAGTTATTCTATCTATTTCATCTCCAAAAAATTCAATCCTTATTGCTTTTTCGTCATTACTAGCAGGGAATATTTCTAAGATGTCTCCTCTAACCCTAAATGTTCCTCTTGTAAAATTAATATCATTTCTTTCATATTGTATTTCTATTAACTTCTTTATAATATCATCTCTATCTCTTTCCATTCCTGGTCTCAAAGATAACATAAGTTCTTTATAATCCTTAGGATCCCCTAAACCATATATACAAGAAACCGAAGATATTATTATGACATCTCTTCTTTCAAGAACTGATGCTGTAGCTGAATGTCGTAGTTTATCTATTTCATCATTTATACTAGCATCTTTTTCTATGTACGTATCGCTATGAGCTACATATGCTTCTGGTTGATAATAATCATAGTAACTTACAAAATATTCTACTGCATTTTCTGGGAAAAATTCTTTAAATTCGCTATATAACTGAGCTGCTAATGTTTTATTATGAGCAATTATTAAAGTCGGCTTTTTTACCTCTTGTATTATGTTTGCCATAGTAAAAGTCTTACCTGAGCCAGTAACTCCAAGTAAGGTAGAAAATTTTTCATCTTTATTTATAGCACTAACAATAGATTTTATTGCTTCTGGCTGATCTCCTGTAGGTTTAAAATCTGATTTTAAGTTAAAATCCACAATCTCACTCCTTTCTTCGAACATTCGTTCCTAATATGTATAATTATATCATAATATAAATTGTTTTTTGCAACTTTATAGTATTTCTTTTTGTATTTTTACATATTTTACCCAAATTAAGATTAAATGAACCTTATTAATTTTATTTTAAACAAAATAAAGGCCTCTATGGGGGATAGAAGCCTTATAAAATGGGGGAGATTGAGTAATTCATTTGTTTGTATTAAGTTTTACAATAATATTATGCCCCTAATTTTTTATTAATATACATTTAATTCTAATTATTTTTATTTTTTTTCTTATTTATATACATAAGTTTATCAACACTATTTATAAAGCTATCTAGGTCTTCATACCTTTCATCATATATATCATATCCACAACTAAATTTAATGTTGTATTCTTTTTTTAACATTTCATTATATATATTTAGCTCCATCTTCATATTAGTTACTATTGCTTCTAGTTTCTTATTCTCATAACAACTAACTACAATTACAAATTCATCTCCACCCATTCTGACGACTTTTCCCATAGTAATAAAGTACTCTTTTAGAAATTTAGCCACATTCTTTAGTGCTATATCCCCCTCTTCATGGCCATAGGTATCATTTATAGATTTGAAGTCATCCAAATCTATATATATTAATGAAAAGCAAGTTTTTTTATTTATTAGTGAGTTTGTAACGTATGATTCAAAAGTGAACCTATTCCATACCCCAGTTAAAGTATCATATGTTATTAGCTTCTCTTGAATATAAAGATAATAGATTATAATTGATATGCCTACAGATGCCCAAACTAAAATTAATTCTATAAACATTACTTGGAAAAATATCGCAGTGATTGGTATTATCTCAAAGACCAGTAAGTATTTATACTCCTTTTTCTCCATCTTAGATTTGTTTTTTATAATAATATACATGGTAATAATAAAGTACAGATATGTTACTAGTATAGGAACCATGAATAAAACCCCTCTTGTATAGCTATTGTATTGATCTACATAAAATATATATCCATTATTATATGAAGCTATGGATATCACAAAGTTAACTATAACTGGTATTATAAGTATTTTATTTTTTATTTTTATATCTAAATTTTCACAAACATAGATTAGCCATAAATAAGATGCTATAGGCGATAATATAAATCCTAATATATTAATCATCTTTGTAAGCGGAGCAAAAGACTTATATGTATACAATAATACAATCGCATCTAATATTTGCAAAAATAATACTACAGCTGAAATTATCATGATAGTAATGAATATTTTATTATGACTCTCTTTTATATTAAATTTTGATTTATATAAAAATATAACTATAATCAAAAAAAATAATACTATAATACTCAAATCTATTTTTGGTAGTATATCTATTTGCACTATAATCCCCCCTTTATAACTAATCTCTACTATATTATAATATGAAATTAGCCTATAAGATAATATCCTATAGGCTAATTTATTAATTAATTATTTTTTATTTTATAATGCTTTTAGTGCTACAGTATTTAATAAACTCCAAGGCTTATTAAAATGTGGTTGGAAGAAGAAGTCTGTCATAGCTAATTCTTCTATTGTCATTTCATTTTGTATTACTACTGATAAGGTATTCATATATTGTGTTAAATCTAATTTTGATATAATTTGACCACCTAATATTCTTCTACTATCTTTATCAAATACAAGTTTTACTGTTGCTGGTTCAAAATCTGGCATAAATTCAGGTCTATGATTATCTGTTATCATTACCGAGTCTACATTATAGTTAGTAGTATTTTTCGCTACTTCTTCTGTAAGTCCTGTAGATGCTATACATTGATCATATATTTTTATACCTGAAGTTCCTTGAGTTCCCATATATTTTAATGTAGGTTCCACTAAGTTACTACCTATTAACGTTCCCATTCTTACTGCATTAGTAGCTAATGGTATATATCTAGTATCTTTTGCTGGGTTGTATCTAACTACACAACAATCTCCTGCTGCAAACACATCTTCTTTACTAGTTCTCATATACTCATCTATTATTATAGCTCCATTAGGTAATGTATCTAACTTCCCTTGAACTAATTTTGTATTTGGAGCAAACCCAATACATAGTACTACTAAATCAGCTTTAAATTCACCTTTATCTGTAACTACAGATGATACTTTATTATCTGTTCCTTCAAATCTTTGAACTTTTTGACCTAAAACTACATTAACACCTTTATTCTTAAACTCTGTTTCTGCTATATCTGTGAATTCTTTATCTAGATATTTTGCCATTATTCTTTCTTCTGCATCTATTAATGTAGTGTTTTTACCTTGCATCTCAAATGCTTCTGCTAATTCAACACCTATATATCCTGCTCCTATTACTACAACGTTTTCAGCATTTTCACTTCTCTTTATTATGTCTTTAGCATGATCGTAGTTTTTGCATAATAATATATTTTCTAAGTCTCCACCTTCAAATCTAGGTACAATTGGCCATGATCCAAGTGTAAGAACTAACTTATCATAGTTATCCTCAAATATTTCATCTGTTAATAAATTTTTAACTGTTATTTTTTTGTTAACAAAGTCTATGTCTAAAACTTCATGTTTCATGTTAGTTTTAACCCCTAAAGCTTGTAATCCTTCTGGAGAATTGTAGAATAATTTTTCAGTTGTATCTATAACTTTACCTACGTTTAACGCTATCCCACAAGATAAGAAAGATAAATTATCATTTTTCTCATATACTACTACTTCACTATCTTTATATTTATTTTTTATATTAACTACTGAAGCTGTACCTGCATGTGTACATCCTACAACTATAACTTTCATTTCTAAATACCTCCAAGTATTATTAATTTTTTAACTATTTTTTATAATACCCTTTAATATTTATTTAAAACAAAAAAAATAAAAGATTCTTTTTTCAAACTATCATGTTGATAAGCCTAATTCAAGTATCTTTTATATATAAAAAAGATTACGTGGCTACGTCCTACTCTCCCAGGAGGTTGCCCCCCAAGTACCATCGGCGCTAAAGAGCTTAACTTCTGTGTTCGGAATGGGAACAGGTGTATCCTCTTTGCTA
>NZ_JBKFGI010000007.1:0-50021 GCF_056171995.1 Romboutsia sp. LXY-2 | reverse complement strand
GCAAAGAGGATACACCTGTTCCCATTCCGAACACAGAAGTTAAGCTCTTTAGCGCCGATGGTACTTGGGGGGCAACCTCCTGGGAGAGTAGGACGTAGCCACGTAATCTTTTTTTATATAAAAAATTATAATTGAGGATGATTATTATGGACAAATTAAATACAGAAGATATAAAATTATCTAAGGAAATAATAGAAATTTTAAATAAAGATAAATATTCACATTTATATAAGGAAATAAAAAAATTAGAAAAGAATAGAAAGATAAAAGTTAAGTTTATTGGAGAAAAAGAAAAGTACAAAGAGGAAGAGTATGCAATATTTGAAGTCTATTATAGAATAAAGAATAAAATTACTTTGTTTAAACAAAATGATATAGAATTAAATTATAGAAAAATAAGCAAAATTTATGTTAGATGGAATGAGTTATTTTAAGCTCTGAATATATTATATACTCAGAGCTTTTAAATAATAAATTATTTATTATTCTTGTGTTTTTCAGGATGACAATTTTCTGAATAAACTTCAGGAGATTTTTTTAGTGTAGAAGTCCATTGATTATTAGTTTCATCCTTTTGCTTTGAACCAGCTTTACTAGTTAAAGAAATATTAGAACCACACCATTGATTATTAGATTCACATTTATTTTTATTTTTCATATAATTCACCTCTTAAATAATATTCTTATATATTTTCACCGAAAAAAGTTAAATTATTATGGTTATTTATACTATATTTATTTTAAGGGTAGATGCAATATAGAAGGTAGATTAGGGTCGTTCATTAATCTATCAAAATAGCTATGTGCAGATTCGTAGCCAATACCATCTATATTTTTATCGTATTCCTGTAATGTTTGTGCTGTGTATAATACTTTTAGACTATTATCAATTTTGTTTTTATACTTAGGTTTAATAAAGTACATTACATCATTAATCTTATTTTCATCATAAAGATTTTTTATCACCTTGCCATTTTTCTTATGCATAGGATGATCATCATATTTATAGGAGTGAGCGACGTGAGTAACATTGACTAATTTGTCTTCATAATATAAAGCTAGTTCCTTCATAAGATCAAAATGGTTGACAGACTCATTATCTAGTTCTGATAATATGATAATATTATTATCTTTTATACCAAGAAATTTTAATGCTTCCTTAAACTCATTGTTACGAAGCTCTTCTTTTTCCTTTCTAGTTAAATTCTTATATTTAATATTTTTAAATATATTTACTCCAGTACCATCTGAAACAAGCACGACATATACATTATCAGGGCCACATTTCTCAATAGCTCTAATAATACAACTACCAGCCCAAAGAACCTCATCATCTTGATGTTGAGGATAAAAAACTACATTATCATTAAAATTTCTGTTATAAATCCATAAACTTTTATCTTCTTCATTAATAATTGGCTTTGTATTTTTATTATTAAGATTAGATAAAATAAAAAAGCTTATTAGAATAATTAAGCTTAACATAATTAGTTTATATGAACGCTTCATATGCTTATATATCCTTTCGTATAAATAATTCTTGTGAACCTTTACTTTTTATTTTTATATAATATATTAAAAGTAATTTGGGGTGAGTATATGCAAAAAATATTTGATGCTAGTGAAAGATTATTTTTCAACATTCTTATTATATGCTTAATTTCATGTATCTACTTCAACATTTTCCCTAAAAATACAATTACCATAACTATAGGATTAATATTTTGTTTGTTTTATTTTGGTATAAACTTTTATACAGGTTACTTTAATAACTTGAGTATTAAGGAATCGATAATTGTTGGAACTATAGGATGTAGTATAGGATTATTTTTAGGTTTTTTTGCAATATATACGAAGTTTGTATTAAATAGCCCTAATACAGCAATATGGATGATTATGCCTTATTTTTCTCCAACTATTTCCTTAATAAATGTATTTGCAACAAAAATAACTTTTGCTTATCAGTTTATTATAATGGTTTTAAATATATTATTTGTTATAATGGGTTCAATTAGTAAAAAAATAATGAATAAATTATCTTAGTAAACTCAATAATTATAATATGACAAAAATAAAATAGGGCATGGTGATGTTATGTATGAGGTACTAATGAAATATATGAACATAGGTAATAATGATAATCCATTTGCATTTACATGTGAAAACTTCATTGTAGAAAATAATAGATATAAGTTTGAAAATATTTTAATGGATGATTTTATAATTAGTGATTTAGAAGTTAATAATGATGATATAGCATTAATAAAGATTAGATAAATAAGCAGCCTTATGGCTGCATTTTTTTCATCTAGATATTATTTAAATAGAGTATTACTTTAGAAATGATAATATTAGAGAAGCAAATTTTTACAATATTATATGTTATAATTAGTACATACATTTGATTATAAGATGTAGAGAAAAAGGTGATTATATGAAATATTTATATAAAGAAAATGACAATAATTTAAAAATAGGTAAGGTATTAAATAGATATAAAGAGTTATTGAGTAATGCTAATAATAAGTCAAAGAAAATACTACTACTAGTGCCTAACAACAGTTCAAAATTAAAGTATGAAAGAAATATAGATCTGCAATATAGTGAAGAATTAAATATTAGTACATATTTAGGATTTATAAAAAGAGAATTAGTTAGATATTGGCCATTAGTAGTTAATAAATGTAATAAAATAGGAAGTCAGTCTATAACTCCTAAATTTATTAATAATAGCTTAAGTGAATATATAATAGGTGAAAAAGTAGATAGCAGTAGAAGATTATTAGGATACTTTGATGATATTATTGCTACAAATAAAAATATCGCTCAGAGTATTAATACAAATATTAATAAAGCAGCTTTAAGTTTAATAGACTTTAAAGCTATTGGTGAAAAAATATACTTGTCTAAAAAAAATAAAGATAACTTAATGAGATTTTCATATAGCCAAATGGATGAAATTATAAGTTATTATATTGAAACTTTATTATCAAATTCAATGATTGACAACTCTTTAAGTGTATATTTATACCAAAATTATTTAATAAATGATGAAACATATGTTAGTAATCTTAAAAAAGAAGTTGATTATTTAATAGTAGAGAGCCTAGAATTATGTAGCTGTGCTGAGGTAGATTTTGTTGATATTATTTCTAGTATATCAAAAGAGTCCTATATTTATTTAAATAGTACCAGGGACTATGCTTCATTTAATAATGTTGACATAGATTACATAAAAGAAAAAATAATAAATAGTTGTGAATTAGAAAATAATGTTAAATGCACGTGTATTAATGGTTGTATTGAAAATGTAGAACTTAGCGATATATATAGCTTGCCAGCAAATATAAGTTTAAATCAATCTAGTCAATTATACAGTGAAATGGTAAAAGAAGTTTGTGAAAAAGTACTAGAACTTATAAAATCAGGTACAAGCCCAAAGGATTTAGTAATAATATCTCCTATAAATAATACAATATTAGATTATCAAGTGAAAAATATATTATCATCTGAGGGAATAGAAGTGATAAATACTAAAAAAGATAAAAAGTTAGTTGATTATCCTTATGGAAATGCTTTAGTTGTTGCAAGTTGTATATTTTATGGATTAGAAGAACTAATTAGAGAAGAAGAATTTATAAGTTTTATAGAAATAGTATTAGAAGTAAATAGAATAAAGGCATTTAAAGTCTATAGAGATAAAGATAGTAACTCAGAGTTCTGTGAGCTTAGAAATTATATAGTTAGCAAAAAAGAAAGTGATATTAAAATTGATGAGTTTTTAATTAAGTTTTACTTAGATAAAATGCTTAACTTAAAATATGGTAGAGAAAATGTACATG
Organism: Romboutsia sp. LXY-2; assembly: GCF_056171995.1. NCBI lineage: Bacteria > Bacillati > Bacillota > Clostridia > Peptostreptococcales > Peptostreptococcaceae > Romboutsia > Romboutsia sp. LXY-2. The sequence continues at coordinate 46,179 of NZ_JBKFGI010000007.1, read as the reverse complement.
TATGTAAACAGATAATAAATGAAAGTAGTGTCTTTGTTCAAAATGTTGAGCTTTTATGCTTAGATAAAGACAAAAGTAAAGAGCAAATATTTATTACTGCTCTTAAGACATCAATAAATGATTATTATACTTCTGTTGACATGGAAGAATTTAAAGAGTGTAGCAAAGTTATGATAACAACACCTTATACTTATATATCTAATAATATAAATAGACCTATACAATTATGGGTAGATATAGGAAGTAACTCGTGGAACATGAAAATTGAAAAAGAGCTAAGTAATATTGTAGTTTTAAGAAAGACATTTGAAGAAAAAAGAGTTTATAGTGACATTATGGAAGAAAGTTATAAAAAATATTATCTATATAATATGATATATAGCCTTTTATGTGATTGTAAAAAGGTATATGCATATAAAAGTGAATATACAGTTAATGGATATATTCAAGAAAGTATATTATATAGTCTCTTATTAAAGATTTTAGATAAGGGGGACAATTATGAATAATATAAGCTATAGAGAAGATCAAATACCTATAATTAACTATGAGAGAGGGACTATGGCAGTTCCAGCAGTACCTGGAGCAGGTAAGACTTTTATAGTTACTAATCTTGTAGCAAAGCTATTAATGGAGAAAAAACATAAAGGTGGAAAAATATTAGTTCTTACATATATGAATAGTGCAGTTAGCAACTTTAAAGGTAGAATTAAAAAAATTCTTGAAGAAAGTGATATTCAAGAAAATAATTCTTATGAAGTAATGACAATACATAGTTTAGCTGTAAAGATAATAAAAGAAAAGCCTGAACTAGTAATGTTAAATGAGGAATTTAGCATTGCTGATGATTTACAAAAAACAATTATTCTAAATGAGTGTATTAATAGATTTAGAAGTAGTGGTGGAGAAAGAATTTTTGCTAATTTCTTAAAAGAACAAAAAGATGAAAGATGGAGAGACATTGCTCTAGAACAATGGGAAAGAGGATTTTATGATCTTATTGGAAGTTCTGTAAGTGAACTAAAATACAAGGAAATATCACCAGATGATTTAGAAGATAGTATCATAAAGAATGGACATAATGGAATATTAAATATTATTTTACCAATTTATAGACAATACGATAAAAGCCTAAAGCAACAAGGGTTATTAGATTATGATGATATATTAATTTTAGCTTATAGAGCTTTAAGCATGGATGAAAATTTAAGAGCTAAGCTTCAAAATAGATATAAATATATTTTTGAGGATGAGTGTCAAGACAGCAATGAAATACAAGGTAAGATAATAAAAATAATAAGTAATGAAAATAACAACTTAGTAAGAGTTGGGGATATAAATCAAAGTATAACAGGAACATTTTCATCTTCAGATCCAAAGTTTTTTAAAGAATTTATAGAAGAAGCTGATCATTGTCACAGAATGGACATGTCTAATAGGAGTTCTAAGGATATATTAGAACTAGCTAATAAGTTAGTTAAATATGTTACATATGATTTTAGACAAAATGAGTGTAGGACTGCTTTAGAAGATATGGAGATAAAAACTGTTCCTACAGGTATGGGATATAAAGAAAATCCTAACCCTGATTCCTACAATATAAATATAAAATGGTATGAGACTTGGGATCAAGAACTAGATAATACAGTTAGATACACTAAAGGAATAAATAAAAAATATCCTGATAAGAGTATTGGTATTTTAGTTCCTTATAATGAACAAATTACACAAGTAGCTAAATTACTTATGGAAAATAATATAGAATTTGAAGAATTAGGACCTAATTCTCTTAATAAAAGGAAAGTATTAATTAATATTTCATATGTAATAGACTTTTTATTAAATATGGAAGATAATAATAAACTAATAAATGTACTAGACAAGGTATTCATACATAGTGAAAATGAGCTGGGTAAAATTGATTTTTTACAATTGCTTAAAAACTATGACACTGAAGAAATAATATATGGTAATAAAACAGACTCTTTAATAATTGATAAAGAAAGTGATATTTTTAAAGGATTTATAAGTGGAAAAAATGCACTTAGAGAAATACTAGAATACTCAATAGTAAGATTAGATTTATTAATATTATTTATAGGAGAAAAAATCAATATTTCTAAAGAAGATAAGGCAATCGTAGACTATTTATCATTCTACATAAAATACTTATGTTCAGAAAACATTAATATAACTTTAGATGATGTTTACAAAATATTAATGGATAATAAAAATAAAGTTTTTAATCACATTATTGATGTTGTTTATGAGATAAACGGGTATGAACCTAAACCAGGAAGTGTTACTATATGCAACTATCATAAGTCTAAAGGACTAGAGTGGGATTGTGTTTTTTTACTAGGTCTTGTAGAGTATAACTTCCCAGATAACGTAAATCAAAAATTCCAATGTGATAAATGGTATTTAAAGGATGCATATAAAAATCCAACAGCTGTAATAAAATCAGAAATTGAAGAATTATTGACTGGAAAAGTAAATACTAACTTTTCATATAACACAAAGATTGAATTAATAAATGAAAAAATTAGATTATTATATGTAGGAATAACAAGGGCTAAAGAGATGCTTATATTATCAGGAAGTGCATACAAAGATCAACAAGATATTGGAAAAAAAAATAAAGAACAAAAGCCAAGTATTTATTTAAAAGAGCTTAATGCTCATATTGCAAACAAAAGAAAGAAGTGATATTAATTGAATGAGAAACTAAAATATTTCTGTTATAGTCAAAATTCAATAAACACATATAAATCATGTCCTTTAAAATTTAAGTTTAAATATATTGATAAGATAAACTGGAAATATGATGATGTTGAAAGTAGAGATTATTATGAAAGTTTAAGATTGGGGAGAGATTTTCATTTATTGTGTGAAAGATATTTTAATAATATACCAATAGGGCATATAGAATCCGAGAAGTTTAGTAAATGGATAGAGAAAATAAAAAAATTGGTTCCTATAAAAAATGAATATATATATTTACCAGAATATGAATTAAGGCTTAATATTAATGGATATAAGATACAAGCAAAATATGATTTGTTAGTACTTGGAAATGACAGTATAGAAATATATGACTGGAAAACTGAAAGTAGAAAAATTGACTACAAAAATGTTGAAAATAGAATGCAAACAATATTATATATGTTTTTAGCAAAGGAAGTAATACCTAAGCTTGAAAATAGAAATATAGATACTGAAAATATTAAAATGAAATATTATCAGCCGGAATTTGATAATGAGGCAATAACTATTGTGTATAGTGATGATAAACATATTAATAATAAAAACAAAATAATTAATTATCTTAATATGATGCAAGAAGATGATTATGAAGAACATAAAAATAAGAAACACTGTCAATATTGTGAATTTAATAAATTATGCAATAATAAAAGTGTAGATTATAGTATTTTGGAGGATGACATATATGGGACTTAGGTTTGTGCTAGGTAGAGGCGGTAGCGGTAAATCTACCTATATATTAGAACAAATAAAGCAAAGGGTTTTGGATAATGATACTACCCCTGTAATAATATTAGTTCCTGAACAATATACCTTTGAGATGGAAAAACGGGTAAGTAAGTTATTCTTAGGAGACGTAAAAGATAAATATTTAAGAACAAGAGTATTAAGTTTTAAGACTATGAGTAATATAGTCTTTTCTCATGTTGGTGGTTTGACAGATGTAAATATTAATTCTAGTGGAAAAGCAATGATGACTTACAAGGCTATAGAAAGTGTTAGTAAAGAGCTAGAAATATTTTCAAAGTCATCTTCTCAGTCAGGATTTGTAAGCTCTATATCTGATATGATAGGAGAATTTAAGCAATATAACATTAGTGCTGATATGTTAGATAATATTTGTGGAGACTTAGACAATGAAACCTTAAGATTAAAGTTAAAAGACATAAGTAAAATATATAGAGAATTTGAAATGATACTACATGAAAACTATGTAGATTCTCAGGATATGTTAAATGCTTTATCTGACAAACTGGAAATATGTGATTATTTTGAAGGTGCCCACGTTTATATTGATGAATTTACTGGTTTTACACCTAATCAGTATAAAGTTTTAAAAAGTATACTTAAAAAATCTAAGGAAGTATTAATAAGTCTTACTGTAGATAATATTAATAATTTATCTTACTACAAGACGGATGCATTTTCTAGAACTAAATTTACATATGAGAAGCTAGTAAAGTTATGTAGTGAAGATAATATAAAAATAGAACCACATATTAACTTAAATAATGGAAACATAAAAAGATTTGAAGGTAATAAAGAGCTACAACATTTAGAAAAATATTATAATGCTTATCCATATAAAGTTTATGATGAGCCTACTAATAATATTAAAATAAAAGAATTCAATAATTTATATAATGAAGTTGAAGAAATAGCCAAAGAAATAGTACATCTAGTAAGAGATAAAAATGTAAGGTATAAGGATATAACTATTGCTACTAGAGATTTAAATAGATACGACTTTTTAGTTAATTCAATATTTAATGAATATAAAATACCAAACTTTATTGATAAAAAGAGAGAAGCTAAAAGTAATCCAATTATTGTTCTTATAATATCAGCACTTGAAATGAGAAATAGAAGATATAGCTACGAAACTATGTTTAGATATTTAAAAAGTGGACTTATAGGAATTAGTAGTGAAGATATAAGCTTACTAGAAAACTATGTACTTGCAAACGGAATAAAAGGCAAAAGATGGTTTGAAGAAAAATGGAATTATAGATTAAATCATAATATCAATATTGACGAAACTGATTATGATAGAGAGATAATTGATAAAGTGAATGAAATAAAAAATAATTTACTAGAGCCTATTATAAAATTACAAAACAACCTTAAAGGTAAAAATAAAGTTAAAGATATTTGCACATATGTGTATGAGTTTTTAATAGATATTGATATGCCAAATACTATTGAAGAGCTAATAATAAACTTTAAAGATAAAGGTGAGTTAGATATTGCTAATCAATACTCTCAAGTATGGAATATAGTAGTAGATATATTTGATCAAATGGTTGAAATAATGGGAGAGGAAGAAGTTTCATTAGATAAATTTATAAGAATAATAAGCCTAGGGTTTGATGAATATGAGCTTGGTTTAGTTCCTCCAAGTATAGATCAGGTATTAGTTAGTAGTGTAGATAGAATGAAAAATCCTAATACTAAATACCTTTATTTAATAGGGACTACAGATGGAATATTCCCATTAATAGCTAAAGATAATAGCTTACTAAGTGACAATGATAGAAATAACTTAGGAGAAAAAGGTATAGAAGTAGATATTGATAGCAAGACAAAAACCTTTGAAGAACAGTTTTTAATATATAAAGCACTTACTTCTACATGTGAAAATTTAATAGTAACTTATCCTATATCAGACCACGAAGGTAAAACTCTAAGACCATCAGTAATTGTATCAAGACTTAAAAAGATATTCTCAAACATTGATAATAAAAGTTATTTAGTAGAAAAAGATGCTAAGACTAGTGATGAAATATTAAATAAGATTACAGTAAAAGCACCTACTTTTAATGAACTTATAAATGAAATAAAAGGATTTGATGACAAAAAAGAAATAGATGATATTTGGCTAGATGTATATAGATACTATTTAAGTGATGATGAGTATAAGTATATCGTGAGGAAGGTTATAGATGGACTAAACTTTACTAATCAAGTAAGTAAGGTAGAGGAAGAGAAGATAAAAAGTCTATATGCAAATAATTTATTAAGTGTATCAAGATTAGAGAAATACGCTCAATGTCCGTTTGCATATTTTGTTCAATATGGATTAAAGGCAAAAGAAAGAAAAGAGTACTCTTTTACGGCACCAGATTTAGGAACGTTTATACATAATATATTAGATACATTTTCTAAGGAATTATCAAGAGATAAGTTAACATGGAGAGATGTAGACATAAATTACATAAGTACGAAAGTATCTAGAATAGTTGATGATATAGTTTCTAAAATACCAGGATACATATTAGAAAGCTCAGAAAGATATAAATACCTTGCTTATAGACTAAAAAAGATGCTTATTGCAGCAATAAATATTATAAGTGAGCAAATTAAACAAGGATCATTTGAGCCAAGTGATTATGAAGTAGAGTTTGGTATAAAAGGAAAATATCCGCCTATTAAAATAGTATTAAATAATGGCGAAGAAATAAATTTAATTGGTCAAATAGATAGAGTAGATGAGTTTGAAGAAGGTGAAGACAAATACATAAGAATCATTGACTATAAATCTGGAAATAGATCTATAAGTTTAACTGATATTTACTATGGTCTTCAACTTCAGCTAATGGTATATCTAGATGCAATATTAGAAAGTTCAAAAGACGATAAGTATAATTTAAATCCTGCAGCAATACTTTACTGTAGAATAGATGACCCTATAGCTAAGTTTAATGAAGATAAAAATGATGAAGAAGTTAGAGAAGCAATATTAAAAGACCTTAGAATGAAAGGTTTAGTTATAAAAGACTCTCATATTATTAAAGAAATGGATAAGTCTCTTGAAAATGGTGAAAGAAGTTCTTCATTAGTAATACCGGCTAACTTGACTAAAGATGGTGGTATAGGAAGAAATACTAGTGGTGTAACATATGAAGAGTTTGAAGTATTAAGAAAGCATGTTAAGAAAACAATAAAAGAGATTTGTCAGGATATGATTTCTGGGAATATTATGATAGCACCATACAAAAATAAAAACGCAACGTCTTGCGATTTCTGCTCATATTCGGTAATATGTCAGTTTGATACAACTTTAAAAGATAACAAATATAAAATTTTAAATAATAAAGATAATGATGAAATAATAAAAAGTATGAAAGGAGATGTTGAGTAATGAGTTCTCCTAAATGGACAGATGAACAACAAGCAGTTATTGATAGTAGAAACTGTAATTTACTTGTAGCAGCAGCTGCAGGTTCTGGAAAGACAGCTGTACTTGTTGAGCGTATTATACAGATGATTACAGATAAAGAAAATCCAATTGATATTGATAAATTATTAGTAGTTACATTTACAAATGCAGCGGCTTCAGAAATGAGAGAAAGAATAGGAGATGCAATAGGAAAGGCCTTAGATAAGAACCCAGAAAGTAAGCATCTTCAAAATCAACTTATATTATTAAATAAAGCAAGTATTACTACGATACATTCATTTTGTTTGGAAGTAATTAAATCAAACTTCCATAAAATAAACTTAGATCCAAACTTTAGAATAGGGGATCAAACTGAGTGTTCTTTATTAAAGCAAGAAGCTATAGAAGAGGTTTTTGAAGAGTTATACGAGGCTAAAGATCCTGGCTTTTTAGATTTAGTAGAAAGTTATGCTGAAAAAAGAGGCGATAGTGAGCTTCAAAATATAATACTTAGTATATTTACCTTTGCTATGGCATCACCATATCCAAAAGATTGGTTAAATGAAAGTGTTGAACTATTTGATATAGATGAAGATTTTGATTTCTCAAAATCTATTTGGGCTAAGGCTATACTTGATACTGTAAAGATAGAAATGAACGGAATAGTAAACAGTATGAATAAAGCTTTAGAAGAAGTTGAAGGAATAGAGGAACTTGAAACATTTACAGCAAAATTAAAAATTGAGTATAACAAAGTAACGAAAATATTAGATGCAGTAAATACATCATGGGAAGATGCTTATTTACAGATGTCTACTATGGAATTTGAAAATTATGTTAAAGGTGTGAAAAGAATACCTAAAGACGCTCCTTCATATATAAAAGAAGCGAAAGATAAAGCAAAGTCTATAAGAGATAAGATGAAAAAATCTTTAGAAGGAATAATTGGATCAACTTTTTATAAAAAGACAGAGTATATTAAAGATGAAATACTATATTTATATCCAATAGTAAAATCTATTTCTGAAACAGTAATTAAATTTGAAAAAAGCTATGACAATAAAAAGAGAGAAAAAGGAATAATAGACTTTAATGATATTGAACATTTTGCTCTTAAAATACTTACATCAAAAGATGAAGAAGGAAATACTGTACCATCAGATATTGCACTAGGCTATAGAAATAAGTTTTATGAAATATTTATAGATGAATATCAAGATAGTAACTTAGTTCAGGAAGTACTTCTAAGCACTATTGCAAAAATAGAGACTCCTAATAGATTTATGGTTGGAGATGTTAAGCAAAGTATTTATAGATTTAGACAAGCAAAGCCAGAAATTTTCCTTCAAAAATATAACGAATATGGAGTAAATAAAGGAAGTTTAAATAGAAAAATAATGCTATACAAAAACTTCAGGAGTAGAGAAGAAGTCGTTGACTGTGCAAACTATATTTTTGAAAATATAATGAGTGAAAATATAGGTGAAATAGAATATACACAAAAAGAAAGACTAAATCTTGGTGCAAGCTTTAAAGATAATGAAGAAGAAAATACTATAGTAGGAGGACCTACTGATATACATATTATTCAAAAAAGTATTAAGCCTAATGAAGATGGAGAAAATACGGATAACCAAAAGGAAGAAGAGGAAGAAATAGACAACGTACAGCTAGAAGCAAGAATGGTAGGTAAAGTAATTAGAGAATTGATGAGTCCAAAAGAAGACGGAAAAATATTCAAAGTATATGATAAGAAAAATGATGAATATAGACCTGTAGAATTTAAGGATATAGTTATATTACTTAGAGCAACTTCTATGTGGGCTCCTGTTTTTGCAGATGAGCTAATGAATATGGATATACCTACTTACGCGGATATTGGAGTAGGATATTTCGATACATTAGAAATAAAGACTATATTATCACTTCTTCAAGTAATAGATAACCCTATGCAAGATATACCACTATTAGCAGTATTAAAGTCTCCTATGTTTGGATTTACTCCAGAGGACTTAATTGATATTAGAATAGAAGAAAAGGATAAAGGGTTTTATGAAGCTGTAGAAAACTTTGCTGATTTTGAGGATAAAAGAGGAAGCAAATGTATTGACTTCTTAAACAAGTTGAAGGATTTTAAGGAAAAATCTTTATATATGAGTACTGATGAGTTTTTATGGTACCTATACACTAAAACAGGATATTATGCATATGTAGGGGCATTACCTGGAGGAAGTCAAAGACAAGCCAACTTAAAAATATTATTTGAAAGAGCAAAACAGTTTGAGGAGACAAGCTTTAAAGGAATATTTAACTTTATAAACTTTATAACAAAATTAAAAAAATCAAATACTGATATGGGTAGTGCTAAAACTTTAGGTGAAAATGCCAATGTAGTTAGAATAATGAGTATTCACAAAAGTAAAGGTCTTGAGTTCCCTGTTGTAATTTGTTCGGGAATGGGTAAAAATTTCAATACTCAAGACTTTAAGAAAAATATATTATATCATCATAAGCTAGGATATGGACCTCAGCTAGTAGATTTTGAGAGAAGAATATCTTATCCGAGTATTGCAAAAGAAGCATTAAAAACAAGGATAAATATAGAAAATCTATCTGAGGAAATGAGGGTTTTATATGTTGCATTTACTAGACCTAAAGAAAAATTAATAATAACAGGATCTACAAAAGATATACCTACTAGCATAAATAAATGGACAAGTAATATTGATGGTTCTGGTAAGGTATCTCAATATGAAGTTTTAAAAGGCAAAAACTTCTTAGACTGGATTATGCCATCAGTATTAAAACATAAAGATTTAGAAAATGTTAGAGAAAGTGTACATGTTGAAGTTAGCAATTCACACATAGAAAATCATAGGTCGAAATGGAATGCAAAGCTTTGGTATAAAGATGATGTAATATTAGAGCAAAAAGAAGATGAAGAAAATCAAACTATTGAAGATATTTTAGACAATATAGATTTAGAAGTTAGCAATAGTGAATATTATGAAGTTATAAAAGATAAGCTCAATTATAATTATCCATTTGAAACTAGTGTTACTAAGCCAGCAAGTATTTCTGTAACAGAAATAAAGAAAATACAAAATAATTATGAAGAAGATTATAGTAGTGAGATATTTAATAATAGTTCAAATTTAAAGAAGCCTATGTTCCTTCAAAAAAGTGAAGAAACTGAAAAAATAACTGGAGCTGAAAGAGGAACAATTGTCCATTTAATAATGGAAATAATAGACTTAGATAAAATTAATAATATTGATGAAATAAAATCTCAAATAGATAATTTTGTTTCTAAAAATATAATAACTGAAAAGCAAGCATCAGTAATCAATCCATTTAAAATTTATAAATTCTTTAAATCAGATATAGGAAAAAGAATGTTAAAAGCAGACTTTATAAAAAGAGAACAAGCAATATATTCTGATATAAAAATGAAAGATGTTTATATAAATGAGGATATTCTAGATGATAGCAGTTTAATGCTTAGAGGTATTATAGATACTTATTTCGAAGAAAATGGTAAAATAGTATTAGTGGATTATAAAACTGATTTTGTAAATGAAGAAAATAAAAATCAAATAGTTTTAAAATACGAGAAGCAGTTATCACTTTATGCAGAGGCATTAGAAAAGCTTACGGGAAAAGAAGTAAAAGAAAAGTATATATACCTATTTGGAATAGATGAAGGTATATTGATTTAGGAGGGCAATATGAGGTTTATTCATACATCAGATTGGCATCTAGGGAAAAACTTAGAAGGTAAATCGAGACTAGAGGAACAAGAAAAATTCTGTGAAGATTTTATAGATATTGTAAATGAAAACAACATAGATATGGTAGTTATAGCTGGAGATATATACGACACATCTAATCCTCCAGCTCAAGCAGAGAAACTGTTTTATAAAACAGTTTCTAAGCTTTCTAATAATGGAAAAAGATGTGTTTTAATAATCTCTGGAAACCACGATAATCCGGAAAGATTAGGAGCTGCAACACCACTTGCTCATGAACAAGGAATAATAATACTTGGAAACCCATTAAGCGCAACGCAAGTAGCAAGCTATGATGGATTTGAAATATTAGAAGCAAAAGAAGGTTGTGTAAAAGTAAAAGTTAAAGATGAAGAAGCAGTAATAATAACTCTACCTTATCCTAGTGAAAAAAGATTAAATGAAGTTATAGGTGATACTGGTAGTGATGAAGAAAGACAAGTAACTTACTCAGAGAAAATAGGAGATATATTTAGAAACTTAGAAGAAAACTTTGAGGATAATACTATAAATATAGCAGTATCGCATATTTTTGTGGTTGGAGGAGAAGGAACTGATTCAGAGAGACCGATACAACTAGGTGGTAGCTTATTAGTAGAAAAGAAAGATTTACCATCGAAAGCTCAATACATAGCTCTAGGTCATTTACATAAGCCACAAAAGGCATCTGCTCGTTTAAATGCATATTACTCTGGTTCACCTCTTCAATATAGTAAAGATGAAAGAGCATATACAAAAGGAGCTTATATAGTTGATATTGAAGCAAATAAAAAGCCTAAAATAGAAGAAATATATTTTAAAAACTATAAGCCAATAGAAGTATTTAAGTGTAATGGAATAGAAGAAGCTCTTCAAATATGTGAAGAAAATAAAGAGCGTGACTTATGGTCATACTTTGAAATAAAGACTGATGAAGTAATTTCTCAATCGGATATAAAAAAAATGAAGGAAACTTTAAAAGATATAATAGAAATAAGACCGATTATAACTAGCCAGTATGAGCAAGAGAACATAGATATAAAAGAAAAATCAATGGCAGAATTGTTTAGTGAATTTTATTCATTTAGTAGAGGTATAGAGCCAAAAGGAGAACTGATGGATTTATTCCTAGATATTATAAGCGAAGAAGGTGATACAGCAGATGAGGCCAATTAAATTAGAATTAACTGGACTAAATAGCTATACAGATAAACAGGTAGTAGACTTTGAAAAACTGACTGAAAGAGGATTATTTGGTATATTTGGGAATACAGGTAGTGGTAAATCTACAATATTAGACGCCATAACTATTGCAATGTATGGAAATATAGCTAGAAATACTAAAGAATATATAAATAGTGCATGTGACAAAGCAATAATTAATTATGAGTTTGAAATAGGAAATAAAAACTCAAAAAGAAGATATATAGTAGATAGGACCATCGTTAGAAGTAAAACAGGTACCAAAACTTCTCATGCAAGATTAGTAGAAGTACATAATGATGGAAGTACAGTAGTACTTGCTGATAAGGTAGGAGATGTTAATGATAAAGTTGCTCAAGTAGTTGGACTTACAGCTAATGATTTCACAAGATCAGTAGTATTACCTCAAGGTAAGTTTAACGACTTCTTAAAGCTAACTGGATCAGAGCGTAGAGATATGCTTGAGAGAATCTTTAACTTAGAAAAGTATGGAAGAGGGCTTATAGATAAGGTTAGAAGAAGAAAAAATGTACAAATACAAAGTTTAAGAGATATTAATTCTAAGTTAAGTCAGTATGAAGGAATCAGTGTTGAATTACATGATAACACATTAAAAGAATTAGAAATTCTTAAAATAAATGAAAAAGAAAAAACAGAAGAATTAGATCGTGAACAAAAAAGACACGAAGAAAATAAAGCTATATTCGAAGAGCAAACAAAACTAGAAAAAAACGAAGCTAGAAAAAAAGAACTAGATTTAAAAAGAAATGATATGCATGATAAGACTAAGCAATTAGAAAATGCACTAAATGCAGATAAAATTCATCCATATATATCATCAGTACAAAGTTTAGAAAAAGATATTGCTGATGGTAATATGAAAATAGTTAATCTAGATAAGAAGTTAAATATTCTAGGACAAGAACTTGCAATAACAAAATTAAAATCTGAAGAAGCTTATAACATTAGAAATGAAAAGTTACCTAAATTAAGTGAGGAAAAAAGTAGACTAGAAAGAGCAAAAAATTTAGAAATAGAATTAATAAGCTTAAATAAAGAACTTAAAGAGTTAAAAGAGAAAGGTACTAGCCTTAATAAAGATAAAGAAATATTAGCTGTAGTTTTGAAAGATAATGAATCTAAAAGAGAAATATTAGCTAGAAATGTAAAAGAAATTGAAAATAAAACAGAAAAGTTAATAATAAGTGCAGATTTAAAACATAAAATATTCCTAGCTTATGATTACGAAAAACAATATAACAAGCTTAGTGAAGAGAAAAAGACAAATACAGGCAAATTAGATTTATTATCTAAAGAATATGAAGATATAAATTTAAAATCTAAATATATACAAAGAGATAATGATGTTATTAGTAAAAAGTTAGAGGAAGAAAATAATCATCTTGATTTATTATTAAAAAAATGTCCTGGTAAGAATGATGATATTTTAATAAAAACAGAGCAATTAATAGAATTAAAATCAAGAACTGAGATAACGAAAGAAAATGAAACAAAAAAAGAAAATGTTCAAAACGAGTTAAATACTATTCTAGAACAAAAACACAACACAGATAGAGAGCTAATATCTAACAATGATAAATTAGAAAGCATTAATAAAAATATTTTAGATTTAGAAAAAGAAATAGATAAACTAAAATATTTAAATTTAGCTTCAGAGCTTAGAAAAGAATTAAAGGAAAATATGCCTTGCCCTGTATGTGGATCAAGACACCATGAAGAAATAGATGTAGATAAAACCGATGATAGAATAGAATTTGCTAAATCAAAATTAGAAAAACTTCAAAAAGAAGAACAAGATATTAAACACAAAATAGAAATACTGAATTCTAGAAATAGTGAAATTGTATCTACAGAAAAACTTAAAACCAAAGAAATGGAAGAATTAAAGCACAAGTTAGGTGAAATAAAATCTTCTGATTTAGGAAAAAAATATGAAGAAGAGCAAAGAAAGCTAGAAGTTCTAAAGAGTAGTCTGCAAAGATGGGAAAAAGAAAAATTAGAAACAGAAGATAAAATTATTAAGTATAAAGAAGAAAAAAATAGAGTAGAAAAAAATGAAGTTAAAATACAAGAAAGCATAAACAGTTATAAAAAATCAATAACTGAACTCAAAGAAAGTATTGATAATATAAGCTCAAAATACAATGAGGTGAAAGAACAATATATTGGATTAAAAAGTATAACAAAGGTAGCTGATCTAGAAGGTAAAGTTGCTGAAATAAATAAAAATGAAAAACTTATAGAAGAACTTAACAAGCAATACTCTAATGCAAGTAAAGAAAAAGACGAAATAGAAAAAAGCATAAGAAATGATCAAACTAAACTGCATCAAATAGACTTAGAGTTAATTAGTGCTAGAGAAGTATATGCTGAAAAACGTAAAGCAAGAGATGAAAAATATAACGATGTTATAGCTATAACAAAAGGTGAATTAGCACAAAATTTACTAAATAACTTAGAAGCTGAGATTAATAAAATTATTAACCATGAAGAAACAGTTAAGAAGAAGTTAGAAGAGCAAAGAATAGAATATGATAAATTTGTAGCAGAGAAAAATAACGTAGAAGGTAGATTAAAAATTGCTAAAGAGCAATACAAGCTACAATCAGAGACTTTAGAACAGCTACTTAGAGAAAGTAAGTTTGATGGAATATATTCAGTTAAGCGTTCATTATTAGATCCAGATTATAAGAGAAGGCTAGGAGAAGAAATAGCTGAGTATGAAGAAGAACAAAAAATTATAACATTTAAAATAAAAGAACTAACAGAAAAATTATGTGGAAGAAGAGTTAAAAAAGAAGAATTTGAAGAGTTAAAAAATAACATATATAACCTTAAGGTAGAAGTAGGCAATATAGGTAAAGAAATTGGAGCAAAACAAAATACTATTAATAATCTTAAAGAGTCTTTAGAAAAGGTTAAGGAATTAAATAAAGAGCTTAAGTCAGTTCAACATAAAGTAGACTTACTAGAAGACCTAGATAAAATTGTACAAGGTAATAGGTTTGTTGAATATGTTGCTACTAATCAATTAAAATATATAGCTTTAGAAGCTTCTAAAAGACTAGAAGTAATTACGAAAGGGCGATATGCTCTAGAAATTGATTCAACATTAAACTTTGTTATGAGAGATAACTTTAATGGAGGATTAAGAAGAAGTGTAGATACTTTATCAGGAGGAGAAACATTCTTAACATCTCTTTCATTGGCTCTTGCACTGTCTTCACAAATACAACTAAAAGGAAGTGCTCCTTTAGAGTTCTTCTTCTTAGATGAAGGTTTTGGTTCCCTAGACAGTGACTTACTAGAAATAGTTATGCAGTCTTTAGAAAGGCTACATAATGATAAGTTAAGTGTTGGTATAATCAGTCATGTTGAGGAGCTTAAAAACAGAGTACCAGTAAAACTAGTTGTTATGCCTAGTGAAGCTGGCAGTGGTTCAAAGGTAAAAATAGAATATAGTTAAAAAAGTGGCGTCTACAAGGGGGAGATTGTAGACGCCATATATATACTTATTAGGGGGAGAGATATATAAATTTTCCGCTCTCATTTATAATTATCTGCATTATATAATTTTTTATACTGGCAGATATAAAAAAGAGCCACCTTACACAAGGGGGGGTGAAGGTGGCTTAAAATATTTAGGGGGGAAAGAAATTATTATTAATATCCGCTCATTTTATTAGAATATTAACAGGAGTTTTGATATTCATATTATTCGATTTTGTAAGAGAAGTTGGTTAAGTTCCTCTTACACTATATACTATGCAAATACAATAAAAAGTGACACAAATTAATAAAAAAATTTTGAAAAAAAGTTATAAGATGTTATTTACTGTAAATATTTGTCTAAATTAATCATAGATTTAAAGGTATCAAAACCTACTCTATCTAAATAAGCACCGAGACGCTCTTTTCCTGTAGCATTTTTATTATAAATATTTATTACCTCATCAACTAAATCTAGAACTTTTTCATCAGGTATGTTCATTGCAAGTCTATCACCTAGTCTTGGAATGGTACCTCCTTTCCCACCTACAAATACTGTCCAGCCTTTAGGAGTACCCATAAGACCAATATCACGAGTATGATTGTCTGAACAGCTATTTGGACACCCACTTACACCTATTTTTAATTTATTTGGTAGATTCATACCATGATATCTATCGTCAAGCTTTAACCCAAAAGATACTGAGTCTCTAAAACCTCTTTTACAAAATGTAGTTCCAGGGCATGTTTTTACACTTCTAACACATAAGCCTATAGCAGCACCTGGGTTCATACCTAAGTCATCCCAAGCACTATCTATTTGCTCCTCCTTTAATCCAACCAGAGCTATACGTTGAGCTGCAGTTATTTTTATAGCATCAACTTTATATTTATCTGCGACATCTGCCAATTTTCTTAATTGGTCAGATGATACTAAACCTGCAGGTAAATGTGGTGCTATAGCATAAGTTTCTTTGTCGCGTTGAAGGACAGCGCCTTTTTCTAATAAGTCTTTCATTTAATTCTCCTTAATAATTAAGATTTTAGTTATATTATATGAATATTGCAAAATTTTATAATTTGATAATACTTTTAAATTAATGTACATATAAGTAGTTATATAAGATAAATATATTTGTAGAGATTATAGAAAGTTTATTTGTAAAAGAAGTAATAAATATTAAAGGCATTTAAGAGGGAATAATATCGTTAACCTTAACTAAAACCAAGTGGTATTATTTCCAAAAAATTAATAATTATGATATAATCTATAATGACATAAAAAACAGTAAATAGGAGAGTGGTAAAGGTTGGAATCGCCCGAAAGTTTGATTCAAATAGTAATTTTAGGAGTTTTACTTATAGGATCTGGATTTTTCTCAGCATCTGAGACATCATTAATGTCATTAAGTAAAATAAGAATGAGACACATGAAAGAAGAAGGAGTTAAAGGAGCTAAGTTAGTAAGTAATTTAATTGAAGACCCAAATAGATTATTAGGATCAATATTAGTTGGTAACAACGTTGTAAACATTGCAGCAACTGCTATTTCTACATCATTGTTTATAAATTTAATGGGACCAGATGGAGTTCCTGTTGCTACAGCAATGATGACAATATTGGTATTAATATTTGGAGAAATAACACCGAAAACTATAGCAGCAAATAACTCAGAAAAAGTTGCTCTTTTTGTAGCAAAACCGATAAAGTTAGTAATATTTATACTAACACCAATAGTGTGGGTATTTAACATAATAACGGGAGTAATATTTAAATTACTTGGTATAAAAGATAAAGGTGCTCAGCCATATATTACAGAAGAAGAGTTAAAAACTATGGTAAATGTAAGTCATGAAGAAGGAGTACTGGAAATCGAGGAAAGACAAATAATTAATAATGTATTCCAATTTGGAGACATGCAAGCAAAAGAAGCTATGATTCAAAGACTAGATATGGTAGCTATAGACTCTGAAGATAGTTATGATGAAATTATTGAGATGTTTAAAAATGAAAAATTAAGTAGATTACCTGTATATAAGGAATCGATAGATGATATAATTGGTATCCTAAACATAAAAGATGTAATATTTTTAACTGATGATGAAATTGATGAATTTAATATTGAAAATTATATAAGAGAGCCTTTCTTCACATATGAATTTAAGAAAATAACTCAACTTCTTGAAGAAATGAAAAAAGAAAAAAGTCAAATGGCCATAGTTGTAGATGAATATGGTGGTACAGCAGGTTTAATCACTATTGAAGACTTAGTAGAAGTTATTGTTGGAGACATAGAAGATGAATACGATGAAGAAGATGATGAAATACAAGTTATAAAAGAAGATGAATATGTAGTAGAAGGAAGTACAAAAATTAGTGACGTAAATGAATTAATAGGAATAAAGCTAGAATCTGAAGAATTTGACTCTATAGGTGGCTTTATTATAGGACATCTAAGAAGATTACCAGAAGAAAATGAGGTTATCGAAGTAGAGAATATAAAGTTATGTATAGAAAGCTTAGATAAAAATAGAATAATGAAGATAAGAATTTTCACATAATATAACACTGCCTTGGCAGTGTTTTATTTATATAAATATGGAGATAATTAAAATAGTAACTTGAAAGGGATGATGATATGGCTGTTTTAGATAGAGAATTTAAAGTAAAGGCAAAAAATAATATAATATTTTTTATTATATATACATTGGGTTTTATATTAGTTTGTAAGACATTTCCTTATATAGCACCATTTATTATTGGAGGTTTAATAGCAATATTTATTAATCCAATATCTCAAAAACTAAAAGATAAACTCAATATAAATAAGGGGCTGTCAACTATAGTGTTAAGTTTTATTGGAGTAGCTTTAGTAATTTCACTAGGTACTATATTTATATTATCAGCAAGCAGAAGCTTGGTGGAGTTTGTAAATAATTTTTCATTAAACCACGGTGAAATAAATAATTATATAATCGATTTAGTGAATAAAGCCAATATATATATTTCTCAATTTCAGGAATTTGCAAATTATAATATAGAAGAACTTATTAATAAGTATAGTCTTCAAATGATGGACTTGGCTAAAGGGCTTTTAGCAAGTATAATTAACTTAGCTACATCTATTCCATATATTGTATTATTTACCATAACTTTGTTTATATCAACATACTTTATAGCAAAAGATATAGATAGGATGGAAAATGGTTTTTACAATATATTTACAGATTCTTCGAAAAAGAAAGTGAAAAATATTAAAAGAGAAATAATATTATCTATTATTGGTTACATAAAGGCATACACAATACTTATTACATTAACTTTTTTAGTTATATGGGCAAGTTTTAGTTTACTAGGTATTCCATATGGTTTTGTACTAGGAGTTATTGGAGGGTTACTAGATTTAGTTCCATTTTTAGGTATTGTAGTTATATTTATACCTGTAATAATATATTATTTTCTAGCAGAGAATTACTTTGTATGTATTGCTATTACAATTATATTTATAACACTATCATTAATTAGACAAATATTAGAGCCAAAGCTTGTTTCTGTGAATATAGGTATAAATCCACTTGCATCAGTAGCTGCAATTTTTATAGGTATACAAATTGCAGGATTATTGGGAATAATATTTTGTTTAGGACTAGTTGCTATGCATCAAATATTAAATAAAGTTGAAATACTTTAAAATGATAAACAAGAGAAAAGAGGTATAAGTATGAGAGAAAAGGTTTTAGAAAGATTTTTAAAATATGTTACTTTTGACACAACTGCAGACCCTAAAAATGCAAATTGTCCATCATTTGAAGGGGAAAGAGTATTTGCAAACTATTTAGTTGAAGAACTAAAAGGGCTTGGTCTAGAAGATGTAAATGTTGATGAAAATAGCTACGTTATGGCAACTTTAAAAGCGAATACAAGTGGTGTAGATACAATAGGTTTTATATCACACCTAGATACAGCACCAGATGTTACAGGTAAAAATGTTAAGCCTAGAATAATAGAAAATTATGATGGTAAAGATATAGTACTTAATGAAGAGTTAAATATAAAAACTTGTGTCAAAGACTATCCTGAACTTACTAAGTTTGCAGGTGAAGATTTAATAGTTACTGACGGAACAACTTTACTTGGGGCTGACGATAAAGCTGGTATAGCAGAAATAGTTACTGCAGTAGAGTATTTAATAAATAATCCTGACATTAAGCATGGTGATGTGAAAATAGGATTTACACCAGATGAAGAAGTAGGTAGAGGAGCTAATTTATTTGATGTGAATAAATTTGGTGCTAAGTATGCTTATACTATAGATGGCGGTATAATGGGTGAACTTCAATATGAAAACTTTAATGCAGCAGCGGCTACAATATCTATACAAGGAAGAAATGTACATCCAGGTAGTGCTAAGAATAAGTTAGTTAACGCACTACATATAGCAGCTGAAATATCTGAGTTATTCCCAGCTAATGAAAGACCTGAAACGACTGAAAACTATGAAGGTTTCTACCACCTAAATGATTTAAATGGAAATGTTGAAAATGCAACAATGGTATATATAATAAGAGATCATGATAAAGCTAAGTTTGAGGAAAGAAAAGAATTCATGAAATCAACTATAGCTAAAGTTAATGAAAAGTATGATGGAAGAGTTACACTAGACTTAAAAGATCAATACTTTAATATGAAGGAAAAAGTTGAACCAGTTAAGTTTGTAGTAGATATAGCTGAAGAAGCTATGAGAGAATTAGAGATTGAGCCATTAATAATACCTATAAGAGGTGGTACTGATGGAGCAAGATTATCTTTCATGGGTCTACCATGCCCTAATATATTTACAGGTGGGCTTAACTTCCATTCTAAAAATGAGTGTATACCAGTTGTAGCTATGGAGAAGTGTAGTGAATTAATAGTTAGTATAATCAAGAAATACGCATCAAGAGGATAAGTTTTTTTGTGAATTGAAAATTTTGAGAGTGATTGGCGCTCCGGGTTACATATAATAGTTCTATGCCATGCAGGCAAGGTGCGCGCCTGCAAATGGCATTTGAACTATTATATATAACCCTACGCTAAAGCACTCTCAAAATTTTTTTATTTCTCAAATAGTGGAGAGAAGTATAAAAAGATGAAAAGATGAAAAGATTAATATAAAAAGATTGATATGAAATATCATTAAATAAATTATAAACATATAAAAAAACAAACTACCTATATAGATAGTTTGCTTTTAATATGTTTACAGTTCTATTATTTCATTTGTGTTTATATCTATTAAATTTATGTCTAAATCTAATTCATGGTGGTCTTCACCCATTATTTCTATTGTAGCTACTGAGTGGCTACCGTCTTTAGGAAGTGAAGTACTTCCTGGATTTAGTACTACTAAATTTTCATCTAAGTAAAGTTCTTTAACGTGAGTATGTCCAAATATTAGTACACTTGCTTCCATAGCTTTTGCTTTTTTTATTACTTCTTCTTTAGATTCTGTGTATCCATGAGTAAGTAATACTCTAAGTTTACCAAATTGACTTACTACAAAAGGTGTTTGGATTGGATGATTTATTACCATTTGGTCTACATCAGAATCGCAGTTACCTTTAGTTATTAATATATTTCCTATTTCATTTATTCTTGTTGCTAAATCCTTTGGATTATATCCTTCTGGTAGTGGATTTCTAGGTCCATGGTATAAAACATCTCCTCCATGTAAAATGAAATCACAGTCACTTAATGCTTCTATTGCTTTTTCAAAATAAACTAAACTTCCATGAGTATCACTCATTACTCCTATTTTCATATTAAATCCTCCTAGTTGTATGTTATAAAAACTTTTCAGAAACTCTACTCCAAAACTCATAGTTAGCCATTCGAAGTAGTTGAATTTTTACGTCAGATATTGAAATTTGTATATTATCAATTTCACTAAATCTATGTTCAACACCGTCTATAACAATAAGTATAGAATTTTCAAATCTATACTCTGGTGAAATTTTTATATTAGAATCTTTAGAAAATATTATGCTAGATGTAAAACATCTATATGCATTTGTATTGATTGGTGATAATGGTGTTAGTTGCATAAGATCTAGGC
This sequence comes from Romboutsia sp. LXY-2, assembly GCF_056171995.1. Lineage (NCBI taxonomy): Bacteria > Bacillati > Bacillota > Clostridia > Peptostreptococcales > Peptostreptococcaceae > Romboutsia > Romboutsia sp. LXY-2. The sequence continues at coordinate 24,680 of NZ_JBKFGI010000007.1, read as the reverse complement.
TAGGATCTACTATACTACCACCAGCAGCATAATTGTAAGCTGTAGAACCTGTTGGTGTAGATATTATCATTCCATCCCCACTAAAGTTTTGTATGTGTTTATCATTAACTTTTAAATTAATATGTATAGTTCTAGATTTATCTCCTTTAATAACGACTTCGTTTATTGCAAATACGTCTGAACAACTTTTTTTAGTACATATACTAGCTTGAAGAATAGATATATCTTGTACTATGTAATCCTTATCTAAATAAGCCTTAATGAAGTCATCTATGTAATCAGGACAGATATCTGGGAAAAAACCAAGATGCCCTGTGTTTATACCGAAAACTGGTACTTCTGGGAATTCAAAATCATGAACTGTTTTTAAAAAGGAACCATCTCCACCTATGGATATGATTAATTCAGTATTAGGATGAACTTCATCGCAAACATCAAATCCAGCATCTATAAGTTTCCTGGTTAACAACTTTTTAGTCTCTATTGATTTGTCTAATTTATTACAATTTATAGTAATCATTCTTTGCATTTTCCCACCTCTTTATACTTTGTATTATATCATAAATACATTAAAACTATTGATAATATTATAACTAAAAATTTCTAATAATTAATGTCTAACATCATTTAATAATAGCAATAAAAAAGAATTAAAAAAAGCTAATTAGGTAAAAAACTTAATAAATAATATGTTTATTGATTTTAAATTTAATAAAAATTAAATAATAAGGTGCTTATATATATTAACTTTTACTTATCTATTATTGAAAAATAGTGTAAAATATATAATGTTACAAATGAAGAAAGTAGGTGCAATCTTGTTTAAAAAAGAAGGACAACAATACAACCTAATATCATATACCAGTGAAGAAGATTTAACTTTAAAAGAAGTATTGTTAGATAAATTAAATTTCTCAGTAAGATCATTATCAAAAATGAAGAGAGAGAAAAGTGTATTAGTTAATGGTGAATTTAAAAAGCCAAGTGTTAAAGTATCCAAAGGTGATTTAATAGAAGTGAAAATTGAAGAAGAAATGGCTAATTTTGAACCTCAGGATTTAGGTTTAGATATTATATATGACGATTTTGATATCATAATGGTAAATAAGCCTCCATTTATGGTAGTGCATCCAACAAAAAGCCACTACGATAATACTATTGCTAATGGGGTTACTAACTATATAGTTAATAAAAATGAAAAGGTAAAAATTAGATTTGTAAATAGACTAGATATGAATACGTCAGGACTAGTGATAGTTGCTAAAAATGCTTATGCACATCATACGTTATCATTAGCTATGAGTGAAGATAAGGTGGAAAAAAAGTATATAACTGTTGTAAAAGGAATATTAGAAAATGATGAAGGAACAATAGATCAGCCTATACACAGACCAACAGAAGATAGTATAAAAAGAATAGTAGATGAAAAGGGGCAAGCATCGGTAACTCACTATAAAGTCCTTGAACGACTAAAAGATGCAACTGTATTAGAGGTAAAACTTGAAACAGGTAGAACTCATCAAATAAGAGTTCATATGGAGTATATTGGTCATGGTATTATAGGTGATGAGCTATATGGATATGAAGACATAAACTTGATAAATAGACAAGCTCTTCATGCATACAGTTTAGTTTTTGAACAACCTAGAACAAAAGAAAAATTAGAATTTAAAGCGAGCTTACCAAAAGATATAGAAGAATTAATTAATAAATTAAGATAGAAATTATAAAATATTACAGAGGTGAAAGTATGATTATACATAAGTTTATTGTTCACGTGTTAGATAAAAATAGTGACATGCCAATACTAAATGACTTTGAAGGTAAAGTAAATCAGGAAGTAGATAAGTTTTTCCAAAAAGTTATAAAAAGAGTTGTTAAAGATGATGATTTAAGAAAAGGTGTTTTTAAGGATTATAATGACAATGTTATAAAAAATTGTTGTGAACAAATTATATATGATGAAAATACTTTTTTAGCAAACTCTAAGGAAATAGCTGCATATTTATTTGAAGTTATGAAAATAAATGCAGAGCTAGAATCTTGTGATTTAGCTATTTGTTTATACACAGTTAAAGATGAAAAAAACGTGGCTATATTAAAGTTAGATTATAAAAAGCTATATACTCATTCTATAGAGTTTGTAGATGATAAATTTAATATACAAATGGTTCCAAATGAAATAGGTATACCAGAAACTCAAAGACAAAAGCAATGTGCTATTATAGGAGCTAGTGGGATTAATGATGAATATCACTTAAGACTGTTAGACAAGGATGCAGAAAAAGAAGAAAGTGAGTCTAAGTTTATTTCTGAATTCTTAAATGCCCAAAAAATAGATGATGATAAGTACAAAACAAAAGTATTCAAGAACTCTGCAGAAAACTGGATAACAAATGCTTTAAGCAATGATATAAAGCAAGCTGAAGATGTTAGAAGTATACTAAACTATACATTAAAAGAGAAACATGAAGTTGATCTTAATGATTTTATAGAAAATTCTATATCTGATGATTATCTTAAAGATAGCTTTAAAGAGCATATGGAAGATAAGGGCTTAGACGAAGGATTTAGTATAGATAAAAAATGGGTGGAGAAAAAGCTTAAAAAGAGAAGTATTAGAACGGATAATGGATTTGATATAAAAGGTAATTTATCAGATTTTGAAGATCCAATGAAGTACAGTATAAGACAAAATGAAGATGGTTCTATAGATATTACAATTAAGAACATAATGTTCTACGAAGAAAAATAAATAGTAGACATGCAATTGTTAATACCTTTGTTCATATACTTAATAGAGGATAGGTCTATATTTATGGTACATAATAAAGGGGGAATAGTTATGGATACTATAAAAAATCTTCTTAGAGGTTTTAATTGTGGTGAAGATAATAATACCATTATGATATTAATTATTGTGGGATTATTAGCATTTCTATTACTTGGAAACGGTGGATTTGAATGTTTCTTTGAACAAAATGATTCTTTAATATGGATTGTGCTAATAATATTTGTAGTATTTTTACTAAATAATAATAATTGTGATTATGACAATGATTGTTGTTGTTAAATAAAAAAACCGAGTTTTTAACTCGGTTTTTTTTATTTATTTTCTTCTATGAATTTTACAATATCTTTTACTGATTTGAAATTTTCAGCTTCTTCATCTGGTATTTCTATAGAAAACTCATCTTCTAAAGCCATTATAACTTCAACTGCATCTAAAGAATCTGCTTCTAAATCTTCAGCTAAAGAAGTTTCTAAAGTTATATCACCTAAGTTATCTATTCCTAATTGTTCTGCTATTATCATTCTTACTTTTTCAAACATTGTTTTTGATCCTCCTAAAAAACAGTTTCATAATTTTAATTGTAGTTTAATATAATATTGAAAATTTTTCAATACAGAAATTAATAAAAAGTAATAAATTTATTAAAAATGAATATAAATTTAATATATACAATAACTAAGGAGGAAATGTTATGAAGCAGATAGGATTACTAGTATCATCTATATGTATTTTTCTAGTTATATTAGTTAACTTATACTACAATTCTATAACGTTAGATATGCAAAAGATGAAGTACTATGTTATAGAGTCTAATATGATTCTAGAAGATGTAGTGAAAAAAGAAGATTATGTAGAGGAAAAGAAAGACGAGTACATATCTAGATTAATGACTTTAAAGAGAGGTATGGAAAATTCAAAAACATCAATTCTAGTTTCTGACTACAAAGAGTACAAAATAAAGTCAATAGAAAGTTTAATATACAGTATAACAGAGTGGAAGAATAAAGAAGAGTATTTAGAAGAGGTTAATAAGTATAACTCATTAGGAGAAAAGGAATTAGATAAATTGGTTAATAAAAGTATTAAGGAAGTAACGAATTCGTAAAATAATACATATATTTAGTTAAAGGTGTAATTTATCACTTTAATGTTTTAAGGGGGGAAGGTCATGTCAAAATTAGAAGATACTCTATCCCGATTGTTTGGAGGCGAAGATGGCCTTTTTGGTGGAGGACTATTAATAATAATAGTAATAGTTTTTTTGCTTTTATGTACAGATATTTTGGATAATTTCTTAGAAGATGAAAGTGTGTGGATATGGATAATTTTAATAATATTATTATTATTTAACTTTGATGATGGCTGTTGCAATTAAATATTTGTATTTTAAAAGAAATCTATTAGATTTCTTTTTTGTTTTATAAAATTGTACAAGCTAAAACTTAGACATGATGTAACAATTTGACAAATTCTACATATTATTTATTAGATAGGTATTAAATACAACCTATAAATAATAATAAGGGGGCAACATTATGTCAAATGAACAAAAACTTTCTCGTCTTTTTGGTGGATGCGGTTGTAATGGCATCTTTGGAGGAGGCGGATTAATAATAATTTTAATAATAGGAGCAATATTACTATTAGGAGACGATCTTATAGAATGGATATTCTGCCAAGATAATATTTTAATATGGGTAGTATTACTAGTATTATTATTAACTAGCTTTGACTTTGATGGATGTGGATGCTGTTAATATAAGGGGGGCTCAAAAAAGAGCCTCTTTTTTTACGCAACGGACGAAGTTGTTGGCGACACGACCAAAGCGAATTTTTTATAGATATTAAAAAAAGAATAACACTTTTTTTATTTTTGCATACTATGGTAATGAAAGGGTGGATATAAAGAGACTTCTTAGTTCATACATAAAATATAATTTTTTCATAGGGGGATTTTATATGAGTAGTAAGCTTACAAGAATATTTGATAATGTTGGTGGAAGTGGATGGTGGATAATTGTATTATTCTTCTTGTTCCTTGCTTTCCAAGAGTGCTGGAGTGAAATTTGTATAACTGACTGGATACCATTTTTAATTTTATTATTAATTGTTTGTTCATGTGGTCAAGGCTTCGGGGAAGCGGACTGTGGATGCTTAGACAATGATTTTGATTGCTAGTTAAAAAGAAAAAGTGCTAATTGGCACTTTTTCTATTGTATATCTAAAAATAAAATTTAAAATTTATTATCACAAAGTATATTTCTTGCATAGTATATGTTAAGAGCGAAAGCTCAATAAATTAAATATCAACAGGAGGTTGCAAGCAATGTTAGATAGACTATTTGGTGGAGAAGGATTCTTTGGAGGAGGAGCATGGTGGATAATAGTACTATTCTTCTTATTCCTAGCATTTGGTGACAGTTGGTGTGATATAGACATAATGGCATGGATACCTTTCTTAATAGTATTATTAATACTTTGCAGTTGTGGAGCATGCATAGACTAATTTTAAACTGCTAAATTTTTTATTATTGGGAGGAAATTATTATGTTAAGTAGATTCTTTGGAGAAGATGGTTGTTTTGGAGGAGGAGCATGGTGGATAATAGTACTATTCTTCTTATTCCTAGCATTTGGTGAAACTTGGGTAGATATAGATATAATGGCATGGATACCGTTCTTAATATTATTATTAATAACATGTTCATGTGGAGGATTCTTCGGAGAAGACTGCGGCTGTGGTTGCTAGAAAATCCATAGCATAGTAAAAAAGAGTGTTGGTATTTAATACCAACACTTTTTATTTTATTAAATATAGAGATGGGTATAATAATTATGTAAAATATACATAATTAGAATATTGGGAAAATAATAAAAAATAAAAATTTGATTATTAACAATTATTATGTTTATATTATTTTGATTTTATGGTAAAATATAAATTTAATTACGAATTAGTACGACTATAGATAAATTAACTTGAAGGAGGGACTTTGACATGAAAAGTAATATAACTATTAAAGACGTTGCAAAACGTGCAGGAGTTTCAATATCGACAGTTTCAAGAGTTATAAATGATTCAAAGCCAGTAACGGATGAGGTAAAGCAAAAAGTTTTAGATGTTATTAAGGAGACTGGATATGTACCGAATCCATTAGCGAGAAGCTTAGTAACAAAGAAAAGCCAACTAATTGGTGTAATAGTACCAGAACTATCAGATTCTTTCGTAAATGAAATATTAAATGGAATAGAGGAAGTAGCTAAAATGTATGATTATGATATACTTTTAGCAAATACTTACTCTGATAAAGAACAAGAATTAAAAAGCATAAACTTATTAAGAGCGAAACAAGTTGAAGGTATAGTTATGATATCTTGGATAGTAGAAGAAGATCATATAAACTATATACAAAACTGTGGAATACCAGCAACATATATAAGTAAAACAGCTAGAAACTATGATATACATACAGTTAGTACAAGTAATGTAGAAGCTACATACGATATGACAAAATATCTTATAGATAAGGGTCATAAAAAAATAGCATTTGTTATGACTAGTGAAGATGATACAGTACTAGAAATGGAAAGACTTTCTGGATACGAAAAAGCACTAAAAGAAAATAGCATAGAATTAGATAAATCGTTAGTTAAACATGGCGGTACTACATATGAAGCAGGATATAGTAGTATGAAAGAGTTATTAGATGAAGGTATAGTACCAGAAGCTGCTTTTGTAACAGGTGATGAAGCTGCTATAGGAGCTATAAATGCTATTTGTGATGCAGGATACAAAGTGCCTGAGGACGTATCTGTTGCAGGATTTAATGATGTCAAGATAGCAAAAATGTATAGACCTAAGTTAACTACTGTATATCAACCATTATATGATATGGGTGCAGTTGCAATGAGAATGGTAATAAAGCTTATTAATAAAGAGCCTTTAGAAGAGAAAAAGATGGAATTACCATACAGAATAATTGAAAGAGAAAGTGTTATAGAAAGATAAAAATAACACTTTTTATAGATGGCGTATTGTCTTAATTGACAATACGCTTTTTGTATGAAAAATTTAAAATTTATAAATGTAAATATAAATAATCTATATACTGTATCCAAAAAATAAATATTAATATAACAAATAAAAATCATTAAGGGGAGGATTACAGAAGTATATGTAGAAATATTTAAAATGTTGTTATTATTTAAGTGCTGTCAGTTTATTTAGACTTATATTTGTGAAAATTTAAAGAAAATAAGGGGGATGGGCTATGGAAAAAATATTAATCGATGGTAACAGTTTAACAATTGATGACATTGTAAAGGTTACTAGAGAAAATTTTAAGGTAGAATTAACTAAGGAAAGTTTAGAAAGAGTAGCAAAAGCTAGAGCGCTAGTAGATAAACTAGTAGATGAGGAGAGAATCTCTTATGGTATAACTACAGGTTTTGGAAAGTTCTCAGATGTAGCGATATCAAGAGAAGATTCTAGAAAATTACAAAAGAACCTAATCATAAGTCATGCATGTGGAGTAGGGAACCCTCTTAGTGAAGATATTGTTAGAGGAATAATGTTACTTAGAATAAATAATTTATCTAAGGGATTCTCTGGTGTAAGAACAAAAACTCTTCAAACTTTGGTGGATATGCTTAATAAAGGAGTTCATCCTATAATACCAGAAAAAGGATCATTAGGTGCGTCAGGGGACTTAGCACCATTATCACATATGGTATTAACCATGATAGGAGAAGGAGAAGCTATATACAAAGGAGAGTTATTAAGCTCTAAAGAAGCAATGGATAGAGCAGGAATTGAAGTTTTAGAGTATCTTTCATCAAAAGAAGGATTAGCATTAATAAATGGTACACAAGCTATGACTTCAGTAGGTGTACATACTTTATATGATTCTATAAACCTTTTAAAAACAGCAGACATAGCATATGCTCTTACAATGGAATCTTTAAATGGAATAACATGTGCAATGGATGAAAGAGTCCATAATGTTAGACCTCATAAAGGTCAAATAAATACAGCTAAAAACTTATTAGAGTTAGTTAAAGATAGTGAAATGACAACAAAGCAAGGTGATCTTAGAGTGCAAGATGCTTACTCGCTAAGATGCACTCCTCAAATACATGGTGCAAGTAAAGATGCAATAGAATATGTAAAAAATAAAATCAATATAGAAATCAACTCAGTTACAGACAATCCAATTATTTTCCCAGAACAAGAAGACGTAATATCAGGTGGTAATTTCCACGGTCAACCAATGGCTTTAGCTTTTGACTTTTTAGGAATTGCATTATCTGAAATAGCAAATATATCAGAAAGAAGATTAGAAAAATTAGTAAATCCAGCCCTTAGTCATGGACTTCCAGCATTCTTAGTAAATAAAGGTGGATTAAACTCAGGATTTATGATAGTGCAGTATAGTGCAGCATCGTTAGTTTCAGAAAATAAAGTATTAGCACATCCAGCAAGTGTAGATTCAATACCATCATCAGCAAACCAAGAAGATCATGTATCGATGGGTACAATAGCTGCTAGAAAAGCAAAAGAAATAATGGAAAATGCTAGAAAAGTTGTTGCTATGGAAATCTTAGGAGCAGCACAAGCTATAGATTTAAGAGGTAAAAAGAAGCTAGGTGTAGGTAGTGAAGCAGCATACCAAATAGTAAGAGAGCACACTCCATTTATAGATAAAGACAGAGTAATGTACAGAGAAATAAATATTTGTGAAGATATAATAAAGAAAAATTTATTAGTTAATGCTGTTGAAAAAGCAATAGGCAGTGAGATTTTAATAGATGAAGATTTATTATCTGAAAGTTTAGCTTAATAATTGTGGAGGAGATAATATGAGTAGCATTGAGAAGGTACTGCAATTTTCAAATGAAGATATACAAAACTCTATGAGTATAAAATTAGATGTAATACCAAAGGAAATTCCTAAATTCATAGAAGGAATAAGAAGGGCTCCAAAAAGAGAAGCAAAATTATCGCAATCAGATATAAAACTAGCATTAAAAAATGCTTTAAGATATATACCAGAAGAATATCATGAAGAATTAGCACCAGAATTTTTCAATGAATTAATGACTATGGGAAGAATATATGGATATAGATTTAGACCAGAAGGAAATTTAAATGGAAAATCTATAGATACTTATAATGGAAATTGTATAGAGGGAAAAGCTTTCCAAGTTATGATAGATAATAACTTAGACTTTGACATAGCGTTATATCCATATGAACTTGTAACTTACGGTGAAACAGGACAAGTATTCCAAAACTGGATGCAATATCAATTAGTTATGAAGTATTTAAAAGTGCTAACTCAAGATCAAACTTTAGTATTACAGTCAGGACATCCTGTTGGAATATTTAAATCAAAGCCAGATGCTCCAAGAGTAATACTTACTAATGGTTTAATGATAGGTATGTTTGATAATCAAGAAGAGTGGAAAAGAGCAGCGGCAATAGGAGTATCAAATTACGGTCAAATGACAGCTGGTGGTTGGATGTACATTGGACCTCAAGGGATAGTTCATGGAACATATTCAACTATACTAAATGCAGGAAGACTTGTATTAGGAGTAGATAGTAATTCTGATTTAAGAGGAAAGTTATTCGTTACTTCTGGTTTAGGAGGAATGAGTGGTGCTCAAGGAAAAGCTGTTGAAATAGCTGGTGGAGTAGGAATAATTGCTGAAGTTGATTATTCAAGAATAGAAACAAGATACACACAAGGATGGGTAAGTAAGGTAGCAAACACATGTAAAGAAGCTTTTGATATGGCATATGAATATATGGAAAAAGAAGAACCTTGTGCTATAGCATATCATGGTAATATAGTTGACTTACTAGAATATGCACTTGAGAATAGTGTACATATTGATTTACTTTCAGATCAAACTTCTTGCCATGCAGTGTATGATGGTGGATATTGCCCACAAGGGATAACTTTTGAAGAGAGAACAAGATTACTTGCTGAGGATAAAGAAGAATTTATTAGATTAGTAGATAAAACATTAGTTAAGCACTTTGAAGTTATTCAAAAATTACATGCTAAAGGTGTTTATTTCTTCGATTATGGTAACAGTTTTATGAAAGCTGTTTATGATGCAGGATGCCAAGAAATATCAAAAAATGGTGTAGATGAAAAGGATGGATTTATATTCCCATCTTATGTAGAAGATATATTAGGACCACAATTATTTGATTATGGATATGGTCCATTTAGATGGGTTTGCTTAAGTGGCAAAGAAGAAGATTTAATAAAAACTGATAAAGCGGCTATGGATTGTATAGATCCTGAAAGAAGATACCAAGACAGAGATAACTGGGCTTGGATAAGAGATGCAAAGAAAAATGGGCTTGTAGTAGGAACTCAGGCAAGAATATTGTATCAAGATGCTATGGGTAGGACGAATATAGCTCTTAAATTTAATGATATGGTAAGAAAAGGTGAAATAGGACCAGTAATGTTAGGTAGAGACCATCATGACGTATCAGGTACCGATTCACCATTTAGAGAAACATCAAATATTAAAGACGGAAGTAATATAATGGCTGATATGGCAACTCACTGTTTTGCAGGAAACTGTGCAAGAGGTATGAGTTTAGTGGCTCTTCATAATGGTGGAGGAGTAGGAATAGGAAAATCTATAAATGGTGGATTTGGGATGGTTCTTGATGGTTCTCAAAGAGTTGATGATATATTAAGAACTTCTATGCCTTGGGATGTTATGAATGGAGTTGCGAGACGTGCATGGGCTAGAAATGATAACTCTATAACTACAGTAATGGAATATAACAAGATGTGTGAAGGAAAAGACCACATAACACTTCCATACATAGTAGATGAAGATTTAATAGATAGTTTAGTTAATAAAAATTTATAATAACAATATTCTAATGCAGAAAAGGGGATTTTATTATGGCTATAGTACAATGTGTTCCTAACTTTAGTGAAGGAAGAGATTTAGAGAAAATAGAAAAAATAGTTAATCCATTAAGAGGAAAAGAAGGTGTAAAATTATTAAACTATGAACCTGATAAGAACTACAACAGATTAGTTGTTACAGTAATAGGGGAACCTCAGAAAGTAAAAGAAGCAGTGCTTGAAAGTATAGGTGTAGCAGCATCTTTAATAGATATGAATGCTCATGAAGGTCAGCATTCTAGATTTGGTGCAACAGACGTATGTCCTTTTATTCCTATAAAAGATATGACTATGGAAGAAGCGGTAAATTTATCTAAAGAGTTAGGCAAAGAAGTTTCTGAAAAATATAACATACCTGTATTCTTATATGAAAGTGCAGCTACAAAGCCGGAAAGAGAAAACCTAGCGACAGTTAGAAAAGGTGAGTATGAAGGTTTAGATGCTAAATTTGATGATCCAAACTGGGCACCTGATTTTGGAGAAGCTAAAAAGCATCCAACAGCAGGGGCAATAGCGATAGGAGCTAGAAGACCACTTATAGCTTATAATATAAATCTTGATACTACAAATATTCAAATAGCATCTAATATTGCAAAAACTATAAGACACTCTAATGGAGGATATAGATATATTAAAGCGGGGCCAGTAGAAATACCTGAAAGAAATATGACTCAAGTTACTATGAATTTAACTGACTACACAAAAACTAGCATTTATAGAGCCTATGAAGCAGTAAAGATGGAAGCAAGAAGATATGGTGTTAATGTAATGGGAAGTGAGGTAGTAGGTCTTTGTCCTATGGAAGCTTTAATAGATGCAGCAAGTTACTATTTAGGTTTAGAAAACTTTGATTTAAATAAAGTATTAGAAACTAGTTTAATGGAGTAATAACATGAATATAGACTTAGTAATTAAAAATATTGGAAAGTTGGTAACTTGTAAAAATAGCTACTCACCTAAAGTAAAGGAAGCTATGAATGAATTAGAAATAATAGAAGATGCTTATGTTGCTATTAGTGATGGTAAATTTGTTCAAATAGGAACTGGAGAAGATTATAAAGAGATTATACAAGCAAATACAGAAATTCAAGATGCGAATGGACTTCTAGTTACACCAGGTCTTATTGATGGACATACACATCTTGTTCACGGTGGATCTAGAGAAAATGAGTTTTCAATGAAGTTATCTGGAGTTCCATATCTAGATATATTAAAGCAGGGCGGAGGAATATTAAGTACTGTAAAATCAACAAAAGAAGCATCATTTATAGAACTATATGATAAAGCTAAAAAAAGCCTAGATAGAATGCTTGAATTTGGAGTTACTACTGTTGAGGCTAAAAGTGGTTATGGATTAGAATTAGAAACAGAAATTAAGCAGTTAGAAGTAGCTAAAAAATTAGATGAAAGCCATCCAATAGACTTGGTACATACATTTTTAGGTGCACATGCAGTTCCAAAAGAATATAAAGAAAATAGTAAAGAATATATAGAATTAATAGTAAAAGAGATGCTTCCTAAAGTAAAAGCATTAGGACTTTCTGAGTTTTGTGATGTATTTTGTGAAGATGCAGTGTTTAATATTGAAGAAAGTGAATATATACTAACTGAGGCTAAAAAATTAGGATATAAGCTAAAAATACATGCAGATGAAATAGTATCATTAGGAGGCGCTGAATTAGCAGCAAGAGTAGGTTGTGTTTCAGCCGACCATTTAATGGCGGCTAGTGAAGAGGGTATTAAAGAAATGGCATATAACAATGTTGTTGCAAATATTCTTCCAGGAACATCTTTTAACTTAAATAAATCCTATGCAAATGCAAGAAAAATGATAGATATGGGAGCAGCAGTATCCATATCTAGCGATTATAATCCAGGCAGTTGCCCAAGTGAAAATCTTCAGTTTGCAATGCAGCTTGGATGCTTAGGTCTTAAAATGACTCCTAATGAAGTATTAAATGCAGTTACAATAAATGCTGCATATGCTGTAGATAGACAAAATGAAGTAGGTTCTATAGAAATAGGCAAAAAAGCAGATTTAGTAATATTTGATGCGCCAAATGTAGAGTACTTAATGTATCATTTTGGAATAAATCATGTTGATAGAGTTTATAAAAATGGGACATTAGTAGTTAATAATAAACGTGTTTCATATGAACATAATGTAGAGACAATAAATTGCTAATAAGTTAGGGGGATAAAGCATGAAATTAGTAGAAATGACTCTAGTAGATTTTTCAAGTGAGGTAGATTCTAATTCTCCAGCACCTGGAGGAGGATCAGTAGCTGCACTTGCAAGTGATGTAGGGGTAGGATTAGCTAGAATGATGGCTCATTTAAGCTTTGGAAAGAAAAAATACGAAGCATTAGATGAAGAGATTAGACTAGAGTTTGTAGAAAGGTTTAATAAATTAGGTGATTTAAGGCATGAATTAGTTGAGCTGATAGATGAAGATACAGAATCATTCAAAGAATTTATGAAAGCTATAAAGATGCCTAAAGACACAGAAGAAGAAATCGAAGCAAGAAAAAGAGCTATGGAGGATGCTACAATATTCTCAATAGATGTTCCTTTTAAAACTGCAAGATTATCCCTTGAAGCTTTAGAAATAGTTGATTATTTAATTCAACATGGAAATCAAAATGCGATTACTGATATAGGTGTTGGTACGCTGATGATGTATGCAGGATTAGAAGGAGCTATACTAAACGTAAAGGTAAATTTAAATGGCTTAGAGAATAAAGAATTGCATGATATGTACAGCACAAAGTGCAAGGATATGTTAGAAAAGGGAAAATGCATAAAAGACAATTTAATAAATAATATACATTATAAATTAGAAAACTAAAATTACCGTTATATAATAAAAAGTGTAATCTCTTAAGAGATTACACTTTTTTATATGAAGCTTTTTAAATCCTTATTCGTTAGTACTAGATTTTTTTACTTTCTTTACTTTTTTAACTTTCTTTTTGCCAGTAGAAGTATCTGTGGATTTTTCTTGTAATTTAGAGCTTTTAGATTTTGATTTTTTAGATTCAATTTTATCTTGTATTTCAGATTCTGATATTTTATTCATTATAGTATCTAATTTTTTACGTTGATCTTCATCTAAGAATGTTTTAAACTTTGATACAACTTCTTCTTTACCCTCTAAAGTTTTTCCTATCTTAACAAGCTCCTCCATAAGTTCATTTTGTGATTTGCCTTTGTAGCTGTCTGCAATTTTTTCTATTTTATCCTTATCAATGTTTTTTTGTTTTGCAAACTTTTCTAATGCATCAGTATCTACTTTTTTCATAAATATGCCCCTTTCAATAATATATATTGGATTATTCACATATTATTTATATATAGGAATAATATTACATTGGTGAATAATACATGAGATTATAATAAATTCTCCTATAAATTATGTATATGCAAAAACTACAAAAAAAAGTAACATTAACATTTAAGAAAACATAGTTTATATATTAGGGAGTAGTATAGATTAAGGGGTGACTGGATTGAATAATTTATTGCTAATACTCGGAATAATAGCATTAAGTAATGGAAATATATCTTTATTTGATAATAAAACAAAAACTAAAACAAACAAGTCAGTTGATAACTCTTCACATAATAATCTAGACCGAGAGCGTAAATCCTCAAGAGAAAGAATTAAAAAATCTAGTGATGGAAAAAAAATTAGAAAAGTAAAACGTAAAAAGGGGGACAGTGATAATTTATTCAATTTTGATATGAATGATATTAATCAGGGCTTAAAATTAATGGATTTAAGCGATGAAGATTTAGAACGTGGTATGGAAATAATAACAAGAACAAAGAAATATATGACCAGAGAAGAAAGAAAAATATTAGTTAAATTGGAAAGTATGCTGGATTTAGTAAGAGGAATAAAAAAGCTAAGTGGAATAGATGAGAATGATGATGAGATGGAAACTAATTTCTTTAGAAGCATGGATGATGATGATAAGAAAAATATGATGATAAAAGAAATACTTGAAGTATTTCCAGAAAAGAGAAAAGAATCTATTGAAAAAGCTATAGATATGAAGAAAAAAATAGATTTATTCGCAGAATTATTTTTACCTGACGATTTTGGTGAAGGTGGATTTAGTTTAAGCTCATTAGCAAACATTAATAATCTAGGAAGTGTAAATAATCTTAAATTACTAGGTAGTTTATTAAGGGGAGAGGACGATAGCTACGTAGGAAGTAAAAGTAAAAAGAAATATTCATCTAGTGAAGCAATCTATGATGACTTTGAAGATGAATATGAAGAATATGAAGAGTACGAAGAGTATGAGGAATACGAAGATTATGATGAAGATGACTATGAAAATTAGATACATAGTTATGGGAAACCAAAAAAAGTAAAAAAATCATAATATTTTAACAATTACTATATAAAACCACTTTTAAAATCTGGAGTTTTATTATATAATAGTATTATAAATCCTGAAGCATTCGATTGTGCCTATTTAAATTCAACCGACAAATGTTAAACGGGAGATCATGTTTAGTAGTTAATATCATGCCTGTTATATTAATGGGACTTTAAAGACTACTAGTAGGTCACCCACCTGGGAGTATCTCGGGTCTGAATTTATTGGGCCGCCGGTGTTTTGGGATAAAAAAAGTGTTGCATTAGCAACACTTTTTTTTCGTATATAAATTTATCAAAAACCAAGAATTCCTATGTCATCTCGAGTTGTAAAAACAGAACTAACATTATAGACACTATCAGAGTCATAATTTGAATAGAAGTTTGATCTTACAAAATCATCTTCAATACTAGAATCGTCTATATTATGCTCACTCCATTCCTTTCCGAGATTATTTGAAAATGATGTGTGTAGCTTTCCGTAATTAACCCACATTATATAAAGCTTAGATTTTTCTTTAATAAATGAAGGATACATGCAAGTAGAAGGACCTGTTACATAAGTTGATGTATCTATATCCATAGAATTTTCACTTAAATAACCATTAATATATCTAACAGCATATCCATTTCCACCATTTTCACAAAATGTAATATGATAAAAATTCATATTGTCTTTTAAGACTGATAAATATAACTTATTCTTTTTAGAGTTTGTAATTTGAACTGGACTAGACCAAGTAACAGTACTTGAATTAAACCTAGAAAAAAATAGTTCTTCATATCCATTAACTAAGTTAAAATAAAAAATTATAGGGGAATCTGAAACCCATATCACAGAAAAATTATCAGCAATAATCTGATTTACAAAATCAATTTTACTCTCAGTCCAAACACCATTATGTCTATAGTGATGTAAAAGAGCAGAGCTATTAGGAGAATTGTTATTAAATACATGATAAATAATGTGAATTGAGTCATCTATGGTATGTATGTATGGGAATAATATATTAAATTTAGTTACATCATAGTTTAATATAGGTCTTTCATTAATATTATTAGAGTATTTAGGAATATCAACCATTTTAAGACCATTATCATTATAAATACCATATACATTATCGTATTTGTCTAAAGTAAAATATGCATTAGTAAAATCTACAAATCTATTATTTTTTATTTTTTTTGATTGTACAAATTCGCCATTATTATTATAGTAATCGAATAGAATTCCATTATCATAATGTATATAAAACATCTCTTTATTAGAACGTCTAATTATTGTAGAACAATTATTAATAAAACTCATTTATTTCCTCCTATACAAAAATATTCATACTATATATATATTTACAAAAAAAATTTTTATTCTACTTTTTAGTAAGTATATATTAGGTTAAGTAACAATTATTAATAAATATGCATAATATGAATTAGGCTAATAAAGCCAGCACACCTATAATATTTTTGTAAGGGGAGGACAACAAGCAATGCAAGATCTTAAAAAAAATAAAAGAAAAATAATGAATAAAAAACAAGCCCCAATGACAAACGATGTAGAAGTTTATGAAAACTATGTAGAAGAAAACATACCTTGTGAAATATCAAGAGCATGTAAAAAACCTATCGGTGGAAATGAAGATGACTGTGGATGCAGCAAACCACATAAACATGATTGTGATTGTGGATGTAATAAGCCACATAAACATGATTGTGATTGTGGATGTAACAAACCACATAAAAATGAATGTGAATGCCACTGTGTATGCGATTGCCATTCACACAAAAAAGAATGTGAACCATGTGATATAGAAGCTAAAACTTGCTTTGATAATCCATGTGGACCAACTTGCTGTAATCCTATAGTTCCTCAAAACTTTAACGTAGCTTGTGCAATACCATATGCAATAGAAGCAAGTAGAGTATTTGATACTATGAGATTCCAAACATTCACAGATGGAACAGATGAACATGGAGGACCAGTACACTTTGAAATAGAAGTAGTAGAAGTAATAGGTCCAGTTCCAACAGGAGCACAAGTAGGAGTAACAATAGAAAAAATATGTATAAACTATGATGACATTTTTATTGACCCAGGATATACAACTTTAGAAGATTATGAAGTAGTACCACTACAACATAAACATGGAAAAGAATGCCAATCTAATTTTGAATATGCAGTTTGTGGAGTAAAGAATAATGAGTGCTGTAATCAAGGAAAAGGAACATCTGTATCTTACAAACAAAGAGGTTTAGTAGTAGAAGTTGAAGGTCTAGTACTAGAACTAAGAGGTAGCTGTGGATGTACAGAGTTTGTAGCTTTAGCATACCCAGTTAGCAGAAGAGATTCTAAAAAATGTAAAGAAGAAAGAGTAAGATTTGTATTCAACACATTATCAGCTCCTATATGTGTTCCATCAAATGGAAGACCATTTAATTTAAGACAAAGCTATCAAACTGGATTAACAGTAGATTGTATAGGAAAATCATTCTTAAGCTGCTGCTGTCATGAAGGCGAAAGACACTATGATTTAGATATTCCTAATGGAATAGATGTAATATGCTGTTTAGAAGAAATAGTAAGTATATTAATTGGAGAACAAATAGTAGTTCTTGGTGCACCACAAGCAATAGAACCAAGAGTAGTAGACACTTTCTCTAAAGTATGCGACTTTAGCGATTGTGGAGCAAATGCGACAAAACCTACAAATAACTCTTGTGGGTGTCACAGATAATAAAGCAAGATAATAAAAAAGGGAGTATCTCTTATGAGATACTCTTTATTTTTATATCTTGTATACAATACTATAACAGTAATCAAAAATATCGTCTCTAATATCAGAATTAGAATAGTCATTGAGAGTATTACAAGTTTTAGGATTAATACCTGGAGTTAACCAAGTTCGTGATGTATTGTTATATATAATAGTATTATCTTCACAATCCCTAGAAAGTGTGCTAGAGGATTTATATTGAAAAACAAAGTTAGATAGACTATCAGTTGTAAGCTTATAAATAGAAGAATTGTCTTTAAGAATATTATTTATTTGATACTTGGAAACCTTATAATTTTTAGGACTAAAGTTTATATGAGATACTCTATGAAGACCCTCAGCTAGAGGATTTTCTTCTACTACAAATATATTTAAATAATTGTTAACTATATACAATCTCATGTTTTTAATATTTTTAATGTTATTAAATATCTTATGTACGACTTTCTTCTTCCAATGATTATTATTACTTGTAATATGAATTAATTTACCAGATGTATCTATGCAACAAATATGAATTCTATTATTACTATCTACATTAGCACTGTATTTAAAGACATTATTATAAAGCTTCTCAGTACTTGAGTTAATATTTTTGATGTATAAGCAGTTTTTATCTGTATAAATATAAAATGGACTTCTGTTTTTATTATTAGTGTTCATCTTTACCTCCTAACACTTAAACTTCTTAATAGTTTTAATTAATACAAAAGTATGTAATATACAATTTATCATAGACACTATAGTTAATACATATATGTATGCATAAATATTAAGACTAGGTATTGGTAATAAAATATATAAAAGTATTAATTGAATTACCATACAAAATATAGTATTAATGCTAGCAATAAATTCTTTTCTAATTGAATGAAGTATGGCTGATAAAGTTTGATTAAGAGACATAAATAGAGGAACCAAGAACATTGCTTTTAAATAAGTACCAGCTATATCATTATTAAACACAAAAGAGCATATATCGTTTCCTAAAAAATAAAAAATTACTGAAGAAGCTAAGCCTACAAATATAGTTAGAGCAAGAGCATATTTGATTTTTATCAATACTTTTTTATTTTCACCTAATGTAACTTCTTGAGATATACTGGGGATCAAATTAACTACCAAAGCAGAGCCAACGGTAAAAGGAAGTAATATAAATGGCATTACCATACCACTTATGACTCCGTATACACTTAAAGCCTGATGATATGAGAATCCAGACAATATTAATCTAGATGGTACCATCATAGAACTAATTGATTGCAATAAAACGCTAGACATACGGTTACAAGTAATAGGGACAGACATTTTTAATGTTTCAACACTAGAAGTATAAAAATCTTTAATGTTAATTGTGTATTTATTTGACAATGTATAATCCTTGTATAAAAAAACAGTCATGAAAAGTATGTTAGTTCCTTCTCCAATGGAAATTCCAAGTAAAGCGGCATAACAATTCATCATCTTATTATCAAAATACAATACGAGCATGAAGACAAATAAAATCTTGCTTAATTGCTCTATAATCTGACCTATAGCCGGAACTGCCACTTTTTTTATTCCATAATAATATCCTCTTATAACATTAGAAATCGTAATAATTACTATTGCAGGGCAAATTGCTAAAATAAATATTCTTAGTTTAGGATCTTGAAGTAATGATATAGAAAAATATGAACTATTAAGTGATATAAATATAGATATTGTTAGAGCTATAAAAAATGCTACATATAAGGTGGAAATAAAAAGCGCATTAGTATTATGTTTATCATCCAAGGCTTTTCTCTTAGCAACTAAACAACTAAGTGCTGTTGGAATTCCGGTGGTAGTAAAAGCTAAACAAATCATTAAAAAATTAAATACCATATGATACATTCCTAGGCCAGCCTCACCTATAGAACGTGATAAAAAGATTTTGTATAAAAATCCCAAAACTCTTACTACAAAATTAGAGATAAATAAAACAATAGTTGATAGTACAAGATTAGGAACCCTCAATAAATCACCCCCTCATGTTTAAATATATTCATGAGGAGGTAAAAAAATAATTATATCTTTATAAATTGTGGATTCATATTATTGAAAGTAGTAATATAGTTAAATCCTATATCTTTTAGAATTGAATATATGTAGTTAAACTTATACCCAAGCTGCGAAGTCATGTGGGCATCAGAACCTGTAGTTATAATTTCGCCACCTAAATCTTTATAAACATTAAGTATATACCTAGATGGTGTTAAATCAGGGAGGTTATATCTAAAGGAAGATGTATTAATTTCTATACCTTTACCATCTTGTATTACTTGTTTAAGTATTTGTTCTATAACACCTGAGAATAAGGTGTCATCTAGTATGTTGTCATAGTCTCCATATCTTTTAATTAAATCAAGATGACCTAAAACAGAATAATCTTTATAATTTCTCACAATGGTATAAAGCTCATTATAATAAGCTTCGTAAGCTTCTTTTTGTGTAATGTTTTTAAAAAAGCTATTGTAATATAAATCTAATTTATTAATTGAATGAAGTGAACAAATAATAAAATCGAATGGATTATACTTTGCATCATAACTACATTTATCAATGATCTGTTTTTGAAGTCCAAACTCTATACCACTTTTTATTGATATCTTATTTGTATACTTATCTTTAAGGAAAGTAATATTATCAAAGTATTTTTTATAATTTGGTTCAAATGGTTCACCTAAAACGTCATAATCAACATGATCGGTAAAGCATAATTCTTTAAAACCTAAATCTATTGCATTTTTTATCATATCTTCCATGGAAGATTTACTGTCAGTAGAAAAATTGGAATGAACGTGATAGTCATAATACATAAATATGTCCCCTTTTTTATAAAATTTTGGTATTATATATATACTACATAATATCAAAGAAAAATATTACCATCAAGAATACAATAACAAATATAAGTGGTGAAAAAATGGAAAAATACTATATTGAATTTAAACCTAACTACAGTAAATATCTTCAAATATATAATCATATTAAAGAACTAATTATAAGTAAAAAAATAAAAGAAAATGAAAAATTGCCACCAATTAGAAAGCTATCTCAGTATGTAGATGTAAATAATACTACTATTGTTAAAGTTTATGAACTTTTAGAGAATGAAGGATATGTATATAAAATAATTGGTAGCGGAACTTTTGCTTCTAGTTTAATTAAAGAAAAGCCTATAAATAAACTAGATGGATTAATACATTTTGATAGTGGTAATCCAAGTGCTGATATATTCCCTATTGATGACTTTAAAAGTGCAGTAAATATGGCATTATCTCAGGATGCAGGCTCTCTATTTGAATATGATGAAGGACTTGGTTTAGAGGAGCTAAGAGAAAAGTTAAGTGACTATTTAAGGTTAAAAGGCATAGAAACATTAAAAGATAATATACAAATTATTTCTGGGGCACAGCAAGGAATAGATATTGTATGTAAAGGCCTAATCAACTACTCAGATGTAGTATTTGTTGAAGAGCCAACATATAATGGTGCTATTGAGGTTTTCAAAAGTAGGGGGGCTAAAATAATACCTATTCCTATGTTAGATGACGGAATAGATATAGGTATCTTAAAGTTAAAATTAGAAAAAATAAAACCTAAGATAATATATACAATGCCAAATTTTCAAAATCCAACAGGAATATCATATTCAACCTATAAAAAGAAAAAGCTTATAGAGCTAGCAGAAGAGTATGATTTTTATATACTAGAAGATGATTTTATCAGTGATTTTAAATTTAGCTCTAGTGATAATAAGGCATTAAGAAGCTATGATAATAAAAATAGAGTTATATACATAAAAAGTTTTTCAAAAATATTAATGCCTGGTCTTAGAATAGGTATGGTAGAAATGCCAAAAGAACTATTAAAAAGAATACTTTGGGCAAAATACTCTTCAGATATTTCTACACCAGGACTTATTCAGAAATCAATGTATTGCTATATGGAGCATTTTAATTGGAATGATTATTTAGATAATATTGAAAAGATTTATACTGAAAAGTACAATCTAGCAAAAACATTGATTAATGAAAAACTGTGTGATAAGCTAAAAATTAGAAATGGTAATGGAGGTATAAATTTCCTTTTAGAACTTCCTAGAGGTTATAGCTCTAAGGAATTTGCAAGCTTTATGTTAGATAAAGGACTATCCGTTTTACCAGGGACACATTTTTTTGAAAATATATTAGATGATAGATTTTTTAGAATAAATATAGCTAAGGCAAGTATACAAGATATAGAAAAGGGAATAGCTATAATAAGTGACAATTTAGACGAATTTCTTAATAATAACAAAAATGTATTAAATATAAAAAGCAATAAATTATTTTATTAATTAAAAGTAATATACCATTTAGGAGGAATAAGATGTTTGACCAAAAGAAATTAGACAGAATAAATGAATTAGCTAAGAAAAATAAAAATGAAGGATTAACAGCGGAAGAAATCGCTGAAAGAGACGTATTAAGAAAAGAATACTTAGAAAATTTTAGAGCGCATTTTAGATCAAGACTTGATAATGTTAAAGTTGTTTCACCTGAAGAGTATGAGCAACATATGAACAATAATAAAAATTAAAATTTTTATATAAAATCAAAGTAATATCTTGGGAGGGGTAAAATGAATTTAAAACATGAATTTAGAGATGCATGGAAGGTAGAAAGGGATAACAATAATATTGAAGAAGTAATGAAATACTCTAAAGAGTATATGAACTTCTTAGATAGTGGTAAGACAGAAAGAACTTCTGCAAAAGAAGTAATAAGAATTGCTAAAGAAAAAGGTTACATATCTGTAGATGAAGCAATATCTAAGGGGAGCATAGAGCCTGGAGATAAAATATATGCAAATAACAAAGATAAATCAGTTGCATTATTTTTAATAGGTAATCAACCTTTAGAAAAAGGTATGAGAATAGTTGGTGGACATTTAGATGTTCCTAGAATAGATTTAAAAGCAAATCCATTATATCAAGAAGCTAACCTAGGATTTTTTAAGACTCACTACTATGGTGGAATAAAAAAATACCAATGGACAGCACTACCACTTGCTCTACATGGAGTTGTTATATTAAATGATGGTACTAAAGTAGATATATGTATAGGTGAAGATGAAAGTGATCCTGTATTTTGTATAACAGATTTATTAATACATTTATCAGGAGATCAAATGCAAAAGAAATTAGCTGATGGAATAACTGGAGAAGGCTTAAATCTATTAATTGGTAATATGCCTCTTGAAGGAGAAGAAAAAGAATCTATAGCAGCTAATATATTAAAAATATTAAATGAAAAATATAATATGATAGAAGAAGATTTTTTAAGTGCAGAAATAGAAATAGTTCCAGCTGGAAAAGCTAGAGATTTAGGTTTTGATAGATCAATGGTATTAGCATATGGGCATGATGATAGAGTATGCTCTTATGCAGGTGTAAAAGCTATATTAGACAGCGAGTCTGTAGAATACACTGGTGTAGCACTATGTGTAGATAAAGAAGAAGTAGGTTCTCAAGGAAATACTGGTATGCATTCTAAGTTCTTTGAAAATACAGTTTCAGAATTAATAGCGCTACAAGAAAACTACTGTGAACTTAAAGTTAAAAGAGCTATGGCGAACTCAAAAGTATTATCTGCAGACGTTGCAGCAGGTTATGACCCTAACTTCCCAGATGCTTATGAAAAGAGAAACTCTGCTTATCTAGGAAGAGGAGTAGTTATAAGTAAGTATACTGGTGCTAGAGGTAAAAGTGGATGTAATGATGCTAATGCAGAGTTTACTGCAGAGGTTAGAAGAATATTCAATAAAGCAGATGTAGTATGGCAAACAGCAGAACTTGGTAAAGTTGACCAAGGTGGAGGTGGAACTATCGCCTATATATTAGCTAACTACGGAGCAGAAGTAATAGACTGTGGTGTTGGGGTGCTTAACATGCATGCTCCACATGAAATAGTATCTAAAGTTGATATTTATGAAATGTATAAAGGTTATAAAGCATTTTATAATATAAACTTATAATAAATAAAAAAACATGTCTCTATAGCAGAGACATGTTTTTTTATTTACAAAAATCAAGATTAAAATATTCACATATACTATATAAAAACTTATCTTCTAACGGGTTGAAAGTTTTTTTCTTAGAATATATGAAATAGAATTTTCTCTCGAAATTTAAATCCTTTACTCTATAAAATCTTAATTTATTTGTATTTAAGTAATCAATAATAGAAACGTAAGATACGAATGAAACCCCTAAGCCCAAACGAACCATTTCTTTTATTGCCTCATTAGATTCAACATGTGATAAAATATTTAATTTATTAGTACAAAAGTCCTTTTCTCCTAACGTATTCATTATTAGAGTTCTAGTACCAGATCCTTCTTTTCTCATAATAAAGTTTAATTTATAAAGTTCATTAATATCAATATACCCATCAGTATTTTCAATATGTAAGTCTATAGGTGCTATAAGTACTAGTTCATCATTTATTAAATCCATATACTCAATTTGGGGATTGTTAGGCTGAGATCCTACTAGACCAAAATTAATTCTTTCGTTTAATATTTCTGAAATTGCGTACTGTGAATCGTAGTGACTAATACTAAATTTTACATCAGGATATTCATTAGAAAAGTTTTTCATGAAATCTGGTAGTATATAAGTTTCTGGTATGGAACTACACGCTATATCTATCATACCTTCTATTTTGCCCGAGTACTCCTTTATATCATATATGGCTCTCTTACAGTTG